>NZ_JBPYDE010000004.1:0-310178 GCF_051847555.1 Psychrobacter sp. 1Y4 | reverse complement strand
ATTATGATAATTTAATCCTGTCAGGCATTGCTGCCTGACTAAAGTAAATCAGCCTCCGATAAAGTCGGGGCGGTTCAATCAAGACAATAATCCTATCCTTGATGAAGAGGGTAAGAAGCAAAGACGATTGGAACTAAATTTCGTTTTTGCTAATGTTGAGCTGACGAGTGGTAAAGCACTCCCTATTTACTTTCACAGAAATGATATCAACTTAGTTGATTCATGGCGTGATGTAATAAATGCCACTTATAGTCTAGCCGATCCAAATCACCCTAATCGGAGAAGAGTATTAGCAACTGTTTCCGATTTGCCAAGAAGTACTACTGAAGTTCGTGAAGATATACATGACTTTATCATCTCTGGAATCGAGAAAGGCTATATAAAAAATCGTCATGGTATTTTAAAGGCTTTTGCCGGTTTAGGGTTAGTAGTTGCAAGAGAAACTAAGACTAGTATCAGTGTCGAAAATCCTGATGGGAAGAATAATATTAGGTTTAAGGGCGAGATTTATGAGCGAGAATTTGAAGTCGAAAAACTTAGCAGAGCGTATAGCAAAAGCGAAAGCTCAGAGCTACGAGAAAACACTATTGACCTTACAAGAGCAAGAGAGCGACTTCTCAGCACAGTTGCAAACCGTAGCTCAAGAATATCAAAGCGCTTTGATAACACAACAGCAATTAGTAGCCCAAGGACAGGCACCTTCAATTTTAGCTCACTTAAAATTGATCACGATATCAATAGTGATCCTATCCCTGGTAGCAACCATGTCATTAATAAGCGTATTAATCTCTCTCTCATGGAGGCAGTTAGGCCTGTCGCTGTTTATAACAATGATTCTAGCAACATTGATGTTTCTACTGATAGTTTGGAGGATGAGCATCGAAAGAGACTAAATAGAGCAACATTGACTTTCATCAAAACTTTTACAGACGAGTCTATAAGTGTCAGAAGTGATTGGTTGGGTAACGGCAATACGGGAACACTAGTTCCTAATGAGACTAAAGCTAAGTTTGATAGTCGTCAATTAGATATCATAAAAAATATAGAAGAACTACCCTCATACTCTAGTGAGAAAAGAGTGCGTGAAGTACTTTCTAAGCCTGAAAATAACTCTATCCTTGCGCTCTTAATTGACCCAATAGTTGAACGTGAGCAATACGAGATACGACAGCTCACTAAAGAAAATAACAATATATCTGCAATAACTCAAGAAGCTGAAGTATCACCAAGTCCAAAATCTGTTATAAAAAGCCCCGTTTTAGAATCACAATATCCCAAATATACTCCGTAATTTTTCTTATGAATTTAGTGACTATAAAATCGTCAACGTGGATCATTAGCATTGAGCTTTCTGTTTAAAATATCTTATGCTAGTTTCTACAGTTTTTTCAGCGTAGCTCAATCAATCGACCATTTTTCTAACGTCCGATTGTCATAGCAATCCTCGTAACCATAGCGACTATTTAAATCTGTTAATCTATTAGCAACTGTGATATTTGCACCACCTGCACTACCACCTTTTCCTGCAGCACCCCAATTTATTGCATAACGTATAAAGACTGGCTGATCTTTTGCTCTAGTAAAATAATAAGTGGCATCTCCCTCGTTAGGGTGATTGCTATCACAAGATGATGGAATTTTAGTTACCTTACCAGAACCAAAAAGCTTATTTACTTCACTTTTGGAAGGACTCTCTCCTTCATTCTGAATCATTATTTCAATAGCTGTCATGAAAGTCCTAGCACCAGTGATAGTAACTTCAGTATAACCTATATTAGGATTTTTACTGCTGCCTACCTTGGTTGTTCCTTCCATCGTACTATCATGAGCGCCTGATTCATAATACGGCCATTTCCATTTAACACCTTTAATTTCATCTGCGTTCTCCCAGCCACTTACATTGTTTAGAGAGTTTTTGGGTATTGCCATTGCATCAATAATAGAAGAAAACTGTGCGGAATAAGCAGAAGCTGAGAATGTAAAAGCTAAAGTAGCCAAAGTTAATGATATAGCTTTGTTCATCTTAATAATCCTTTTTTGATGGTATTAGATTAAGCTCAGAGAACAAAAAATACAACTCTCAGTAGTTAGTCTCTAGACCAGCACATTATACTAAAATGGTAATAAGTAGATGCATCGTATAATGAAACAGCCCTATAGGCTACTAACTTATATGGCTATTCCATTATACGAAATACAGTGAAATACTCTTTGTAAGATTTACTTGGGCAAACATAGATAGGAATTGATTATAGCCCATGGAAGAATATGGGCTATATCTACAAAAAACTCTTTAAACACTTACGATTTAAGGCTTCTAGAAGGGTAGTACAGTTGATACTGTTCCACAGTTCAGCCCACGGAAGATATTTATACCAAATTCCACACATAAAAAAACCTGCCCGAAGGCAGGTTTAGTATAGATTTGAGACAATTTATTCACTATCCGAAAATGGTGGGGCTGGAGAGACTCGAACTCTCACACCTTGCGGCGCCAGAACCTAAATCTGGTGCGTCTACCAATTCCGCCACAGCCCCATTATCAAAACTTTATCATCAAAAGCGTTTAAACTCAAACACCATCTAGATAAATAACTGATTCGGTAGTGCGTCTCAGTGGTTGGCTATTATATAGAGTTTGAATAGTTTGGCAACCCCTTTTTGCAAATAATTTTAAATTAATCACAATTTCTTGTACTCGAATTTATAAATGTTTGATTTCACTACGACTTTCAAAGGAGCTTTTTTAAATACGTAATGTTAAATCTATTCTTGAACTTGTTTAATTATGACTCTTCTGACTGATTGTCTGATGAGTCAATATCGAGCAGATGGAGTTTACGGGTTAAGGTGTTGCGTCCCCAACCTAATAAGTTAGCCGCCGCAATCTTTTTGCCGCCGCTATGCGTGAGCGCTGCATTCAATAATACGCGTTCGAAATCGGGTGTTGCGGTCTGCAAGATATCGGTTTCACCCGCCTGTAGCGATTCTTTCGCCCAGTCTGCTAGCACTTCTTGCCAAGTTAATGTCGCAACCGAGTAAGAGGTAGACTCTAAAGGCTGCATTACGTCATTACGATGAAAGTCATTATCATAAACGTCATTACGTGGTTGATTAGATCGTTGCTGCAAAGAATGATGATGATTATCCAAGAGCTCAGGTGGTAAATCTTCGACCAAAACCGTGTCACCCGTTGCCATGACCGTCAACCACAAACAGACATTTTCGAGTTGACGCACGTTGCCTCGCCAGTCAAAGGCCTGCATGAGGTGCAGTGCTTGGGGGTGCAGCTGCTTTGGTGCAGTGTTCATCTGCTCAGCGGCGCGCTGCATAAAGTGTGTAGTAAGTGCTGGAATATCCTCACGGCGTGCGCGCAATGGTGGTAATGGCAAACGAATGACGTTGAGACGATAAAATAAATCCTCACGAAACTTGCCTTGCTGTACGAGATGCTCTAGGTTTTGATGAGTCGCAGCGATGATACGTACGTCAACCTTGATAGGCTGCTGCCCGCCAACGCGATAAAACTCACCATTTGCTAGTACCCGTAGCAAGCGTGTTTGTGTACTAAAGGGCATGTCGCCGATTTCATCCAAAAACAGCGTGCCACCGTCTGCTTGCTCAAAGCGTCCTTGCCTGCGCGTGGTAGCGCCTGTAAAAGCCCCTTTTTCATGGCCAAATAGCTCAGATTCAATCAAATCATGAGGAATGGCTGCCATATTGAGTGCGATAAAAGGCTCTTGCTGCCTTGGTGAGTGTTGATGTAGGGCGCTTGCGACCAGCTCTTTGCCGGTCCCTGATTCACCAGTGATTAGTACGGTGATAGGAGAATGTGCCAAGCGTCCAATTGCTCGGAAGACCGTTTGCATAGCCTGTGACTGTCCAATAATACCATTAGGGTTGTTGTTAGACTTGTCAGTAGCTTTATCTTTTAACGAATCCTTGTCTTTGACCGAGTTGTCAGAGCTGTTGGTTGGTTTCGTTGTTGGATTTAGCTTGCTCTCTTTTTTTGCCTGAGCTTTGACATCGGTTTCGGCTTGCTTATTATTTATCTGATGAGTTGGCTGATAATTGATAGCTTTATAAATCGTTGCGACCGCATCATCTAGATCAAAGGGTTTGGGTAGATATTCAAATGCGCCTGTCTGATAACTGTCAATAGCAGAGCTGATGTCTGAATGAGCAGTCATAATGACGATAGGTAGCTGAGGAAAATGCTTATGTACCCATCCACTAAACGACAAGCCATCCATCATTGGCATACGAATATCAGTTAATATGACATCCGGCAACTGCGTCGCTGATGCATGTTGTTGTAAGACATCATTAAGCTGGGTCCATGCCGCCTGTGCCTGCGTAAAGCTGACAACCATAAAGCCAGCGTCTCCAAAAGTATCAGCCAATATCAATCGCAATGCTGCGTCATCATCGATCAACCATAGAATGGCAGGGTTGTCGTTGGGTGCATTATCGACCGTTACTTTAATCGTTTGATTATTCATTGACTCATCATTTGGCATCTGAGTAACGCTTTTGTATTTAGGGTGGTTATATTTAGTCATGTGTTAGGCCTGATGAGCAATTGTTTCAGGATTATCGTTTAATTCAGTAGAGTAATTCTAATATTTATTTCGCTATTACATTCATGTGTCAAGTGCTGGCTGATTAAAGGGTAAATATAGCGTAAAGCGCGTTTGTCTATTTTGATTGTCATCTTTAAATTGAATGGAGCTAACGTCAATCATACCATGATGTCGGCTGATAATATCTTGAACGATAGACAGCCCTAAGCCTGTGCCTGCTGCACGGCTAGTTACCATTGGGAAAAATATTTGCCCGATTAGCGCTGGATTAATTCCTGAGCCGTTATCAGTAATAGTGATTTGCAGTACTTGTTTGTGTTGTTGACTGCCAATAGTATGCTGAAAAGCAACGCGCGTTTGGATATGTAATTGCGGTTTATAATTGTCATCTTCAGCTTGAATGTTGCTCACTTTTGCATTATCAGACTCAAAGTTATTCGGCGAATATTGCTCTGTCATCGCCTCGCAAGCATTATTGACTAAATTTAGAAATACTTGGATTAACTGGTCTTTATCGGCATCTAATTCAGGCAAAGATAAGTCATAGTCACGTTTTAAAGTCACTTGCGAGTAATTATTCATCACCAAAGTTAGCACATGCTCTAGTGGCTCATGAATATTGACAGCTTGCCAGTTTGGCAATTGATTGGAGCCAAGAAGCTGACCGATGAGCTGGGTTAAACGGTCGGTTTCTGAGATAATAATATCGGTATAACTACGTAACTTATCAGTGGTTTTTTGCAGGTTTTTATTAATATTTTTTTCACTAAATTTGACAAATTGTCGTTGTAATAATTGTGCAGCACCGCGAATACCTGCTAACGGGTTTTTTACCTCATGGGCGACTGAACGCAGCATATGACGGGCGACATCGTATTGCTGCTGTTGGCGTTGTTCTTCTGTGATACGGCTTTGACGGTCTTTGCCCCACATCTCAATAATAAAATAAGCTTGCTGCTGATAGGTGACTGGTGTGACACTATAATCGATTGATACCGCTACGCCGCTGCTCGGTTGTAAAGTTACTTTATGGTCATGATCAATAAAAGGTTGTTGGTATTTTTGCGCTTGACTAAAGCGGTCATTCAAAGAGGAGGTTGGACGTTTTTGCCTTACAGTATTGGGTTTTAGATGGTTGTCTGAATACTTATTTGAGAGGTTGTCTACGTTGTCACTCAAACTTTTTTTGAGTTCTTCAGGTGCTAATAATGTCAATATAGACTGGCCTAATAACCGTTCGCGACTGACTGCTAACAACTGCTCAGCTTGACCATTGAGCCATGTAATTATCAGATCATCATTGACCCATAAGACAGCAGTATATAAATGCTGCACAATAAAAGCTGAGTCTGGTACGTCATTAGGTGCTACTGGAGATGCCATAAATATAAGAAGCCTAGTCACAAATCAAATTTAAGTGAATATTTAACCATAAATCAATACTCTAGCGCGGCAAAACTGGTGATTGTCATAAAAAAAACGTACAATGCGTTCAGCCAATTTATCTTTAGCAAGGTTAGCCATGCCCAATATTTCTACTCAGTCTTCTGGTTCTACGCTTTCAGACGATAGCCCAAACTCAAATTCAGACTTAAATTTGAACACAGACGCTTTAAGTGCTGATGTCTCATCAAAACAGATACAAACGATAAAAGATACTGCAACGGTGTTTAATCCTGCTCACTCGCAAACGCCACAAGAACAGGAACCTGCGCCCGCCCAACCTTACCATCATAAAGCCAATCATAATCAAAACCGCAGCATTGCACAAAGTAGCGATGCGACTGCTGACGCTCCAACAACCAGTGCGCCAAAGATTGGGTTTGTGTCTTTAGGTTGCCCAAAAGCCTTAGTGGATAGCGAACGTATTATTACAGAGCTTAGCCGCGATGGCTATCAAGTTGCAAGTGACTATGACGGTGCAGACTTAGTAGTGGTTAATACTTGCGGCTTCATTGAGTCGGCGGTACAAGAGTCGCTTGATGCAATCGGTGAAGCTATCAGCAAAAACGGTAAGGTCATCGTGACAGGCTGCTTAGGTAAAGAAGCAGAAAAGATTCGTGAAATGCACCCAGCAGTGCTAGCAGTGACTGGTGCACATGCTTATGATGAAGTAATTACAGCGGTCTCCCAGCATGTACCGAAGCCGAATCGTAGTCTTGATGCAAACTACGACCCAAAGATAGATTTGATCGATGAGGCGGGTATTAAGTTAACCCCAAGCCATTATGCTTATCTAAAAATATCAGAAGGCTGCAATCACCGCTGTACCTTTTGCATTATCCCAAGCTTGCGCGGCGATTTAGCATCACGCCCGATTGACAATGTGATGACTGAAGCATTAGCACTCAAAAATGCTGGCGTAAAAGAGTTACTTATTATCTCACAAGACACGTCTGCTTATGGGCTAGACCTAAAGTATAAAACCAGCTTTTGGAATGGCATGCCGCTAAAGTCAAAATTCTATGACTTATGCCAAGCATTGAACGACTTAGGTATCTGGGTGCGTCTGCATTATGTTTATCCATATCCACACGTGGATAAAGTCGTTAAGCTCATGAGTGAGAAAAAACTATTACCTTATCTAGACATACCTTTTCAACATGCCAGCCACCGCATCCTAAAGGCGATGAAGCGCCCCGCACATAGTGAGAATACCCTGGCACGCATTAAAGCATGGCGTGAAATTTGTCCCGATATCGTCATTCGTTCGACCTTTGTCGTCGGCTTCCCTGGTGAGACGGAAGAGGATTTTCAATGCTTGCTTGATTGGCTGGTTGAAGCACGCCTTGATCGCGTTGGTGCTTTTACGTATTCAGAAGTAGAAGGCGCGGTTGCTAATGATTTGCCTGATCACGTACCTGAAGACGTTAAACAATCTCGCTATGAGCGCTTGATGGCATTACAACAAGACATCTCAGCACAAAAACTACAAGAAAAAGTCGGTAAGACTTTAACGGTATTGGTTGATGAGATTGATCATGAAGAAAATATTGCAATTTGCCGTAGTTATGCTGATGCACCAGAGATTGACGGTCATGTCTATGTAGATGATATTACCGCCAAAGTGAAAGTCGGGGCGTTCTTAACCGTCACTATCGATGATGCTAGCGAATATGACTTATTTGCCAGTTACCAAGGCTAATTAAACGTTACAAAAAGCGCTACATGGATTTTGAACATCGGTGTCCACCGAGTGACTAAATAAAAACTGGCACGGATTACCGATGAAAATTGCCCAATTGTGAGTAGTTTTTGCTACAATTAGCGCAATTTGGCCTACTAGCCTGTTTTGGACTATCAGTTCTAACCTGTGCTCCAATTCTATTGGTTTTAACCATTATTTAATGATAAATTTAACGATAAAAAGGTGCCCTCATGTCTGACAAAAACCCTCGTTTCTCGCGCATATTGCTCAAATTATCTGGTGAAGCCCTAGCTGGTGGCAAAGATATGGGGATTGATACTGAAGTGCTTGATAAGATGAGTTTGTCTATCGCGCACTTGCGTGGTCTTGGGGTTCAGGTAGGTATTGTCGTGGGCGGCGGTAATTTGTATCGCGGCGCGCAGCTACAAAAAGAGGGTTTGGTTGGCCGCGTTACTGGTGACCAAATGGGTATGCTAGCAACGGTCATGAATGGCCTTGCGATGCGGGATGCGCTTGAGCGCCGTAATATTAAGACACGTTTAATGTCAGCATTGCCAATCGGCGAAGTCACTGAAAGCTATAGTAGCCGAAATGCGATTCGTTACCTCAAAAATGGTGAAGTTTGTATTTTTGTTGCTGGTACTGGCAATCCATTCTTTACGACAGACACGGCTGCTTGTTTGCGCGGTATTGAAATTGAAGCAGGCTTGATTCTAAAAGCCACCAAAGTTGATGGTGTTTACGATAAAGACCCAAGCTTGCACGCTGATGCGACCAAATACGACGGGTTAACCTTTGATGAGGTGTTGGAGCAAAAGCTTGGCGTGATGGATTTGACCGCTATTGCGCTGTGCCGTGAGCATAACGTACCGCTACAAGTATTTGATATGACCAAGCCCAACGCTTTATTAAATGTCGTTATGGGTGAAAACGAAGGCACACGCGTTTATCATTAATCAAAGTTAATCATTTATAGACAGTTGATAGACAGCTGCTATAGATGGCAATAGTACAATGGGTCATGTACCTACAATAATGTAATAAAATAGCATATTATCGATATCGATAAGTAAGGACATATAATGATTAAAGAGATTAAACAAGACGGCGAGTCACGCATGCAAAAGACATTAGAGGCGCTAGAAAGTACCTTTAGTAAAGTCCGTACTGGGCGTGCACACCCAGGTATGTTGTCAGGCGTTATGGTCAGCTACTATGGTGCTGATACACCGCTTAACCAAGTCGCCAGTGTCAACGTCGAAGACTCACGTACGCTACTAGTGCAGCCGTTTGATCGCACTATGGTACAAGCAGTAGATAAAGCGATTCGTGAAGCGGATTTGGGTCTAAACCCTATGAGCGCTGATGTGATTCGTGTACCGATGCCAGCTTTGACTGAAGAGACACGCCGCGATATGCAAAAGCTTGCACGTGGTGAAGCTGAAAACAGCCGTGTGTCTATTCGCAATATCCGTCGTGACATGATGAATGACATCAAAGACTTGGCAAAAGAAAAAGAGATCTCAGAAGATGATGAGCGCCGCGCGAACGACGACATTCAAAAAATCACCGATAAGTTCATTGAAACTATTGATAAAAAGCTCGATGCTAAAGAGACTGAATTGATGGTTGTATAAGCCGTACTGTTTTTAGTACAGTTTTATTAAATAGGTAGTCAATAGCCTGTTGCTACTGGCTGCCTATTTCTATATGTTTTATACCCAATAGTGCAAGATGTTTGCAATGTTTCAATACCGTTTTCTCAAAACCGTGTCACAGATAAATTTACCTTCATAATAAGCAGTATAGTCCATGTCTACTTTACCCCCTCTAGGTTCTACTATTGTTCCCCGTCATATTGCTATCATTATGGATGGCAATAACCGTTATGGGAAAGCCAAGGCTTTAGGTCGCGGGGAAGGGCATATTGCTGGTAAAGATGCACTAGACCCTATCGTCGAGTATTGTCTAGACACTGGCATTGAGGTACTGACAGTATTTGCATTTTCGAGTGAAAACTGGCAACGACCACCAAGTGAGGTGGCATTACTCATGCGCCTATTGACCTCGACCATTCATGAGCAAATGCCGCGCATGAATAAGTACCGTATTCGGTTGCGTTTTATAGGTGATCGTAGTCAGCTTGATGATGATTTACAAACCTTAATGCTCGACGCAGAAGCCAAGACGGCTTATTTTGAGGCGATGACACTGGTGATTGCTATTAGTTATGGTGGTCAATGGGATATTGCACATGCTGCAAAGCAGCTGGCTTTACAAGTTGAGGCGGGTGACTTACGTGCTGAAGACATCAACAATGATTTGCTTGGTCGATACGTTCAATTAGCGGATGCACCCGCAGTAGATATGTTAATCAGAACGGGCGGTGAATATAGAATTTCCAATTTCTTATTGTGGCAATCAGCCTATGCAGAGCTGTTCTTTACCCAAACATTATGGCCAGATTTTGCAGCAAATGAGCTTGCAGACATGATTGCAGATTTTGCCAAACGTCAACGTCGTTTTGGCAAAACCAGCGAACAAATTGACACACAGGCATCACACTAGGTCATGCATTTATATTAACTGTTATAATGCAATATTGAGCAAATGTCTCTTTTTACTATAAGGTCTGATTGGTATGTGGCAACGGATTAAAACAGCAATTATTTTAATTATTATTGTTGGAATTGCATTGTTTGCAAGCCAAACGCCCATCTTCTTTGCACCGTTATTAGCAATTGGGGTCACTATTGCTGCGCACGAATGGACGAAGCTGATGCCCAAATGGCGTCAGCCTGTTGTCTTTGTTGTGATGGTGCTGGCCATCACCTTAGTTTCATTGATGTTTGAAGTCACATGGGTGCTTTGGTGGGTAGCGTCTTTAGTCATCTGGCTGCTGGCGTTATCTTGGGTTCGTAGTTTTCCAACATACACAAATTGGTATGGTAAAAAGCTGAGCCTGATGGGGGTGGTGATATTGACGGCCTCTATCACTGCAATGTTTTATTTATGGCAGTTATCGGCTTGGTGGCTAATGTATGTATTCTTATTGGTATGGTGTGCAGACAGTGGTGCTTACTTTGTGGGACGCAAGCTTGGTCGACGTAAGATGGCACCCAACGTATCTCCTAATAAGAGTATGGAGGGGTTAGCTGGCGGCTTGGTAACTGGCTTAGTGGTGGTTATCGCTATTAGTGTCTTTAAGCTGCAATTGACAGGTATGGCATTGATCGCTTTTATCGCGCTCTCAGCTGTGACGATTCTTGCCTCAGTATTGGGTGATCTATTTGAGTCAATGCTCAAACGCCGTGCCAAGGTGAAAGACTCAGGAACTATTTTACCGGGTCATGGTGGTATTCTAGATCGTATTGATTCCCTATTATCTGCAACTCCGATATTTGCCCTCGGGTTTTGGAGTTTGCAACATTTGGGACTGCTCCTTGTCTAAATTTGCATCTACTTCACTCTATGTATATTTGTCTACGCTAAATTTTGTAAAGTCAGTAGCAATTCTTTACTGACTTGAAATTTTGGCTAAATGGTTCTTGTTCTTAACGATACTTTTTTATTAATATTATGGGCATTGGTAGTTATGACGCAACGCATCGCTGTACTTGGCGCAACGGGCTCTATTGGTGACAGCACATTAGCAATTTTGGCGGCACATACGCAAGACTATGATGTCTATGCTTTATCCGGGTATCAGCGTTTAGATAAGTTGTTTGCACTGTGTCAGCAGTTTGAGCCGAGGCGTGTTTGTGTGCCAACGGCTAATGTTGATAGTTTTTCTCAGCGTTTAAATGAGGCAGGTTTAACTATTGATGTGGTAAGTGGTGATAGCGGTTTGATAGACATTGCCACCGATACACAAGTCGATACTGTGGTGGCAGCCATTGTTGGTGCCGCAGGACTGCCATCGACGTTAGCTGCTGCACGTGCTGGTAAGCGTATCTTGCTTGCCAATAAAGAAGCGCTGGTCATGGCAGGGCAAGTGATGATTGCAGCGGTCAAAAGGCATAATGCTACTTTGTTACCCATCGACTCTGAACACAATGCAATTTTTCAATGTTTGCCAACCGCTATACAGCAAGACAACACGTGCATTCATGAATCAAATCATGGCGTACGTAAGCTTTGGTTAACAGCTTCAGGTGGACCATTTTTACAGCGGTCGTTTGAGCATATGCAGCAGGCAAGCATCGCCGAAGCGGTCAAACATCCAAATTGGTCGATGGGGCAAAAGATATCAGTTGATTCTGCGACGATGATGAATAAAGGGCTTGAGCTGATTGAAGCTTGTCATTTATTCGATTTGCCTGAAAGTAAGATAAATGTGGTCATTCATCCACAAAGTATCATTCACTCGATGGTAGAATATAGCGATGGTAGCTTTTTAGCGCAGCTTGGCAGCCCAGATATGAAAACGCCGATTGCCCATGCTTTGAGCTACCCTGAACGGATTAATAGTGGCTCTCAACCCTTGGATTTATATGCACTAAGCGGTTTGGAGTTTATTAAACCAGACTTGCAGAAATTCGCCTGTCTGCGTCTTGCTCGTCAAGCCATGCAAGCAGGTACTCAAGCGACGATAATTTTGAACGCTGCTAATGAAATTGCCGTGTCGGCATTCTTAGCAGGACAACTACGTTTAACTGACATTGCCAATATTAACGAGCAAGCATTAACCGAAATACAAGTACCACTATTAGACCTAAATGCGAATATTGATGATATTTTAGCAATTGATAAGATAGCACGGCATCACACCGAAGCGCTTGTGGCTGAGATGGCATAACCAGATTCAGAGTCACCTAAACGAGAAAAGATCATGACGTTTTTACTAACGCTACTTGCAGCGATTTTTGTCTTAGGACCTCTGATCGCATTGCATGAATGGGGTCACTATATAGTGGCAAGATTATGCGGTGTTAAGGTACTGACATATTCTATTGGTTTTGGCCCAAAGCTGACAGGCTGGACCAGTAAAAAAAGCGGCATCGACTATCGTATTTCTATGCTGCCGCTAGGTGGTTACGTCAAGATGCTTGATGAGCGTGAAGGTGACGTGGCAAAGGATGAGCTACATTTGGCGTTTAACCGTCAGCACCCGTTAAAAAAAATAGCTATTGTCGCAGCTGGTCCAATCATGAACTTTATCATTGCAATCGCGCTGTTTTGGGTATTGTTTATGACCCCATCTGAGCAATTAGCGACTAAGATCGGTCAAGTACTGCCCGATACTCCCGCAGCAATGGCGCAATTGCCAGTTGGGGATAAAATACTCGCGATAGATGGTCATGAAGTACAAACGTGGGAAGGTATTAACTATCGTTTAGCTGGACGAATGGGTGAGACGGGTAATGTCAGTATAACGCTACAAACAGACGAATCAGCTACAGATGTCGCAAAGACCTATCAAGCACCTGTCATGCAATTTATGCAGGGTGAGGATAAAGGTAAGGATGCGCTAACCAGTTTGGGGATGTTACCTTGGCAGCCACAGATTGCACCAATCGTTAGTGATTTATCAGCGGATGGAGCGGCCGTACGTCAAGGTCTAGAAGTAGGCGATCGCATTATAGCGATTAACAATAAAGAGATTAAAGACTGGATCAGTGCTACACGAATGATTCGTGACAATCCTGAGGTGCTACTAAACTTTACCGTCATTCGTGACGGCGAACCAGTACAGCTACAGATTATGCCGCAAGGTAAGAAAGACAATCTAGGCAATGCCTACGGTCAGATTGGTGCTATGGTTGAACAAACTGAGATTGTTATTCCTGATGCATATAAAACCACGGTAGCTTATGGTCCTGGTGAGGCTATGGTAAAGTCGTTTGAAAAGACTGAACAGCTAGCAGTAATGACGGTCAGCTCAATGGGTAAGATGATATCAGGTATGATTGGCCTTGATAACTTATCTGGCCCTATTACCATCGCTAAAGTTGCCAAGCAAAGCTTTGATATTAGTTGGGAGATGGTGCTGTCTACTGCCGCTTTGATTAGTTTGAGCTTGGCAGTTTTAAATCTATTACCGATACCTGTACTAGATGGTGGTCATATCGTGTACCATCTTATTGAACTGATTCGCGGTAAGCCTTTATCGGAGGGAGTTCAGATTGTAGGATTAAATATCGGTTTACTCTTACTGGCAGGTTTCATGGTGTTAGCGATTGGTAATGATATCAGTAGACTGTTTTGAATAAATACTTTTTTATTTGTCAATTAAAGCATGACATACTAACGTCTACACAGACATTATGTTCTAGTTGTTTGGCTGGTTTGCTATTGCTCTTGAATCGATGCAACTGTACTAATCGTAATTTTTAGTTTATTTTATGATGCATTTTATATAAAGTGTCCTCTGTCAGTTCATGTTTGAATCGCAAATTGCGTACCAATTGGACTAGACAAGATATGCTTTTTACCTTAACTTAAGCAAGTTTTTTATTGACGGATAGTGTTTATGCGTACGCCTTTATTTATGAGTGCGGCTGGGTTGCCGTTAGTTGTAGCAATGATGAGTATGCCTGTGCAGGCGGCAAACTTTGTAGTCACTGATATTGGCTTTACTGGTCTACAACGTTTAACCCCTGATAGCTTGTATCCGGTCTTACCTGTGACAGTAGGTGATACAGTCAACGACAGTAGCCTTGCAGCCAGCATTAAAGCACTATATGCCACTGACAATTTTGCAAATATCCAAAGCCGTGTCGAAGGTGGTCAGCTGAGTTTTGATGTTATCGAACGTCCTATTATCGCTGAAGTAAATTTTGAAGGTAATAAACTGATTCCTGAAGAAGGTCTAGAGCAAGGACTTGAAAACGCTGGACTGTCTGCAGGTGATGTGCTCAAACAATCGACCTTACAAGGCGTTGCTAATGAGTTACAACAACAATATATTAGCCAAGGTTATTACAACAGTAATATCGAAGTGGACCAGACCTTGCTTGATGGCAACCGTGTAAAGTTAGATGTGCGCTTTATCGAAGGTAAGCCTGCTAAAGTGGTCGACATCAACGTCATTGGCAATAAGCATTTTAGTGATGAAGATATCAAAGACGTCTTTGCGGTAAAAGAATCTTCATGGACACGTCTATTATCTAAATCTGATCGCTACGCGAAAGAAAAGCTGGCTGCCAGTCTAGAGAACTTAAAAGCCCTATACCAAAACGATGGTTATGTACGCTTTAATGTTGATAACGCTGTACTAAATATCAGTGAAGATAAGCGTAGTGTGTTCATTGAAGTCAGTTTAAGCGAAGGTGAGCAGTATCAGTTCGGTGAAATAAACTTCTTGGGCGATCCAAAATTTGCTACTGATGAGCTGGACGAGCTGGTGACTTTTACGTCTAATGAGCAATACTCGCAAGCCAAGCTTGATGCATCTACCGCTGCTTTAAAAAGCCGTTATGGTAATGAGGGTTATTATCTGGCACAAGTACGTCCAGTACCACGCATTAATGATGAAACCAAAGTTGTCGATATTGATTATTACATTGACCCTGCGCGTCCTATTTATGTACGCCGTATCAATTTTAATGGCAATATTAAAACGCAAGATGAAGTATTACGTCGTGAAATGCGTCAGTTAGAAGGTGCTCTGGCATCTAACGACAAGATACAGCTATCACGTACACGTTTGATGCGTACAGGCTTCTTCAAAGCAGTCAATGTCGATGTAAAACCAGTCCCTAATCAACCAGATCAAGTGGATATCAATTATGTGGTTGAAGAGCAGCCTTCTGGTAGCTCAACCATTGCCGCAGGTTATTCACAAAGTGGCGGTGTGACGTTCCAGCTAGATCTTACCCAAAACAACTTTATGGGTACAGGTAACCGCGTTAAAGCGGCGCTATCACGTTCAGAGACACGTGATTCTTATAGTTTAGGTTATACGGATCCGTACTTTACAGAAAATGGCGTATCCCAAGGTGTCAGCGCTTATTATCGCGAGACTAAATATGATGATCGTAACGTTAGTAACTATGTCACTGACTCTTATGGCGCAACACTAAATTATAGCTACCCTGTAGATGAGACCAAGCGCGTCAGTGCTGGAGTCAATTTTGATAACACTGCCGTACGCGGTGGTCGCTGGCTTGGCGTATCAAACGTTCAGCAAATTATTGATGACGGTGGTACTACTGAAGAATTCAGTGGGGAGTTTGATGGTCGAACCAGTTTTAAAAATGACTATAACACCTACAACCTACTTTTAGGGTGGGATTATAGTACGTTAGATCGCCCTGTATTTCCGACTAAAGGCATGAGCCACAATGTTAATGCCACTTTTGGGTTTGGCGATACGAATTATCAGAAATTGCTCTATACTGGTAATGTGTACTATCCTGTGTATAAAGATGTGATTGCACGCGGCTATACTAAGCTTGGCTATGGTAATGACTTGCCTTTCTATGAAAATTTCTACGCCGGTGGTTATGGTTCGGTACGTGGTTATGAAGCGTCGACGCTCGGTCCCCGTTCTGAGTCTTATTATAACGCAGTAAACAACCGTGAGAGTATTCAAAAAGAAGAGGTTGGCGGTAATGCGTTAGCAACCTTTGGTACTGAACTGATTTTGCCAATGCCGTTTAAAGGTGACTGGGCGGATCAAGTACGTCCAGTACTATTCGCTGAAGGCGGTCAGGTCTTTGATACCACAGATAAAGAAGATCGCACCTTTGGTGATACTGATGTGCCATTGCTAACCCAAGACAACGATTTACGTTTTAGTGCGGGTGCAGGGGTCACTTGGTATACACCTATCGGTCCTATCTCATTAAGTTATGCTGTACCTATCGGCGATAAAGAAAACGATGAGACTGAAAAGGTGCAGTTCCAGATTGGTAGCACGTTCTAGTTAAGCGTATAGACGTAAAGTCGTTTTATTATGCAGATGGTTTTAAACGCTTAGTATTATTTTATAACTATTATTTAATTGGTTGTTAAACTGAAGTATCAGTTTGGCATCCATTTTATTCTTATTAATCATATTAACGCTAATTATGATAACGATTAAGCAAATTATTTCTCGAATCGAGCAGCGTCAGCCAGTATTGAATAAAGCTGAGCTTACTATGGATCAGTTAACCCTATCAATAAACGGTGTCGGTAGTCTGACTGATGCAAATAGTACGCAGCTGAGTTTTTTGGCAGATCCAAATTACATTACCAGCTTAGCGCAAAGTCAGGCAGGTGTAGTGCTTGTCACTGAGCAGTATCGTGAGCAAGTACCATCGCCAACTGTAGTCTTGGTCGTTGCATCACCTTATCTGGCTTACGCTAGCAGCAGCCAGCTGTTTGTACGTCATACTATAGAAAGTAATAATATTCATCCGACAGCAATTATCGCTAAGAGTGCAGTAATTGGTGCTGATGTCCGCATTGGTCCTTATTGCGTAATCAATGAGCATGTCCATATCGGTGATCGTAGCTGTCTGGATGCTAATGTAATCGTTGAAGCATATAGTCATATTGGTACTGACTGTGTTTTAAAGTCGCAAGTTGTCATTGGCCATGATTGTATTATTGGCGATTATGTTAGATTACATGCTGGTGTCAGCATTGGTGCTGAAGGCTTTGGCTTTGCACCGTCTCAAGATCCAAGTATTGACGGGTGGGAGCGTATCGCACAGCTGGGTCGTGTGGTCATTGGTAGCCATGTCCGCATTGGTAGTAATACCTGTATTGACCGCGGGGCTATTGATGATACTGTCATCAGTGACCACGTCATTATTGATAACCTGGTTCAAATCGCTCATAACGTGCGTATCGGTGCTGGTACTGCTATCGCTGCCAATACAGGTATTGCTGGTAGTACTACTATTGGCAAACGTTGTGTCATTGGTGGCGCAGTAGGTATCAACGGTCATATTGATATCACAGATGATGTTACTTTATCAGGTATGACAATGGTGACAAAATCTATTAAGAGTGCTGGATCATACTCTTCGGGAACAGCTGCAATGCCAACCGCTAAGTGGCGGCGAGCAGCAGTACGCTTCCGTCAGCTAGGTGACAGCTAAATCTATTTATTTGAAGTTATCTATAAGTGTATTAACAACAGAATAATTTTCTTATCAACAATATGTAATATAAGCAAGGAAGCCCCCTTATGAGTGCTACAGACATAGATACTTTAAACGACGAAGACATCAAAACATTATCTGAACAAGGTCTGACACTGCCATTAACCTATCATACCCTCAAGCATTATTTGCCACATCGCTATCCTTTTATGTTGGTGGACAAAATCACAGCTTGTAAACCTGGTGAATGTATTACTGGCATCAAAAACGTGACCATCAATGAAGAGTTCTTCAATGGTCATTTTCCTGATGAGCCTATTATGCCAGGTGTACTAATGGTTGAGTCTATGGCTCAAGTTTCAGGTGTGCTAGGCTTTATTAGTGCAGGTTTAACTGCCGAAGATGGTTACTTATATTTGTTTGCAGGGGTCGACAAGGTTCGTTTTAAGCGCCGAGTGATTCCTGGTGATCAGCTAATCATCCGTGCTAAGACTGTGATGCAAAAGCAAGGCATCTACAAGTTTGACTGCACCGTACACGTCGAAAATGAGTTGGCTGCCAGTGCTCAAGTAATGATCGCTCGCCAAGAGCAATAAAAAGCTGATAATAGAAGCGTTTGAATCAGTAATTGACTGAATTTGCTGGAGAGTCATGTTAATATTCGCGATGAGAATAATCATCAACAACAATAATTTTGGTTATAATTGGTATTGGCCTTAAGGCCAAACTATTGGTATTCTGTTTTACCATTTCTCGTATTAAATGATACAAAGGCCCGCATTATGAGTCAGATTCATCCCACAGCGCTCATCTCACCATCTGCCAAGATTGATGAGACAGCTATTATAGGACCATATTGTATCATCGGTGATGAGGTGACGGTTGGTGCACACACGATTTTGCATCGGCATGTGGTAGTGACCAAACTCACTCGAATTGGCAAACATAACCAAATTTATCAGTTTGCAAGTATCGGCGAAAATCCACAAGATTTAAAGTATGCTGGTGAGCGTACATGGCTTGAAATAGGTGATCATAATACCATTCGTGAAGCTTGTAGCTTTCATCGTGGTACGGTACAAGATGACAAGTTAACCAAGATCGGTAATCATAATCTATTTATGGTCAATACTCATATTGCGCATGATTGCATGATAGGTGATCACAATGTAGTGGCAAATAATGTCGGTATTGCAGGACACGTGACTATCGGCAACCATACCATCATTGGTGGTAACTCAGGCATACATCAGTTTTGCCGAGTAGAAGATTACAGCTTGGTTGGCGGTGCTAGTCTGATTCTAAAAGATGTCGCTGCTTTTACTATGGTGTCAGGCAATCCAGCACATGCCCATGGACTCAATATTGAAGGCATGCGTCGTAAAGATTGGTCGCAGCACACTATAGATATGTTGCGACAAGCATACGTGACGATTTTTAGATCTGGATTAACCACCGTTCAGGCACTCAAAATTCTGCAAGAGGATTTATTGCCAAAAGAACCCAAAATCCAGTTGCTTATTGATTCTTTACAGTATAGTAAACGAGGTGTGGTGCGCTAAGACTCTTTTAATACAAACTCTCCATTCTCTGTATTCTTCTCTATTAATATCGATAGACAAAAAGCCATAACTAAATGTTATGGCTTTTTATGTCTATGAGTACTTGACTTTTTGTAATGTTTAGCAGACACTTTCTAAATATGTTCAGTAAGATTATAGTAACCTATTTTAATTAAAAATAATGTATAACATCTTTTTTGCTAATTTAGCTATCTCTTGGTTTATGAAGTTTGAGTAGCTTATCATTGTAGTGTTAGGAGGAATATATGGCAGAACCAAGAGAGAATTGGTCGAGTAGGACTGGTTTCATCATAGCAGCTGTCGGTTCGGCAGTAGGGCTAGGTAACATATGGCGTTTCCCTTATGTGGCTTATGATAACGGTGGTGGGGCATTTATGGTGCCTTACCTTATTGCTTTATTAACAGCAGGTATTCCGCTGTTGTTTTTAGATTATATTATAGGACATAAGTATCGCGCTGCCGCGCCACGTGCATACAAGAAAATGGTGAAATCTGCCCAGTTTGTGGGCTGGTGGCAGACGCTTGTCTCTTTTATCATTGCTATTTATTATGCCGCCGTTATTGTATGGGCGGGCAGTTATATGGTTTTCTCGTTTGGACAAAAATGGGGCGAAGATACCACAACCTTCTTTGTCAGCGACTTTGTACAGCATACAGGAGATCTGACTTCTGTATTCGTACCACAGATGTTTATAGGTTTGCTCATCGTTTGGGCATTAGCCATGTTAATTATGTTTGGCGGTATCCGTAAGGGAGTCGAGCTTGCCAACAAAATCTGTATTCCACTACTCATAGTATTGTTTGGCATTATGGTATTTAAAGCTGTTAATTTACCAGGCGCTGAAATTGGCTTGAATGCTTTTTTTGAACCAAATTGGGAGAGAATGAAAGATCCTAACGTTTGGCTTGCAGCTTATGGCCATGTGTTTTTCTCATTATCGGTCGGTTTCGGTATTATGGTGACTTATGCCTCTTATCTAAAAAGAAATACCAATTTAACTGGCGCAGGTTTAGTGGTAGGTTTCGCTAACTCATCTTTTGAATTGATTGCTGGTATCGGTATCTTTGCCGCTATTGGTTTTATGGCCATGTCAACAGGTCAAGAAGTCTCTGAAGTTGCTAGTGGCGGCGTGGGACTAGCGTTCTTTGTATTCCCCAAAATTATCTCAACGATGGGCAGTAGTGGTGACTTTATTGGTTTCTTATTCTTCGGCTCTTTGGTAGTAGCTGGTATCAGTTCTTTAGTGAGTATCCTTGAAGTACCTATCTCAGCCTTTCAAGACAAGTTTGATTGGTCACGTAAAAAAGCAGTTGCTGCAATAGGTGGGGTATGTGCTGTAATATCAATTGCTGCGTTCTCTACTGGTAGCTCACTGGTGTTAGTAGATGTTATCGATCACTTTGCAAATAATATCGGTATCGTCGCTGGTGGCTTGATGTCAATTGTTTGGGTAACATGGTTTAATCGCCATAAAATTCCAGGCTTATTAGAGCATATCAACCGCATCTCAAGTGTCAAACTAGGTGGTGCTTGGGTATTTATGTTGACGGTTATCACACCAACCGTATTGACCATCGCCCTAGGTTTGAAGCTTATTAATTTGGTTCAAGAGCCTTACGAGGGTTACTCTACTACCATACTATTATTATTTGGTTGGGGCGTTGTGGTATTCTTTGGATTAGGAGCGTTTATACTTTCTCGTATAAGAGGTCATCACGATGATGAAGATGATGAATCTCGTTTGATTGACGATGCACACTAATCAAATTGAAATCTTAATAGGAATTTATTATGACAACATCAGCAATTATTTTTATGATTATTTCAATGTTACTTATATGGGGTGGTTTGCTCACTGCAATCTTACATTTAAGAAAGCATCCTGACATTCCGATGAGTGAATTGCCAAAAGATCATATCTAAAGACACTCACGTTTTTGCAATGATAAGAAACTATACTGTTTAAAAAATAATGATTATCTGAAAAATAAAATGCCAGTCAGTAAACACTGTCTGGCATTTTTCTGTTTTGTGACTTAGCTAAAAGTTTACCAAGTAAGACGTACTTAAATTAACGCAAATTTAGCTCAGGAACCGTCTGTCCACGCTGATGATAAAAATCGCTGACGAATGCATCAAACTTATCTTGCTCAATAGCGTCTCTGATACCTTGCATCAAACGCTGGTAATAGCGCAAATTATGAATAGTGGCCAGCTGCGCGCCCAGCATCTCTTTGCATTTATTAAGGTGATATAAATAAGCACGGCTAAAGTTCTGGCAAGTATAGCAATCGCACTCAGGATCTAACGGGCCTTCATCGTTACGATACTGGCTATTACGAATACGTACCACACCTGCATTGTCTGTGTCGCCTGTGACAAAGTAATGACCATTACGGGCGTTACGAGTGGGCATAACGCAGTCAAACATATCGACACCGCGACGGACTGCCTCGACGATGTCCTCAGGCTTACCAACGCCCATTAGATAGCGTGGTTTGTCTGCTGGCATCGCATTTGGGATATAGTCTAGTACATCCATCATCTCATCTTTTGGCTCACCAACAGACAGACCACCTATTGCATAACCATCGAAACCAATCTCTAGTAGACCTTCAAGTGATTGCTTGCGCAAATCTGCGTACATACTGCCTTGAATGATACCAAACAGCGCATTGGTACTGCCCAGTCTATTATGCTCGTCAACGCAGCGCTGCCCCCAACGCAATGATAGCTCTAAAGATTTTTTCGCTTCATCATGAGTCGCAGGATAGGGGGTACATTCATCGAATTGCATAACGATGTCTGAGTTCAAACTATACTGAATCTGCATCGACTTTTCTGGTGACAAAAACACCTTGGCACCATCGATGGGCGACTTAAAGTTGACGCCTTCTTCGGTAATTTTACGCATCGCACCGAGGCTAAACACTTGAAAACCACCCGAATCGGTTAAGACGGGTTTATCCCAATGCATAAACTTATGCAAGCCGCCAAATTTATCAATTACTTCAGTACCAGGACGTAGCCATAGGTGAAAAGTATTGCCCAATATAATATCAGCGCCGATGGCTTCGATATCGCGTGGCAGCATACCTTTAACTGTGCCATAAGTACCGACAGGCATAAAGGCGGGTGTTTGTACATCACCATGATTGAGATGGACTGTACCACGGCGTGCACGCGTCCCGCCAGTGGCTGTTTTATGTAAAACAAATTGCATATGATAACCGCTATGTAAGCTATGAAAATGGTGCTAATTATAACATTGTTAGGTTTTTTTGGGGACCTAGAAGTTTAGCAGCAGTGAATAATGCTATGAAAGTATTCTTTACTATAACCAAAAAATACAGACAGGATCATCGTACACTTGCTAGAGTGAACAATGAGATAGTGAAAGTATTTAATCTTACTTTTGAATAGCGAGGGTATAGTATGACTGAAGCAACTGACTTTTTTACGAGTAAAAAACTATTCAATGGTTTACTAATAAGTGGCCTATTACTAATATCAGGAGCAGCTATGGCAGTCGAGGAACCAGATTATACTATCTTGTTAAAAGCCGATAATTTTGAGTTACGTCGTTACGATAAACAGCTGGTAGCTCAAACGTGGGTGACAGGTGATCAAAATGATGCCAGTCGCGAAGGGTTTAAGGTTTTGGCAGATTATATCTTTGGGAATAATACGGCGTCAGATGGGAAGAGCAGTAAGATTAGTATGACCGCGCCTGTCACTATGGAACCTAAAAGCAACCAAGACAATGGTGAGTCGCAAAAGATTGCCATGACCGCGCCCGTAAGCATGCAACGAGACGATGGTAAGTGGCGCGTGCAATTTACTATGCCAAGCCAATATACGATACAAACATTGCCTAAGCCCAACAACCCAAATATTGAGATTAAGGAAGTACCCGTACAGAATTATGGCGTTATCAAGTTTTCAGGATTGGCAGGAACTGATAAGGTCGCAAAAAAGACAGAAGAGCTACAGTCTTGGATGCAAAGCCAAAATCTGAATATAATGAGTACACCCCAGATTGCACGTTATAATCCGCCATGGACATTACCGTTTATGCGTCGCAATGAAGTGATGATTGCCTATCAGCCCAATTAATATCCACAAAAAAGACAGCCTCTGCTGTCTTTTTGGTTCTTAGTTTTTTACTTTTAACTTTAAAACATCCAGTTTAGCTATTTTGCTCACGAATGATATTTAGCATACGGCGCAAAGGTTCAGCGGCACCCCATAGCAGCTGGTCACCAACGGTAAATGCACCTAGATATTCAGGCCCCATGTTTAGCTTACGCAAGCGTCCTAACGCTACAGTCAATGTACCGGTCACGGCTACTGGGGTTAAACGGCTCACGGTAGCCTCTTTATCATCTTCGACCACATCTAACCACTCGTTACCGCTATTTTTTAGCGCCGCTTCGATTTCTTCTAATGGGATATCTTTTTTGAGCTTGATGGTTAAGCCTTGAGCGTGGCAGCGCATGGCGCCAATGCGCACACACATACCGTCAATAGCGATATTGTCAGCTTCAGAGTTGCCAAGGATCTTGTTGGTTTCAACACCACCTTTCCACTCTTCACGGGATTGCTTGTTGTCTAACTGAGCATCGATATAAGGGATCAAACTGCCTGCGAGCGGTACGCCAAAATATTGCTTAGGAAAGTTATCTGCGCGCTGGGTCTGCGCAATTTTTTTATCGATGTCCAGAATGGCGCTGGCAGGATCAGCCAGCTCATCTTTAACTGCATCATGCAAGACGCCCATACCATTGATAAGCTCGCGCATATTGTTTGCGCCCGAGCCGCTAGCTGCTTGATACGTCATGGCGCTGACCCATTCGACCCAGCCTTTATTGAACAGTTCACCGATAGCCATTAGCATTAGTGATACTGTACAGTTGCCGCCAATAAAATCCTTTTTGCCATGAGCCAGTGCATTATCGATGACACTACGGTTCACTGGATCAAGGATGATGATGCTGTCATCTTCCATGCGCAAAGTGCTTGCTGCATCAATCCAATAACCACTCCAGCCACTGTCACGCAACGGCTGATGAACTTTTGATGTATAATCGCCACCTTGGCAAGTAATAATCACATCGCACGCTGCTAAGGCAGCAATATCATGAGCGTCTTTAAGTTGGCTGGTCTTAACGCCGTCAAAGCTTGGCGCATGACCACCTGCATTACTCGTCGAAAAAAACACAGGCGTGATACCGTTAAAGTCATTTTCTTCTTGCATACGTTGTATCAATACTGACCCAACCATACCACGCCAGCCTACCAACCCTACTGTTAAATTACTCATGAAGTCTAATCCTGTTTACAATCAGTTATTACGTCGTCAACCAGTAACAATGCCGTGAATAACGTTAAAAATCAAGATATTTCAGTGGTTTTTCGAAGTTTTTTGCACACTATTAACTGTGCCTATTATAACTTTTGGTTATTACTTTAAGGCGAGCATTTAATGGAGAATACATTTACCAGCTCTTGGGCCGATTACTATCTTGTTATTTGGCTCAAATAGGATTGAGTGCGCTTCTCTTTATATCTCTTATAGATAGCGTTTGTAATATTTTATGACAGTCTATGCTTAAGTAATGTTTAGCAATAGGCGATAGTCTCATGAGATGCTAAAGTGTGTACCTAATATAAATGTTCAATAGACTTACTCATATAAGCACCTAAAGCAAAAGCCTAAATGTTTTTAGAGAAAAACGGTATGGACTTTTGTCGTTTAATTTAAGGTAAGTATAATCATAAATCTCACCCACAAACTAACAAACGGTTAATACATACTATGGATATCTCCTTATTATATTATGGCATGCAATGGTTAGCAGGATTCATCGCATTTGTGACAATCTGGGGCTGGTTACCTCTTGATAACTGGTGGGTGAGAGGTGTTGAGTTTCCACGTATTCAAATAATGGTACTGGGTATTATCGCGTGGATTGGCATGTTGGTGTTTTGGTCAGAGTGGCAATGGGAGCAGTGGTTGTTGTTTATTACCTTAACTGTTACGTTGGCTTTTCAGCTTAGAATGGTATTGCCTTATACTAAATTATGGAAAAAAGAAGTCCAAAATGCAAAAGACAAGCCAGAAGAGCAGGCATATCAGCTTAAAATCATGGTATCAAATGTCCTGACTCCCAATGATGAGACACAAAAACTGGTTGATTTGGTCAAACAAAAGCAGCCTGATATTTTGATTACTTTAGAAAGTGATGAGAAATGGGAAAAGGCGCTTAATCAAATTGAGCCTGATTATCCTTATACAGTAAAAATACCGCTAGATAATCTTTATGGTATGCACCTGTATTCTAAGCTTGAGTTGATAGACCCTCAAGTTAAGTACTTAATGATAGATGATATACCTTCTATCCATACACAACTGCGTCTGCAAAGTGGGCGAGTCATCTGGCTGTACTGCTTGCATCCGATGCCGCCAAGTCCCACAGAAGCCGATAAGTCAACCACTCGTGATGCTGAGCTACTGATGGTTGGTAAGCACATTAAAGAAAATAATCAGACAGCAATATTAGCAGGTGATCTCAATGATGTCGCATGGTCAAAGACCACTCGACGCTTTCAACGTATCTCAGGATTGCTAGACCCACGTATTGGTCGTCATTTTATCAATACTTTCCATGTTAAGTACCCATTTTTACGCTGGGCATTAGATCATTTATTTCATAGTGCTTGCTTTACTGTAGTTAATATTCAGCGTATGCCGTCTGTAGGTTCTGATCATTTTCCTGTCATGACAACTTTGCAGTACGAACCGGAGGAAGCAGATAAGCAAGAACAAAATGCACCGACTGCCCAAACTGAAGATATTGAAGAGACAGAAAATAAAATCGAAGAAGGTAAAAAAGAAGGTGATAAAGTATCAAAAGAACATGCAGAGTATCATTGAAACCGTGCTCAAACAGCCTCTTTTTTTAATTCGTTTAAACGAATACATGTAAGCCAAAACGTACAGTAAATAGAGCTTTTAGCCTCTAGCTACCCATATCCGTTTACCATACAATAGCTTCATCAACACAAGGATAGGCAAGGATGCAGTGTTGAGACAATAAGTTTATGAGTACAGGTCAGCCCGCTGTTTTATAAGTTATTGTTTATGACTTAGGATGAGTCATCAAGGAAGAACAATAACAATAACATGAAGCGCTAAAGCCCCGAACTAATTGCCCAAGGTTCGGGGCTTTTCTTTGTGAGATAGATAGTTGAAGTTGAATAAAATGTTATTGAGTTTAATGCGCTAGCTGCAAGTACAAAAAAGCATATATATGTATTTACATATATGCTTTTAGATAAAAACCGTTTATGCACGATAAGATATTAGAACAATAGCACTCATTCTAATGTCACAAAGCCAATTTTATTTATAAATTGGCTTCTTGTTGTGTCAATGGAGCAATTTTGATAGGTACAGCATATAGCCAAGTCATACCAGCGGTACAATAAAACTTTCCATCACGGAAAGATACGATACGAGCGGTAAAATCATTGTCAATTTGATCACTGATAGCACGTGCATCGCTATCATCGTCTACTGCACACCAAATCTTTTTATCGCCACGATTCAGCATTGCTCGTGTTAAGTCGCTGCCAGTCAATTTGTTATTCACGCTTATGTATCCCAAATATAAATTATGATTATGGAGTTATAAAGAATGCACGGCGATGCAATCCTTTCGCCTTTATAATATCCTCGATAGTCTGTAAGACCTTACATCGTGATTTTTTCACTCGAAATAAAGCAATCAAGGAATGAATCCTCGAACCTAACAAACTGTCGTAGCATTATATTTACCAAACATCAGCTGATTGTTACTGTTATTATTAATAAAGGTTAGAAAAAGTACAAATGACTACAGAAGAATTTAAATAAATATAGTTTCGATAAACTAGGTTTTAGTTTTATACATTGATACTAGCATATCAGAAGTTGATTACAGAACGTAAAAAAAGTAATGTTTAATAGTCAATATATAAGAATCTTAACTACTATAGAAAATTTTGAAAGAACGAAAAGGGCGTATATAGAGATATACGCCCTTAAGGATTATCAAATATTGTATAAGTGAGCAGTAAGGTAGGTATCTTTTAGTTAAGAACTTGAATATAAGCGCCAGCACGCAACTCTTGTAACCAATCCTCTTGCGCTTGCGGTGCTAAGCGTTGATAAAGCGCTTGACGAGCCATATTGCGACGATATTGATTACTAACATCCTGTTGACGTTTGTCTTCTACTTTTAGAATATGCCAACCAAACTGAGTTTTGAAAGGGGCGGAGTAATCACCAACGGTAGTGTTTTTCATAACAGCTTCAAACGGGCCAACCATATCTTCTTCGCTAACCCAATCAAGATCACCACCACGTCCTGCTGAGCCTGGATCGTCAGAATAAGTCGATGCTAAATCAGCAAAACTTGCTCCTTGACGTAGCTGGTTGTACAAATCATTAATCTTCTGTTCAGCGAGGGCTTCTGTTTGAAGCTCATCAGCTTTAACTAAAATATGACGAGTATGCCACTGCGGTATAATCATGGTATCACTGGCTTTTTTGTCAGCCAGTTTAATAATGTCAATACCTTCAGGGGTCACTAATGGAGCACTAACGGCGCCAACTTCAAGCTTGGTAATTTCGCTAGATAGCTCTGTAGGTAGGGCAGCAGCTTTGTGATAACCCATATCGCCACCTTGTAATGGAATAGGGTAACTGCCTTGGGCCTCAGCGACCACAGCTTCGACATCGACATTTGGTGCTTGCAGGCGAGTGCGCAAATTCTGCGCGACTTTTAGTGCCTCACTACGCTGAGCTTCTGACAAGCGGCTATAGTCATCTATATAAGGTACGCGAACATGGATGGTTTGATACTCACTTTGATTTAGGCGTTTTGCTTCAGGAGAGCTCAAAAATGCATCAATATCTTGCTCACTGATGCGCACCCGATTAGTGATTTGACGCTGCTGTAATGCTTGAATAGCAGCATCTTCGATCAGTTTTGCGCGTAAAGCCGCGTAGCTTCCAGCTTGGTTGGCATCAAGACGCTGCTGTAGCGCACCAATACTAGTAAGTCCTTCAGACTGAGCGATTTGTGCAAGACGTTGATTAATAGCAGCCTCATCGGGCTTTAGACCGACACGATTAACCAATGATAATTGCAACTCGCGCAATATCAACGCATTTAGTACCTCAGACTGCAATTGTGCTGAATTGGCAATAGGTTCGCCAGCGGCCTTCGCACGTGCCTGTGTTTGTGCAATTGCATTTACCAAGTCACTTTTTAAGATAGCATTGTCATTGACCAAAGCGATGATACCGTCAGTACTACTAGCGGACGTTAAACGAGCATTGTCATCTTGACTAGTAGCCACAGCGTTCGTTTGCGTATCTGCTGGTGCAGCTTGGCTACTAATGCTTAATAAAACGCCTGCACTGATACTCATAGAAACTAGTACAGCACGGTTGGTCTGGTGTAAAGAAAAAAATCTCATGATGCTCCTCGTCAATGTCATCGCATCGGATGATAGTTGGGCAATTATCTTTGTGACACGTTGCGTATTCTCTTGCAAATAATTGTGTACTGGATGTTTTGCTTACAATATTATTCTGTGATTATTCACACTTGTTTTTCAACTTGTTATACGGCACAGCTTGCTATATTAACGCTCACATATCTAATTTTGATGAGCTTATTAAAGTAGCTGTTAGTCTTTCCACGCTGTTTGTACTGGCTCAAAACCTAGGACTTTATCTGCGAGTAAGCGAGTCAGACGACTGCTACTACTGCCAAGCCCATTAAGTCTGATTTCTGCCATGACCGCTTGTGTAGGTTTTTCTCTAAGGTTTAGATCATTATAGTAGCGACGACCATAAACCGCAAAACCAATACAACAGTCCTCATAGTCAATACCAACGAGTGCATCCAGCATCTTATCGCTGCGATAATCGTACTGTCCTTGTGCAAGCACCCGCCAGCTATTATTGATAGGGAAAATAGCAGATGCTGTAAATGCAGACAATGGCAACTGATCCGTGTTTTCATCACGTTGACGCTTCACAAAACCGACGTTGAATAGGCTATTGTTTGATGGCTGGTAACGCAATTCTGTCGTAAGGTAGTTAATATCATAGCTATTATTTAAAGCGCCACTAACATCAACCCACACATTATTATAAGGTTGAGCGCTAGCATTCCATACCATCCCAGAGGACGACGTGTTAAATACGGGCGTTTGATCATCGAGATTGACGCGACCATCACCATAGTAGAACTGCTCTGCAATGCTACCATCAAAACGTGTCACGCCCGTTGCATCGATGTAACGATAATTGATACCAGGAGTAATGGCATGCAAGTCCTGCAAGCGGTCATGTCCTAAAAACCAACTGTCCGAAAACAGCTGTTCATAATTGATAGACGCAATACGAGTATTAAAGTTGGGTATATCATTTTGATCTTCAAAAGGCGAATAAGTGTATTTTAGACGCGGGCTAAGTAGCTGATATCCACCCATGGTGTCGTCAAAAGCACCAAAAGGTGAGCCTGCACGATAAAGGTGCAATCCAGCATCAATACTGGCCTGTGGTACAAAGACCGATTGACTACCATCTTCTTTATTCAGTTGGTTGTCTTCTAAGCTGTCTTGATCATAAGAGGTGTATAAGTGTTGCAAACTAAGCTTTGGTTTTACATAACCCCATGCCGTTTCAATTGGATAAGTAGTACTTAATTTGTTATAGACACGTATACCGCTTTTTTCGTCTTCAGAGCCATCATCAATAGATTTTTTGAAGTAAGCTGAATCGTGAACGCCTGTAATGTCAAAGGCGTCTAACCAAGGCAGACGATAATTGAGCGATAACTGCGGCAAGCGTGAGTAAGGTTTGTCTTTGTCTTCTAACGCGTCACCATCGTTATCAAAAGCGTCAAGTGTTTGAAAGGTTTCAAGCTTTAGTTCGCCATTAACGTAGTCGTTGTAATAGTTGAGCCGAGCGCGTCTCGGTAAGTTTACTGTACTATCAGACAAACCAAGGGTATCAAAGTCGTTTAAGTAATCTTCATCAGACACATAGCTGTACTTGGCATCACCACTTAAACGCGGGATGCTACTTGATGACCAGGAGTGATCATAAAAAAAGCTGCTGCGATCCTCGCCATCATATTTTCTGTCATTGGGTAAGTATGAGCCGTTAAATATGCCCTTGCCATAATTTTCAGTTAAATAACGAAACTCGCCAGATAGCATAGGGTTACGGTTGGTATAGAGATGAGTGTTGAGTGTGGCATCATAGTTAGGCGCTAGATTAAGATAGTAGGGGACATCAATTTCCAGTCCACTTTCGCTACCAATACTTGCGCTCGGTAATAAAAAGCCACTACTACGGCGACTGTCTACAGGGAAGTTGAAGTAAGGCAGGTAAAATACAGGAATATCTGCAATGCGAAAAGTAGTATTGTAAGCTTCGCCGCGTCCAGTCTCGGTATCTAGATCAATACTTTTGGCATCAAACTGCCACTTGCGGTTGGTTGGCGGGCAAGTACTAAACATTACCTCATCAAGCTCATACTGAGTATCATTAGGTCGATGCAAACGTTTGGCATAACCATGAGCTTGCAATTCTACGCTAGCAAAGGCGACTTCGTCAGCAGTAGATTGTCCAGTCTCTGTATTATATGCTAGGTTGTCTGCGACCCCAATAAGACCGCCCTTCAAAGACTTATCAGTCATACTGGCGTTGTTGCTACTTTGATTGTTGCTATTAGAGACTTGGTCAGTAAACATGACTTTGCCTTGTGCGGCAGCAGTGCCATTGGCCAGATCAAGCATCACCTTGTCGGCTTCAATATGCTGACTACCTTGGTCAATAATAACATTGCCAGATAGCTCAGCATAATCTACATTATTATAGTACCCATAGTCAGACTCCGAAAACAGAGGCGCTTGCTCATTAGGAATGCCACTAAGGTTAGTGTTTGTCTGTCCGCCGGCCTCATTGACTGCACGTTGATAATTGGGGTTGCGCTTAGGACTGACCCATTGACCTTCGCAGCGCTGGGCACTATCCACTGTGTTTGGAAGTAACTTTAATTCTTTGCCTACTTCAGGGATGTTTTGAGTCGTGGTTGTCGATTTATTTTGAACATCGTCTTGTTCTGTGCTTATAGTTTGTTCAGGATTTATAGTATCGACATTATTGTTTCTTAAGGTTGATGGATCAGTATCAGGAGTCAACTCATAAAACTCTGCTAAACGCATCAAGCTGTCTTGGACGCTCTCATCATTGATATCGAGACGGCTATTCTCAATTGCTAGATTCTGCTTTATAGGTTGATTTGCCTGTACTGTATTTTTTTCATCATTACTATCGTTATTGTCTTGTGACGCTTTAACATCAATGCTTGAGCTGTGTGTGGTTTCAGAGATTGTTAAGGTGGCATTATCAGTATTAGACACTGTATTATTGGCAACCAAATCATCACTGGCGTTAAAGTTATCGCTAGAAGCTAGTGGATAGCTGTTGTCATCAGCCTGATGGCTCATTGTAGTATCAGCACTGTGCTTCATGCTCAAAGGATCTACTGTAGTTGCAGCAACATCCGCAGTTGTTGTAGCGCTTAAGCTCTTATTACTGCTGCTGTAGTCTTTGATAGGAGGATTGGCGATACTAGGGCTGTCAGAAATTAGCGGCGCTGCTGCCTGCTTATCATCGTTGTCTATTGTGGCAGCGCTGACAGTCAAGCCGGTTAAGCTGATAGCACCAAACAAAATCAAACGAATGCTTTGGTAAAGCGGAGAATATAACAAGGGCACACCTATGATTGCAAAGCCTATGGGGTTGCGATATTTGATTCAGTTGTAAATATTAATGTCGTTTTATGTTTAAGCCGAACTTATAAAAATCAGCCTGCGACAATAAAAGTAAGCTGAGGGTAGTCATATTTTTGACCACTATACGGTAATATGAATTTAAATATACAATCATATTACAACTATTGACGACTTATCATAGTCAAAAAAAACCAAATCAGCTACACTATTCATCAAATTTTCTGACGTAGCAAGACGTTTTTACGATTACTGCTTAGCACAGCGCCTAAAGCGAGCCTTAAAAATAATCTAAAACGTCCAGCAAATAAAAACAGCCCGTCATTTTAGCAAGTATTCACTTTATTTATTACTAATTTAGTCATTAATACTAGGTATTTTTAACAATTGTATTTTCAACATTATTGTTCTTACAATTATCAAGTACTTAAGCTTATTGACTGTTAACCTGCGATGGCCTTTATGACAGACAATATGATTTTACAGCCCGATACCGATACTAATATCAATACTGATGTCGATAATAGTACTCGTCAGCAGCAATTAGAGAACTGGTTGCAGCAAGTATTCGTAGATCAGACCTTTGTGCTTGATAGCTTACCGGGGGATGCTAGTGCGCGTCAGTACCACCGTATACAGCTGTTTGATAACACCAGTAGTGATGATACCCCGATGGTAAGGTATATCGTTATGGACTCCGCTGATGAACAAGAGGCAATGCAGCAGTTCGTCAACGTGACCAAATTGATGGCGCCAGCAGTCAATGTACCAGATCTTATTGCTCAAGATATGGCACAAGGGTTTTTGGTCCTGCAAGACTTTGGGGCGATCGAGTTTGCGCACTTATTAGTTGATGCGCCAACCGAAAAGGTTAATGAGTGTTATCAGTTAGCGATGACCACATTGGTCGAGCTACAAAAAACGCCCGTACAGACAGCTCGCGTAGAGCATGAACTTTCTTATTATGATAGTGCAATGCTCAATCGAGAAATGGATTTGTTCCGTGATTGGTTCATACCTTATATTGGTGTCAGCCTTGATGAGAAGTTATGGGAAAATCTAAAATCTGCCCTAATTAATGATATTTTGACCCAACCTCAGGTGGTTGTTCATCGTGATTATCACAGTCGCAACTTGATGCAAGATCAAGCAGATTATTCGCGCTTAGGCGTCATTGATTTTCAAGATGCTGTCATCGGTGCATATACTTATGATTTGGTGTCCTTAGTACGTGATGCTTATGTAGAGTGGCCAGAAAATCAAGTGTCAAGCTGGGTCTATGATTTTTGGCAATTGCAACAGCAAGCAATGCTACCGACAGCGAACAATGCTGAGCAGTTTGAACATGACCTAAATGTAATGGGTGTACAACGACATCTAAAAGTATTGGGCATTTTTATTCGGTTGTCTGAGCGTGATGGTAAAAACCGCTATTTAGCTGATATTCCAAAAGTCATGCGCGATCTTGTCTTTGAGTTAGACTGGCTGGCTGAGCAAGGCAGTGATGCTATGAAGCAAGCTATATTACCCTTTAATCTATGGCTAAAAGATAGCGTATTACCTGCTTATCAAGATAAGTTTGCATTGTAATAGGTATTGATAAATTAATTCGATTATTAAAATAATAATGTTAATAAGGAGCGTGCATGTCTGTTATAACCCAAGCGATGATTTTGGCGGCTGGTAAGGGGACACGTCTGCGTCCATTGACTCTTGAGACCCCAAAACCGTTAGTTGAAGTAGGTGGACAGCCGCTAATTGTCTGGCATATACAGGCATTACAAGCCGCGGGCATCACTGATATTACTATCAATGTCTCGTGGCTTGCTGACAAGCTAATGAATACCCTAGGCGATGGGTCGCAATACGGGGTAAATTTGCATTGGTCGGTTGAAGATGATGAGCCTTTAGAGACCGCAGGCGGCATTTTCCAAGCGTTACAAACGGGTAAATTACGAGATGAGCCTTTTCTTCTAGTCAATTCTGATGTCTGGACGACCTATGACTTTGCGCAATTGCAAGATTATACGCTGAGTGCCGATCAGCGCGCACATCTATTATTAATCGATAATCCAGAGCATAATAATAGCGGTGACTTTGCTATTAATAATGGGCTTGCCAGTGAGACTCCAATTGGTGAGGCAGACAAGTATACTTTTGCTGGTATTAGCGTGATGTCACCCAGATTGGTTGATGGCTTGGTTGCAGGACAACCGGCAGCACTAGCACCACTACTCAAGCAAGCGATGCTTAAGTTTCAGATTACCGCTGAGGTTATCACTGATAATTGGATAGACGTCGGCACACCAGAGCGCTTAGAGCAGATAAATGACTTTATTCACAGTAAAGGCGCTGATAATCATTGCGGTGTTTGATTAATAAAAAAACTGGATAAATAAAAAAGCAGCGCTGATCATAAGATTAGCGCTGCTTTTTTATTACTTAGATAATAGTTTAAACGCCCATTGCCAATTTAATTAATTGGGCAATAGTAAAGATAACTAAAAAACCTGCCAGATATAGACCAATGAACCATGCCCACTGCGATTGTTTTTTACTGAGCTTTTTCATGGGAACCTCCCCATTTGCTTTTTGTCTGTGGCTGGTGTCATTTAACAAAGCCACCACAGTCATTCTAATTTATCCAATTTATACCGTTATTAGTCATTAGTACATAGGATTGTGATCAGATTTTCCCTTAAAAGTATAATACGCAAAAGCGGTATAACTTAAGATAATCGGTAGCATAATAACTGCACCAATCAACATAAAGGAGAGCGAAGTGTCAGCCGCTGCTGCCTCATAAATTGTCATCTGATACGGGACTATATAAGGGAATATAGCAAAACAAACACCAATATAACCCATCAAAAATAGAGCAACCGTCAATAAAAATGGACGGTACTCGCGCTCAGTATTTAAGTCTTTACGCATTAAAAAGAATAGCAATACAACAATAAGTGGCATTGGCGCAAGATAGAGCAAGCCTGGGAAGCTAAACCAGCCTTCAAGTGCATCTATATCGGAGAAGAACATAGATACCGTGACGGCAATCATTGCGGCTACTAATGCCATTAACATCCAGCCGGAGACTTTACGCGCCCAAACCTGTAGTTTGTGTTCAGTTTTGATGATAAGCCAAGTAGAACCAAGTAGTGCATAACCAATAATAAGCGCAAATCCGCACATGATTGGGAATGGTGAGAACCAGTCAAAAGGTCCGCCTGTGTATAAACGATTGCTTGCTTCTAATCCTTGCACCAAGGCACCGAGCATGATCCCTTGAGAGAAAGTGGCAATCACAGAACCTACAAAAAAGAAGGTATCCCAGACATGACGGCGTGAAGAGGCTTTAAAGCGAAACTCAAACGCAACCCCGCGCATAATGAGACCAAATAACATAGCGGTAACGGGCAGATATAGCCCAGTCATAATGATACCGTAAGCGACTGGGAAAGCGGCAAACAAGCCGCCACCGCCCAATACTAACCAGGTCTCATTACCATCCCAAAATGGGGCAATAGAGTTCATCATTCGGCTACGGTTTTTGTCCGAGCCTGCAAACGGGAATAAAATCCCGCAACCTAAATCAAAGCCATCAAGCAGTACATAGATAAAGACAGAAAGAGCAATGAGCCCGCCCCAAATCAAAGGTAAGTCTAATACATCGCCGTAGTTAAACATTAGCGCAACCCTCCGTCTTTTTCATCATTCGCTGGCGTATCAAGATCTTCTGTATCATCTTTCTTAGTGTTTTCAGAAGGATTACTATCACCACTCAATGTGCGACCTTGCCCTTCGGTAATAGAGTGCTCATAGAAGTTATCATCTGAAGGATCTTCATAAGGTTTTGGCCCTTGAGCAATTAAGCGTAAGATATAAAAACTACCCGCACCAAAAACAAAGATATACAGCACAATAAAGCCAATCAATGTCGTTGCCACTTGTTGGGCGGCAACGGGTGACATACTTTCAGCCGTACGTATCACCTCATATACCGTCCACGGTTGACGGCCTGTTTCAGTCACAAACCAGCCGGCGAGTAGTGCGACAAAACCAAGTGGCGTCATCATCATCCACGCACGGTGGAACCATTTACTCTTAGGATCAAATTGCTGCTTTTTGAAGTATTTGTAGAGACTAAACAATCCTACTAGAACCATCAACGTGCCAATACCCACCATGACGCGGAATGACCAAAATACAATCGGGACATAAGGTTGATCCTCTGGTGCCCAATTTTTAAGCCCTTTAACTTCACCATCCAACGAGTGAGTCAAAATCAAACCAGATAAATAAGGGATTTTAACTTCATAATGGTTTTTTTGTGCCTCTTGGTCTGGGATGCCAAATAGGACCAATGGCGCCCCGCGCTCATCTTCCCAAAGTCCTTCCATCGCTGCAACTTTAGCAGGTTGATGCTCAAGCGTATTTAGACCATGCATATCGCCAATCAATACCTGCGCTGGCGCAACAAAAATAGCCATCACCATTGCCATACCTAACATCACGCGACCATGTTTGCGATGTTCAGTATGTTTTTTGGATTGGATATAGTAGGCACCGATACCACCAATCACAAAGGCAGTGGTCAAGAACGCTGCTGTCATCATATGTGCGTAGCGGAACGGGAATGAGGGGTTAAAAATAACCTCAAGCCAGTTGGTCGGATAGAGCAAACCATCAGCACCAACCATAAAGCCTTGCGGTGTTTGCATAAAGCTGTTGGCCGCCAAAATCCAAAACCCTGAAATGAGCGTACCAACGGCTACAATCGCAGTTGAAGCGAAGTGCATACGCTTGCTCACGCGTCCCCAACCAAACAGCATGATACCAAGAAAAGAAGCTTCTAAGAAGAAGGCGGTCAGTACTTCGTAAGCTAGTAGAGGCCCCAAAACGTTGCCAGCTTTGTCTGAAAATACTGCCCAGTTGGTGCCAAACTGGTAGGACATGACCACGCCCGATACGACACCCATACCAAAAACGACAGCAAATATTTTTACCCAGTGCTTATAAACTTCTGCATAAATAGGCTCACCTGTTTTTAACCAGCGAAATTCAAGCACAGTTAAAAAGCTGGCAAGTCCGATAGAAAAGGCGGGAAAAACAATATGAAAAGAGATAACAAAAGCAAACTGGATACGCGCTAGCATCAGCGCGTCCATCTGATCGATCATAAACGTAGCGAACATAAACGGTTACCTTTACCTGTTAGCTGACTAGCGATGGCTTCCATGATACGCTCAAGTAACTGTCCGTAATCAGTGGTATAAACGTTACGGGCAATAGCCAAGTGTTATTTAGCTACAAACGACATTTAGCTAAGGACGTTTTATATAAAGATAGTTTATACAAATACTATTTAGCTGTAGTAGATAATCTATATCCTTATAAATTAAAGTCATTTGTCTGTAAAATACGTAAATCAATATGTATTAATGTGCATATATTATGCGCCACCCTAGGTATACACGCAAGCTGTGCATAGTAAGCGTTGTTATCCTAATGCCTACTCATCCGTCATTAATAGTTGCTAATAATAAAGATATATTTAACAATTGCTTATAACGGATATTACTGCTTCAAATGCTCGTGTAAGATGCGTCTTAACGTCAAAATAGTTTGCGGATTGGTTTGTATACTGTGACCACCACTGATAACGGTTTCAGAAGCCGCGCCTTTAAGGTGGGCGCTGGTGTAAGGCACGATACCATCGGATAGACGCTCAGTGAGTGCTTGGCTAATATCCTCATCCACCATCACCGCTGCGACGAGTGGCGCGCTTGGTATAGAAGATATATCAGTATCATCATTTGCATCGGGTTTTATCGCTTGGGATAAGTCTATCCTAGCTCCACCAGGCTGCATCTGTGCCAAACCTTGAGTGATATCTGTATCATTATTGGCAATAATTGAGTGGTAGGTAATGCGCTCATTCATCGTGATATCTTTGGTTAATTGAATAAATGAGGACTTGTTACTCAATTGACTGGCACCGTTTTGTAGATATAGCGCCCCTAAAGGGTTTTGTGCTAAATCGCCTTTAATTGCAAGGGTGGCTAAATTGTCAGTGACTGTTTTTATCAAACCTACCGGCAAGTACACAATACGGCGCAAAGCACGGGTAAACCAGCGATCTGCATAGTCAGTGCCTCTAAAGGGCGCGGACAAAAATACAGCAGTATCTACTTGTGGTAGTGCTTGTAACTCGAAACGCGTTTTTAGTTGCTGCTCGCCAAAAGATTGTTTAAGAGCGTCACGAATCTTACTTTTTTCACTAATAGAAAGCATGTTTTGGTCATCAAGCCTGTCTAGATCGTCCACTAAGTTATCGTCAGACAGCATCATACGAGAAATAAGAGCGCCCATACTATGACTGATAATTACGCTATTTTTACTGGCACGATTTTGTCCGTTAGGATCTGTTTGCTGATAAGTAGTTTCGAGTAATTTTTGAATCTGATAGCGGTTTTCTAAAATAGGCAGATTGGTCGGATAAAATATTTGCCATACTTGATAGTTGTCACGTAGCTTATCGTCATTGAATATATCGTTAGTTAGGTTGACCCAGGTGGCAGGACTAGAGGCCAAGCCATGTATCATAACGATGACACGCTTATTAGGATCATAGGGCTCAAGCATGAATAGCTTAGGTAGCGTTGCCTCTTGACGCCGCGTCAGTAAGTTTAAATATCCGACACCGTCGAGCTGGTTTTCTGCTAACCATAGACCATAACCTGCTGAAAAATTGGCAGCAAGTGGATAGTCATTGCCAAGAATATGGACGTTACTACTACGATAGGGGTTGTATAAGTGAATATCGAGCTGATTGCTACTAAGTACATCAAGGATGCTGTCACCAGCTGGTTTTATGAGACCTGTCATCAGTAAATGCCCAGTAGGATAAATACGTGTACTTACTGCGCTATCATCCATGCTGCCATTATTTATCGTTTTAGATAGTTTGCCTGATAGTGATGATTCTAGTAGCTGACGAATGGTGGTAGTATAACGGTCATCCAATGATGCCACCAAACCAATGCCCAAACCTGGACGCTTGCTGACAGAGTTCAGACCCGATAGACGCAACTCATAAGTTGAGGTTAAATCGGCAAGGGCAGATGACTGCTTATGAGCATTTTGCAAGTAGGTATTTTCGTTCGGTAGATAGACGTTAAGATCATAATTATCAACTTCAATATTCATGATTTTGATTTGATCGGTGGGTTTACCACGTAACGGTGCTCGATTGGCGATTGCCGCTTTATTACCATTATCAATAGTAGTACTGGGTGGCAGATAGTTTATTTTTGTACCGCCAATTAGGTTATTTGAGCTGTCTGTTGATCTGTATAGCTGTGTAACGACGCTATTGGTGGCAGCATTATAGATATCTTGGGTTTGGATATCGATATCGGTTGGGATGCGGTTTGGCTGACGCGCGACAGCCTTATCCGAATTAGCCTCTTCAAAATCATGGGTTAGGCTGTCGTAAAACAGATAAGTATAGCTAAGTTTAATGGCGTCAAAAAGCCGCGCTTGATAGCTATTGACACAAGTTTCGGTATTTCGCTGTTGGGTATCAGCTTCCTCGGCTGATAAAGGAGCATTGGCATAATAAGGGTCAAGAGGTGGCCGTGCCAAAGCCTGCTGGCATTCATTTAAATTAGCAAGTTGACGAGCTTTGGCATAGTGAAGCTCAGCGTAGACAGCAAGCGCTGATCTATAGTGTTCGTCGAGCATGCTATCAGTGAGCTGTGCTAGACATCGATCAAAATACTGCATGCAAGCCTGCTCATTGAGGCCAGCGGACAGTAATGTTGAGGAAGTAGCGGTACTAAGTTTGTTATCAGTGACGATACTACCACGCTGAGTATTGATAGTTTTTGCCTGAGTTTGTTTATTGACTGAGACTGTACTACAAGCAGGCACTAGCACCAAAGTCGCTGCTAGTGCTACTGGCGCTGTGATAGCCATTGGCTTTTTCTTAATGTAGGCTGCTGTAATCGCAGTAAGAGAGGCAAATGACATGGCAGACCTTAGTAGATAAATTATATAAATATAGATTTTCCATCAGTGCTTTATTAAAAACACTCATATAGTGTTGAGTCTAGCGCAACTTGTGCGTTTACACTATATGGATTAATGCTTAAATTTTGATTGTTGAGCAGTGTGCTTTAAAAAACAATGCTGAAGACAGATAGTCTTCTATAATAGATAGGTCAATCCATAAAAAAGCACGTTCGCTTTATTATTGACATGATATCAATATAAAACAAACGTGCTTAACTGACAGCTAATTATTGAGGCAACGCTTCAATTAACAATACAAATGAGCGGTATCCCATTCACTTATAGCAATAAACCTAGGTAATAGGGGTATTTGGTTTAACGTCGATGTCAGGTGCAGGCAAATCCCAAATGTAGTATTTACCATCTTCAATCAGTTTAATCTGTTGACGAATGATTGAGTTATCCGGTACTTGTTGTTCAAGACGGCGCAAGCGATCTAAGGCTTCATTACGGCGATCACTCAACAAATCAGACTGCGCTAAGCTTTGTTCAGCTTCGGTATAGCCAAGCTCAACAGCTTTGTCCAGATACTTTTTACCTTCTTTAAACCCGCCACCTTCTGATAGCATCATGCCATACAAAAAGTTGGCTTCTCCACTATCTGGCTTGGCTTTGATAGCGCGATCTACGTATTGACCAGCACGAACTGCATACTCTGAGCCTAAGTCTAGGTTGCGACCCATACCGTTAAGTTTGGCAGCACGCAATAGAACATCAAAGGAAGCGTCAGGCTCGCTGGCATAAGGTTCGATCCACTCAGTCAATACTTTGATTTTTTCACGCGTGTAGTGACGTTGTGAGCGATTAGGGAAGTTTGGTGGATAGTGGCGTGCGTTGGGCGAGACGTCTTCAATAAAGTCATCAAGTAAGCTGACATCCAGCTTGTCTGTACCAAGGCCCGTTTTTTGTGAAATCAATAGTGTTGGGACAAAACTAATATCTGAGACACGAACTTGCGGCGTTGGTATGCTGTTTAGCTGGCCTGCACTGATATCGATACCGGTGCTGGTAATAGGGCCACGTTGATAGACCTGTGTGGTACCAGTAGGTTTCGGTGCTACAGGGACTACAGGCGTATATGGCGTTTGTTGAGTCGGTGCAGTTGCGCGGTTTTGCTGAGTAGCATCTTGCTCTGTTGTTTGTTCAGCGGCTTTTGCATCGGATGGACTCAATGGAGCGTTACTAGATTGGGCGTTACTAATCGTTGCATTTGGCTGTGCGCGGCGAATAATACGTTTGCTTGAGTCAATGGCGCTAGGTGCATTGGCGCTAACAGCAGGTGCAGCAGCTGTATCAGGCGTTGCCGCTAGCGCGGGCGCTGACAGCATCAAAGTACATGCCGCTGCTAAAGCAGTTAAAGCAGCTGATTTATTATGTTTGATGGGGCTTATGGGTTGGCTCATGGCAATCGTTACCTTGGTTATTGATAAATTATTTTTGATAAGTAATGTTTATATAATGAACATATATAGTGAATACTGGCTGGTTAAGAACTGTACAAATTTTTTATACCCTATCAAATTAGCATAAATCCTCTCAATAGTAGGATTGTTAAAAACCCTACAGATTAGCTTCAATCATCAAAATCATAAGGGACTTAATATATTAAAACCTTTTATCAAAGTACAGGTTTTAGTGGGCTGCTTTAACGAGAAAGTATATCGGGCAGTGTTGCCAAACTATAAATGATAGGCTGTGGCTTTCATACGATTGGCCATCCAACGCATGGTACGGCGAACAGGGGGCGATAATGCTGCACCGCCACTATTAATCGCCAGCTCTCGATGATGTAGCTCTTCGATATCCATTTGTGCCAGTATGGCGCGTGAACGCTGGTCTTGTGCTGGTAGCTGTTCGATATGATCTTGTAAATGCTCACTAACTTGAGCTTCAGTTTCAGCGACAAAGCCTAAGCTAAACTCGTTTGAGATAGCACCAGCAACGGCACCCAAACCAAAAGACATACCATACCATAATGGCGTAAAAATACTGGGATGGCTGCCCAGCTCTTGCAAACGAGTCTCACACCATACTAAGTGATCTACTTCTTCTTCAGCCGATTGCTGCATGGCTTGTTTTACGCCATCATCTTTTGCACTAAACGCTTGCCCGTGATATAGACCTTGCGCGCATACCTCACCAGTATGGTTGATGCGCATAAGACCTGCCACGTGCCGCGATTCTGTAATACTTAGCTCAGGAATCGTATCATCATTGACCGGTAATGGACGAGTACTGGGGTTGGAGTGTGGAACGACTGCCCGTAGCGCCTTATCAACGCCAAGAAGCAAATTGTCTATCTTAGATAACGAACGCAGTGCCATAATTAGCTCCTGATATAACTTTGTGTCGGTATTGGCTTATGTAAATCGTAAAAATAATCTTTCATCACTATAGCAAACAATCTCAATTATCGGCATCAAAATTCGTGCTATGACATGATTATAATTCAACGAATCCCTTGTATATTATTGATGAAAACTGCCATGCTACATTAGCTTTCACTGCTGGGTAGTTCATCATAAGTCTGCATAACGGCTTGCCCAACATGCTTGTTAAGCTTGATATATAAAAACACGCCGAAGATGATATTGAGTAGGCCTGTGACCAAAAATAACTGTGGCAGTGACAGATTGAGACTGTTTAATACCACGATAGCAAATATAGCCGAGGTAACCATAAATATAGCATTGAAGATATTATTGGCACCTACGATACGTGCACGATGACTTTTGGGCGCATAAGCCTGCATAGAGGCATAGAGGGGCACAATATACAAACCACCACTAAACCCTAAAAAGAATAAATCAGCAAATACCCGTAAGCTACCGCCTCTACCAAATACATCGCTAATCCCTAAGAGAGTGTTCGAACTCAAATCGTTATTTAGCCCTGATAACGAAAAATAAAGGTCAATAGCAAAGATACTGAGTCCTGCGATGCCAAAAGGCAACAGTCGCAAGCTCACTTGATTTTTCGTCAAACTTTTACACAGTAAAGAACCAATAGACACGCCAACAGAGAAGAGAGTCAATAGAAAAATAACGACAGACTCATCACCCTGTAAGATGACTTTGCTAAATTCAGGCGTCTGAGTCAAAAACGTTGCCCCATAAAACCAAAACCAGCTATTGCCCAAAATTACAAAGAACAAAAAAGGCAAAGAATACAAGTAACGTACCGTGGCTATACTAGTAGTAAAAACATTCCAATTAATAGTCAGATTGGGCTGCATCGCTGGCGTCATAGGAATAAAGCGCGCTGCCATATAGCCCAATAATGCTACAACTACAACCGTTGCGCTAATCCAATATAGTGACTGTGGCAGCTGCGTTAATACTCCAGCGACTATCATGCCGAGTAAAATAGCAAGAGAAGTACCCATTTGAAACAGACCATTGGCCCCGACAAGCTCGTCTTTTTGCATTGCTTGTGGCAGATAAGCATATTTAATCGGACCAAAAAAGGTAGAATGCGTACCCATTAAAAACAGCGCTACAAATAGCAGAGCATACCATTCAAACACAAAGCCTATAGCCGCCACTGTCATAATGACCAGCTCAAGCAGCTTAACAAAGCGGGTGAGTTTCGACTTTTCAAACTTATCTGCAATCTGTCCCGCCAAGGCAGAAAATAAAAAATAAGGCAAAATAAACAGCATGGCGGCTAAATTATTCAAGATGCTCACTTCCACGCCGATTTGACTGGCGGCAGTATAGGTCAAAACTAAAATCAGTGCTTGTTTAAAAATATTGTCATTAAAAGCACCCAAAAACTGGGTAAAAAACATAGCGTTAAAGCGACGACGCTTAAATAATTGAAACTGATTTGCCATGTGGACTCCTACAAGTGGCTAGCGTCTGGTGCATAGAGTGAACTAAATACAGGCAGCATAAGGTATTTGTATGCTATATAATTGTGATTATTATCAAAAACTTATTGAAATATAGGATAGGTTGATGGTTTTTAGACCGTATAATAGCAAGGCTTTGCTATAAATACATGTGCTAGATGCTATGATTTGATAATTAACTAAGCTATGATTTGTAAGCTTGACATAGTGGTGTCAAAGTTGATTACCAGTATCACTAATATTAAATATGATAAGTACATTCACCGGTTAGTGCAGGCGGTAGTCATCGTCAGTATAGTATGCCGCGTGAAGTGATAGGAAATAAGTATGATAAGACATCAGCCTTTAACGCAGTCGCGCAGCTATTTTACCCGCTCAACGCTTTTTACCGCGTTAGCAAGTGCGTTAGTCGGCTTTGGTGTGGCAACTCCTGCCTTTGGTGCAGATGACGTTGATACCAGTAGCGAAGCATCAGCCAAGCTTTCAAGCTTGTCCAAATATAATGCGCTAATGACTGATCAAGAGACTGAGCTTGATGCAGCTTTAGATGCGCTACGCCTAAAAAAAGCAGTAGAGCAAGGTGTCATCGATGAGTCAGTATTAGAAGATTATAGTGAGCAAACATTAAAAGGCGAGTCAAAAAACTCTCTATCGACCAAACCTATCAATAGTAAGACGACCGACTCAGACAATATTGAAAAAAGTTCAACCAGCACACGTGATGATAATTTATTAGAGCAGGCAGCCACAGTACAGCAGCAAGGCTATCAGATGATGACGCCTGAACAAATTGATCGTGAGCTTGCGGCGGTAGAGGCGAAAAACAATCAAGACAATACGTTAGGCGACAATAGTCAGAACAGTGATAGCGATTTTGATAAACCGGTAGCGACTTTGGATAGCCGTGATACGCCCATCGGCTTGGATCCAAGTCTAGATGCAGCAAGCTTACCAGCACCGACCAATCTTGATACTCTTGGACGACTAGAAAGTAAGAATGAGAATGCTGAATCTGATGAGATTATGTCACGCCCGATTGAGGTTAGTGATGCAGTCAGTAGCAATGGTGTAGATAGTAGCCAACAGAGTCCTGTACAGACGCTTGCGCAGCAAGAACGTGATCCAGTAACAGGTACTGACGATACTATAGCTGATACTAAGGCTGATGCAAGTACGGGTAAGCTGCCTATAGTAGATGAAACGATAGAGCAGTCAGGCGAGCAAACAGAAGCTTTAAACCCTGATGATTATTTACCTGACTATCAAGTAGCAACAGAAACTCAAGCAGTGACCGATAGCATCGTACAAGCATCCAAACCTAGCTCACGGGCACGTAATAGTAGCAACATTGTTAAACGCTTATATAGTCGTTTGTTTAATGGAGGCGCCATGGCTCTACCACATGTAGAAACCAGCGTTTATTTACAGCAGACAGATGGTAGTAGCGCTGAAAATACAGACGATACGCAGCCAAAACTTATCAAAGCTGATGAAGATAGCCAACCGATTAACAATATTAAAGCTGCGCTTGATGATACAACTGTACAATCTGTTGCTGATTTTACCGCAGCTTTACCACGTTTGCGCCAGACTGCTTTAGATGCTGCGCAAGCAGTAGGCTATTACGACGTTACCTTACGTTTACGCCAACCAACCGTTGATACCATTGACGTCATTATTGAAAAACTTGGTGAGCCAGTACGTGTCGATAGCCGCGTCGTAGATATTCGCGGTCAAGGTATTGAGCAGCCTGAGTTTAAAACCCTTGAAACAAGTATGTTACCGCAAGAAGGAGATGTCTTTAATCACCGCGTTTATAAAAATAGTAAGGCGGCACTTGAAGCATTAAGTGATACATATGGTTATTTTGATCAATACTGGTTAAATAAATCAGTTGATATTATCTTGCCAGACAATACAGCTGATGTCTCACTGGTCTATAACACAGGCGATCGTTATCAATTTGATGATGTGGTGTTTTTTACCTATGATGAGGAGACAGGAACGCTTACTACCGATCCTAAAAAGCTACCAGTAGAGACCCCATTACTAAAGCAGATGTTTGACTTTGAAGCAGGTGATCCGTTCTATCGTCCTGATATCACCAAACTTGGTAATGATTTGTCAGCGACTCGTTATTTTAACACCGTCAATGTTGAGACAATATTGCCACCAGATGATATGAGCGAAAACAGCACGTTAGCTTTCGATAATACGCCGATAACTGCTGATAATAATGGCGTTATTGATGGCGATGTCGACAATGCTATTAACGATATCGATGCGTCTAATAATGACAATATTGATGATTCGATAATAAATGCCAACAATACTAAAGCTGCCTCTGGCATTGCAGACGATAGTAATGATGTCGATGTCAGTAGTACCGATATTGATAGGGCTGACAATACTACTGATAGCATTGAGACCAACAACGGCGCTACTGTAGATGCAATAGATGTGGCTCCCATCGAATTTGAAGTTGACCAAGAAACACAAGACAAGTTATCGGCTATCAAAAGTAAGGCAGATCGGTTAAGCGGGTTACCAAATAATCGGGTGCTCGACGAAAAAACACAAGAAGCTGATAATCTTTTAGGCAAAATTAGCGACTCTATAAGCAAAGTCGCCAAAAAAATCTTCCCTGATGATGAAAGTATATTGGACGAAGATTTTGTACCGCCAACCCTTGCAGGACGTAAAACCCCAGTAGAGGTTCAAGAAAGCAAAAAAGTCCCTTTGTATGTTTTTGTCTCTGCTGATAAACCGCGTGATGCGCAAGTCGGTATCGGTTATGGTACAGATACGGATGTACGAGCGACTGCTAAAATCGACTATAACTTAATTAATCGTAAAGGCTATCAAGCAGGGGTAGAGACTGAGGTGTCTCGGATCAATAAAAATATCGGTGTCTATGCCAGTCGACCATGGAAGCATCCGCTCAACGACAAGCTAGAGGGACGTCTCACTTATGAAGAGGAGGTGATTGATCAAGGTGAAGGTAACTTTGATTTGTCAACCAAAACTCTGAAAGCTGGATTGGCCCGTAATATTCGCCGTGAAAATGGTTGGAATCGTAGTTACTCTGTACGTTATCGTTTAGATGAGCTGGAGACTGGCGTTGATGATACTGAGTTGGATGATCTACCCATACGTTTTACATCCTCTAAACCTAAGCAAAAGGCACTATTATTTGGTTACGGCGTCAATAAAACGGACGTTGACAGTGTGACCAATCCAACGCGTGGTATACGTCAGTACTATGGTATTGAGGCGGGCGCAGATAAAGCGCTTAGCGATACCGATTTGGCTATAGTTAGTGCAGGTGTCAGTGGTGTCTATAGCTTTGGTGATGACAATAAGCATCAAGTGCTTGGAAGCGTCAATACAGGCTACATATGGGCAGATGACTTTTATGAAGTACCCTATAAATTGCGCTTTTTCGCTGGTGGGGATCAAAGCATTCGTGGCTACGATTATGAAAGCTTGTCTCCGCTAGAAAATGGTTATCTAACTGGTGGACAAATACTAGCAGTCGGTAGTGCTGAGTATAATTATGAATTTATTCCAGGCTTTCGCGGTGCAGTATTTACCGATGTGGGTAATGCTTATGACAAAGATTTTGAGACTGAAACCAAGGTTGGCGTTGGGGTCGGTGTTCGCTGGGCCTCACCTGTGGGTGTCGTACGCGTAGATGTAGCCGCAGGCGTGACAGAAGATAGTGTTCCAGTTAGACTACACTTCTTTATTGGCTCGCCACTCTAGTAAAAATTATAGACTTGACTATATGTAGATGATTGAGTTTATTAAAGTAGAAAAGTCTATGAGCCATTTTTATCTATCCTACCGATTGCTGGTAAATAATCTTTTAACGTAGTTGAGTATCATGTTGAACAAAAAGACCCCGCCCAAACGTTCACCCGATGAAGATCCAGCTCAAAGAGATGCTCGTGCAGTAAAGCGCTGGTATCCACTGTCCTTTGTATTCAAATTATTAGTATTGATACTTGTCGTTCTACTGCTTATGTTTGCAGTATTCTTTTATATGATGGGCACAGAGTCAGGGACGAGGTTTGTCTTAGAAAAGGTCAGTGCAGAAACAGGCATTAAACTTACATACGGCAAAGGCAATTTGCGAGATGGTATCTGGGTCACAGATATAGATATCAAAGCGACTGAAGATCTTGAGGTTTCGGTAGACAAAGCATACGTTAAGGTAGGCTGGCGCGCTGTCTTTTCTAAAGAAGTACACCTTCGAGATGCTGATATCCAGCGCATAGAAATCATCAATAATAAACCACCAACTGGTGAGCCATTTGATTATAAAACACTCAAGTTACCAGTCAATCTACGCTTTGATCAAGCTAAAATAAAAAACATTGTTTATAAACAAATCACCAAAGATCCTATCGTGGTACATGATATTAGTGCTCGAGATTTAACGTGGGTAGGGAGTGAAGTCACCATTGGTCGCGGCGATTTGCGTTATGCAGATATTGTAAAAATCAATGCATTACAGGGCAATATAGATTTACAAGGCGACTATCCATTGGACCTCAGTGCCATCGCTGAAGTCAGTGCTTTAGAAAAAGCGTATATCGATCCCCTAAACATTACAGCGACAGGTAGCTTAAAGCGTACTGTAGGTAAGGTGCGTAGTCGTTATAATGAAGGGGATGTCCGAGGTGAGTTTGTCGTGCAAGGTCTCGATAATGATGCGCCTTTTCAAGCCAAATTACAGTGGGATGATGTTCTCATTCCTTACGCAGATGCCCAAAACATTCATCTAAAAAGTGGTACTGCTACGGCAAATGGGGTCATCTCTGAGATACGTTTGCGTATTAATACTGAGTTAACTGCCAAAGATATCCCTTCAGGACATTATCAGGGTCGCGCTATCATCGCCAATAGCCAAATGCATGTCGATCGTCTAGACGCTAATGTTCCAGCTGGACATTTAATATTACAAGGTATTTTGGATTGGAAAAATAGCTTTGATGCAAAAGTGCGAGCGACAGGTAGTAATTTTGATGTTCGCCGCGCCATTCCTGATGAGTATACTGACTTTAAGGCGTATGCACCGCAAAAGCTTAATGGTCGACTATCGGTGCATTATCAACAACAAAATAGTGTTGGTAATACGCAGATTGATGCAGACTTGCGTCAGCGTGATGGTGAGCACATCAATGCCAATATAGTACGTGGTAAGACTTCATTAAAGTCTAAACAGGTGGCTCCTTGGTATATCAATGCCAATTGGCAAAACCTTATTCGCAGTAATGTCCCTAATATCGGTGATATTAACAGTCCAAATGGACAAGCCGATGTCATTGTGCGCGGTGCACGTTTGTCTGTTGATGCCAATGCCCTTATCAATGAGTTAAACGCAGCCCCTAAAGGCAATTATGATGTCAAAATTCGTAAGAATGGCGATGTCATTGATATAAATAGTCTCAACTATAAAGGCATCGTTGGTGATTTATCGGGTAATGGGCAAATACAGCTAGCAACTAAGCGCCGACCTTTGACGTGGCAGATAGACGCGCGCACTAATGGCTTACTACCCAAACAATATCGTAACGATTTACCACTTGAGCGTCTAACAGGCCGCCTCAACGCCAGTGGTCGTTTGCTAGATATCACCAAAAACGGTGTCAAAGGTCAGCGGCATATTATTAATCTCAATAATACGGATCTAGAAGCTCAGCTTGATGCCACACAAGAGGGTCGTGAAATTGGTATAGCAGGGACGGGTGACGCAAGCATTGATCTCGTTGGAGGTGAGCTGTCGGTTTTCGATGCACGTTTTGATGGTCAGCTCAATACTGCTGATGTTCCTGATGGTCGACTATCTATTGATGCCGCTGGTACACCAAAGCTAATCAATGTGCGTAAGTTGGATTATACTGGTGAGGCAGGCGCTGTTAATGTAAAAGGTGTGCTTGATCTGCGCCAAGATATTGGCTGGACAGTAAACGGCCGCTTTAATAATTTTGATTTGGGTTATTTTTTACCGAATAATCCAGCTATTCTTTCCGGTGATTTGAACACCAGTGGGCAGTGGCAATCTGCGTCCAAAAACCATCCTGATGAAAAGGGTAAACTACAACGTTTTGCTGTAAATTTCGATGGGATGCTAGATGCCAAACAGCTACCTGCTGGTAAACTGACCATTGATGCCAATGGGGACTCGCAGCTCATCCGTATCAAGCGTTTTCGTCATATAGGCACAGCAGGTAGTATTGACGCCCAAGGCTCAGTCGATGTGAGCAAAGGGGTTGCTTGGGATATTAGTGCGGTGATGGATCGCTTTAATCTAGGTTACTTCCTAAAAGATACACCGAGTACGATTACGGGCAATATAAAAACGGATGGTAGCTGGCGTAAAGCACAGCAGATTATCAACCTAACACAAATCGATCTAAACGGTACTCTAAAAGGTCAGCCTTTGAGTGCTAAAGGGAGCTTAGCGGCTAAATTAAACTTACCTGAAGATCTGACCAACTATTTTGAGCGTTTAAAAGCCCAAGACGTTGAGTCTCAATATCAGCAGGTCAATGCTCTCATCGATAATCTGAATGCAAATAACTTAGTACTACGATGGGGCGACAACTACCTGACGGCTGATGGTAATGCCAAGCAGTTGCAAACAAAAATCAATATCACTAGTCTCGATCAACTCTCAGATAAGCTGACGGGCAAAGTCACTGGCGGTGCGACCTTGTCACAGCCAGCAGGCCAGGCGTTGCCAACGATCTACGTAGATTTGGTCGGTGAGCGTATTGTGTTGCCTGGATTTATCTTACGTGAAGGCCGTGTACGCGGTAAACTTGTGAATTTAGCCAATAGTCCTAGTCAACTGATTATTAGTGCAGAAGGTTTAGATGCAGCTGGGCAAAGTTTTAAGAACATCGATGCCTCGTTTAGTGGTACTGAGCAAAGTCATGTCGTTAACCTTAAGATGGCTAATGAGAAGCTAAATATCTCAACACGATTAAAAGGTGGTTTTAATCGTGACCAGTTGAGTTGGTCAGGGGTGATAGGTAAAGGACGTGTCCAGTCGCAATATGCAACCTTAAACCAGTTACAACCTGCACAGGCTATTGTAAATTTACCAAAACCACAGAATAGTGGCAAAACTGATCTAAAAGTACAGTTAGCAGCACACTGCTGGCAAGCAGAGGATCAGACTGGCAAATTATGTTTGCGCGAAAACCTTATAGCTTCAGCTGCTGGTGGTAATGTTAATTTGGCTTTACAAAAGCTTGATACATCACTGTTTTCAGTGTTCTTACCCAAAGATATTGATTGGCATGGTCAGATTAATGGCAAAGCTATTGTCGGCTGGCAACGTGGCAAACCGCCTACCATCAATACAACGCTATATTCTGACAATGGCAAAATAGGTCTGATTCAAGATGGTGATGCTGCACCTGTAACCATCCCTTATGAGCGTATATCACTCATCGCATTATCAGTCCCTGAAGGATTAAAACTGCGTGCAGATGTCAATACTGGTAATGGTGCTCGCGGTTACGCTGAAGCCATAGTAGATCCGTACAAAGCGCCCAAACCAATATCAGGGGCATTAGTACTTAATGAATTTAATCTGGCTATCCTAAAGCCGTTTTTCCCGGGAATGCGCGTATTAGAAGGTAATATTACGATGGCAGGCGGCATTGGCGGCACCTTAACCAAGCCCCAGTTTTATGGCGATGTAAAACTTGCTAATGGTCGTGTTGCGATGCTTGATCTACCAGTCAATTTATCCAAAATAAACGCTACAGCAAAAATCCGCGGGACAGAAGCAGCTATTGACGGTAAGTTTAATAGTGGTACAGGTACAGGTACCTTGATTGGGACCATTAATTGGCAACAAGAGCTGCAAGCCAAGCTGAGTATTGTTGGTGAAAGATTGGTGTTAACGCAGCCACCATTATTATTGGCTGAGGTCAATCCTGATATCGATATTATCGTGCGACCAGGCGATCGCTACGTTAACATTGAAGGTGCAGTTAGCGTACCATCAGCGACGATTCGTCCTCCTGAAGCGAGTGAAGATATTATCACCCAAACTGAAGATGCAGTGGTGATCGATAGACGTTTAATTGGTAATATCGATGACGTTTTAGCAATATCAAAACCTTGGTCGATTAACGCTGATATTGGTATTGATTTGGGTGATGATATTAACTTCCGTGGCTTTGGTGCTGTCATTCCTTTGGCAGGTGCTCTTAATATCAGTCAAAATGGTACTGGTGTCATGCGCGCTAAAGGGGTCGTGCAGGTATCTCGCCGTACCAGTATCGATGCGTTTGGACAGAATTTAGAGCTAAATTATGGACAGATACGCTTTAATGGCGATGTGATGAAGCCCAATTTGAGTATCGAGGCTGTAAAAATAATTGATGATAAAACAGTCGGCGTACGTGTGACAGGCAACACTGAAAACCCAAATATCGTTGTCTTTAACAATGCAGGCTTGACGCAACAACAAGCGATGAATGCTCTAGTGACCGGTCGTATCGACGATGGTGAAGCAACTCAAGTTAGTGAACAAGGATTTAAGTCACAGGTCACTAATAGTCTGGCGGCAGCTGGTCTCAACTTTGGCTTGACTGGTACACGAAGCTTGACCAATCAAATTGGGCAAGCTTTTGGTTTGCAGAGTCTAACTGTGGATGCTTCAGGTAACAGTGAAGATACTAATGTTAATGTCACAGGTTACGTCACTCCTGATTTATACATTCGTTATGGGGTTGGCGTATTTAACGCGGAAAACAGCTTGTCTATTCGTTATCAATTGACACGCCGTATTTATGTCGAGGCGACCTCTGCGGCTGAAAATGCTGTAGATGTGGTCTATAGCTGGCAGTTTTAAATTGTACTCATTGCGCTATTTTAGGGATGACTGTGGTTGTCGACTATGATAAAAGGCTGCTATCAATAGCCAGTGTTGATTATCTTCCAATAAAAAACGCCTTTCAATAGAGGCGTTTTTTGTTGGTACAATTAGGTTATTTGGTCAAAATTAAGCGATTGTTACGAGTCAAACGCAAGCGATACTCTTCGCCTTCATGCTCAATACGGACTTCCTTGGTTAAAGCAAACAAGTGCTGCGATTGTAAAGTAGGCAAACGATTTTCACGGCAGTTTAAGTAGCGAGAGATGACCATACTCATAGTGAATTCCTTTTGATTAAATAACTGTTAAAGTAATAGTGGTTGCTAACGATAATAATTATCATTTACATTGAAGTATTTTGCAAGCCAATTGATAAAATAAAATACAGTTATTGTGTAAATATATCTAAATCAATCATTACTAACACTATTATTGAAAAAATCTTAGACTTAATTCTAAAAAACTTGACCGAATTTTGAACGAAAAGCTTTATGAGAGAATTGATTAAGGAGAGAGCTATGTCAAATGCATCGACCAAACAACTAGGCAACGATATAACTGTCACGATTAATGTCGCCATTGCTGTTATTTACTATAAAGATAAGTATTTGCTTGGATTTCGAGATAAGTCTCAGCATCAAGGCAATCGCTATGAATTTATAGGCGGCAAGATAGAGGCTCATGAAACTGCAAATCAGGCACTAATACGAGAAGTTGCTGAAGAAACGGGCATCGTCATTCATCATAATACGATCGTTAAGCTTGGGCGATTGCACCATGATTACGGTGATAAAAAAGTAAGTTTACAAGTCTATCGTGTCGAGCTGACGTCTCATCAGTATGACGTATATAAACATCAAGGCTATGGTTTAGAAGGACAGATGCTAGCATGGGTAAATAAGTCTGAGCTATTAGCAGGAAGCTACAACTTGCCAGCTGCTAATAAAACGATTCTTGAATGGCTACGCTTGCCTTCAAAAATAGCAATTACCTATCCTTTATCACAGTTCAGCACATACCCTGACGCAGCGACAGCATGGTTACAATATCATCAAGCTCACATAGCGTCAGATGCTTGGGTATATATTCGAGTCCAAGATATAGGCTCAAAGAACGTCGCAAAGCAGCTGATGGGTCAGCGACCAGATATTAAAGTCATTATGCCTAATGACATCAACGAACATTATTCAAACCATCACCCAGCATCTAGTCATCAAATTATAGCGTACCATCTAACACAGACATCGTTACTACAGTGGGCTGACGAAGTTAAAGATAATGCTGCTCAATTGCAATCTTTACATCATCCATTAATAGTAAGTTGTCATGATGCTGATAGTATTTATGCAGCCAATAAACTTGCCAATAGTCGTTTAGAGCGACAAGAGTCACCAGTCATCGGTATTTTCTTATCCCCTGTACTGGCCACTCAAACGCATCCTGATGCTAAGCCTTTAAGCTGGGAGGCATGGTCAGATCTAGCAGCACTTGCAGATATGCCTGTCATTGGTTTGGGTGGATTATCGCCCAATTTATTTACTCAAGCGACGCAGTATGGCGCCACGAGTATAGCAGGTATCCGGCAGTTTCTTTAAGCTTATGAATGAAAAATAGCATCGTTTTCTTTACCATGGTCTATTATTGTTTTTCGTTAAATCTTTTACATACCAGTTACTATGTATTTAGTATTACTAACAAAGACAATATTATTTACAAACGGTTGCTTTTCCCTACAATGCTACACTGTTCCGATTTCCATTATATCTTTAATATTGCAGTTAAAAATTATGTGAGATAAACGTATGGAGTAAGCAACTGATTATAAGCCTTACTATAACCATACTTATATCAACTAATAAACCGCACTATTAATTCAAAATAATGGTATTTTTATGAAAACCAATAAGTTACCTACGTCAGAATATTCTGACATACAGGCAGCCGGTTCTCAGTCTGGGCAAAATCATCAATTGGTTAACAAGCGTTTAACAAATGATGTAAATACAGCGAATAATTATAGTAATGCTAGCAATGATGCCAACTATAATAAGTCTATACATTTGCTTTCAGGCAGTGAGAAATCAATAAATAACGATCTTACTTCTACGGGCTTAAATGACGAAGTACCGGAGCGTATATTTATGAATAGTCTGATTAAACACACTGGAATAGCACTAGCGATTATTGTACCGTTAGCTGCGTTTTCAGCCTATGCTGCAACGCCGCCGGAAATGCCTGCCTCACATGATGCCACTAGCGTCAGTACTGGTAAAGTAGATGCAGAGGTAGCAGCCAATATGACTATAGATATTACACCTTCTTCTATTATTCATCAGTCAGCTACTGAACCAACTACAGTAGATAGTCTTGATTTAACAAAATATAGTGGAACATGGTATGAGATCGGTCGTTTACCAATGTATTTTCAGCGCAACTGTGCCAGCGATGTGACTGCTACCTATACTCCTAATGTAAAAGACACTGGTATTACGGTATTGAACCAGTGTATTGATGAAGATGGTGAATCGGTTACTGCAGAAGGTCTTGCAAAGCCTGCAGATGATACAGGTAGTAAGCTTAAGGTTACTTTTTTACCGTCATGGATTCGCTGGTTACCTGTTGGGCGCGCCGATTACTGGGTGTTGGCACATGATCCCAATTATCAAACGGCTTTGGTTGGTACCCCAGATAAAGAATATTTGTGGCTGCTGGCTCGTTCACCAGATATTTCACAAGAAGCTTATGCAAAATATCGTCAAATTGCTCAGCAACAGGGTTATGATCTAAAAGCTTTCACATTAACGGATCATCGTAATCAAACCGTAAATTTGGTCCCTTAATATTAAATAAAAATTGATCAAGTGATCGGTAGTCTTCTGTCTGTTTGTAGCGAACCTAATAGTGAGTATTGACTCAGTTTGGTAGATAAATAAAAAGGTGACCTAATAAGTTGCCTTTTTGCTGTGTTATGAACATAGTTTCTGTCAAAAACAATACATGATTGATATCAAACGTTAGTAATAAAGGTTATCACTAGCAAAATCAGGCATTTTGAGCTAAAATGTACCCCAATTAAAACCTATGATAAGTACGACCAAAGAGCTTATAAACCTACTACATAATATAATGATTAATAAGTATGTATCAATTTTACTAACGTAGCGTCTCTCTCAGTTTATAAGTTTTTAGTACTTACATAGCCTTCTATATTTTACAAACACATTTTACTGACCATAAGGATGTTTCTCGTGAGCCAAGCTAATACCTTACGCCAATTACATCAAGATCGTCTAAATAGTTACAACGATCAAGAACAACAAGCTATTGAGTTAATTGGACTGTTAAACAAACTCTATAACGAAAAAGACGTACAAGTTACTTTGTTCGGTGAGACACTTGATACAACTTCAGTCGGTCAAGTACTGGCGTTGCATCAAAAAGCAGCTATTCGTGAGCAAAATGGTAAGCCTATTGCTATTGCTGACACTTTAGAGATGGTTAAAGCATTGGCTTCTAGTAGCGACATTCAATCATCACGTGTAGATGTTGGTCAATTGATCGCCAATGACACTGATTTGCAAGCGGCTTTACAAGAGGCTGGTGACGATAAATCTGCACAAAACGGTACTACTGACGTTGTGTTGTATGGCTTTGGACGTATTGGACGAATTTTAACGCGTCTATTATTATCACAAGCATCTAGTAAAAAGGGTTTGCAGTTAAAAGCTATCGTAGTACGTCCGGCTGCTGCAGGGGATCTTGCTAAGCGTGCGTCATTACTTGAGCGTGACTCCATTCATGGTAGCTTTACGGGCGGCGTAAGCGTTGATGATGATAACAATGGTATGGTTATCAATGGTCGTTTTGTACAAGTGATTTATGCCAATGATCCAAGTGAGATTGATTACACAGCTTATGGTATTGATAATGCGTTAGTCATTGATAATACAGGTATATGGAAAGATGAAGCTGGCCTAGGTAAACACCTACAATCTCAAGGCGTCAATAAAGTATTATTGACTGCGCCTGCTGGCGGGGATATCAAAAACGTCGTTTATGGTGTTAATAACGATACTGTTGGTGAGGACACCATTGTTAGTGCTGCAAGTTGCACGACCAATGCCATTACGCCAACATTGAAAGTATTAAACGATGAATATGGTATCGAAAACGGTCATGTTGAAACGATTCATTCGTTTACTAATGATCAAAACTTAATTGATAACTATCATAAGTCTGATCGTCGTGGTCGCAGTGCAGTACTAAACATGGTGATTACTAGCACTGGCGCGGCTAAAGCGGTTGGCAAAGCACTACCAGAGCTTAGCGGTAAACTGACAGGTAATGCTATTCGTGTACCTACTCCTAATGTCAGTTTGGCGATTTTGAACTTAAATTTAAAGCAAGCGCCACAAGGTGCAGACGCATTAAATGAGTTTTTGCGTAAGATGGCTAACAGTAATACTTGGCAATCACAAATTTCTTATACCGATTCGACAGAAGCTGTATCAACAGATTTTGTTGGTACTAAGCACGTTGGTATTGTTGATGCGCAAGCCACTATCGTTACTGACAATCATGCAACTGTCTACATCTGGTACGACAACGAAGTAGGCTATAGCACGCAAGTACTACGCTTGGCGACTCAAATGGGTGGTATTAGCTATACTCAGATTCCTGCATAACATCTGTATATGTGAGGTACGAGGGTAAGCTTTTGTTAAGCTACTTTGATTGTTATCGCTTATGAGTACAGCTCAAGAAGCCTAACATGCTTACAGTGTAGAACAACACCCGATATTCCGTTTGGTTATCGGGTGTTGTTGTTTGATAACATCCACAACGGTTCTACTGGTATAATGATCATAAAAGTGATAAAAAACTTTTCGTATTTCTATTATATGATAATAAGAGCGCTACTATAAGAGTGTTACTAATTGGTATCTAATTTGACTATAAAGCATGCTTGCTTTGTGGTAGGCATATTTTATGAGTAGTCAACTTATACCAGTCAATTTAGTGATTGAATGATAGATAGACTAACAAGTAGATGATTAGTAGACTAATTAAGTATATAGATATCTTTAAGTACCAATATAAAATCAGCCAATGACTGTAATCTAGAAAGTAAGGAACGTAAGATGCGATTTATTGATGAAGCCGTCGTAACGGTAAAAGCAGGTGACGGTGGTAATGGAATCGCCAGTTTTCGCCGAGAAAAATACGTACCACGCGGTGGCCCGGATGGCGGTGATGGCGGTAGCGGTGGTGATGTCTATGTTATTGCCGATGATAACACAAATACTCTAGTCGACTATCGTTATACGCGTCGCTATGATGCCATGCGTGGTGAGAATGGTCATAGTAAAAACTGCGCTGGTAAAGGCTCTGATGACGTATTCTTGCCAGTACCTATTGGTACGACTATCATTGATACCGAGACAGACGAGGTACTAGGCGACTTGGTTGAGATTGATCAAAAAATATTGGTTGCTAAAGGTGGCGACGGAGGGCTTGGCAATACTCACTTTAAAAGCTCTACCAATCAAGCGCCGCGTAAAGCAACCTCAGGTTTTGAAGGCGAGTTAAAGGTACTGAAGTTTGAGCTAAAAGTAGTGGCTGATGTCGGTCTGGTGGGATTGCCTAATGCTGGTAAATCTACTTTTATTCGTCAAGTCTCTGCTGCTAAACCTAAAGTTGCTGACTATCCATTTACGACGCTGGTTCCTAATTTGGGTGTGGTAGATATTGGACGTCATCGCTCATTTGTGATGGCTGATATTCCAGGTCTAATCGAGGGTGCGTCTGAAGGTGCTGGTCTAGGTATTCGCTTTTTAAAGCATGTTGCTCGTACGCGTCGTCTACTACACTTGGTTGATGTAAAGCCAATTGATGGTAGCGATCCGGTAGAGAATGCTCGAGTTATCCTAAACGAGCTTGAGCGTTTTTCCCCTGAATTGGCCAATTTGCCTCAAATTTTAGTGTTAAATAAAATTGATCAAGTGGTTGAAGAAGACTTAAATGAGTTATGTACGCATATCGTAGCAGAGCTTGGCTGGACAGGTATTGTGTTTCGCACATCCACTTTGACAGGCGAAGGTGTTGATGCTGTCAAATATCATTTAATGAATGAAATTGAGCGTGAGCGCGAGCGTGAAATAGAAGATCCTATTTTTGCTGATGCACAAAAAGAGCGTTTTGAGCGTTTAGAAGAAGAAGTACGTTTAAATACAGAGGCGCAGCGTGAAGCGTATCGTGCGGCTCGCAAAGCTGAGCGTGAAGGTACCAATCTTGTAGATGATGACGACTTAGATGACGATGACGGTGTAGAAGTAGTCTATACCTCTTAGAATGTATTAGCAGAAGATAACGGTAGTGTTTGCTGATATTCTCTGCTAACGTTTATACAAATTTGATGTTGTCGTGTATGAGACTATATGAGGTTTTTATACAACAAAATAGATCATCTATTATTATTTTTAAATCAACCCCCACAATTTACAGGAGTTTTTATGGCAGGTGACACAGACCAAACGACCGAAGAGGCAAGGTTTATCAAACAAAATCGTAATTTTGATATTCAGCGCGTTGTTGTCAAGATTGGCTCATCGTTATTAACCAATAATGGGCGAGGGCTGGATCGAACTGCTATTTATGAGTGGGCCAAACAGATTGCTAAATTGCATAAGCAGGGCGTTGAAGTACTATTGGTATCGTCAGGCGCAGTTGCCGAAGGCGTGGTGCGAATGGACCTTGATGAGCGGCCAAAAAAGCTTGCAGCATTGCAGGCTTGTGCTTCTATTGGTCAGATGGGTTTGATTGAAACGTGGTGGTCAGCATTGATTCAACACGGAATACAAAGCTCTCAGCTATTATTAACTCACGACGATTTGTCTAATCGTAGTCGTTATTTGAATACCACTGGTGCACTGACGCAGCTATTAGAGTGGAATGTGCTCCCAGTTATTAATGAAAACGATACCATTACGATTGATGAGATTAAGTTTGGTGATAATGACACATTGGGTGCAATGTCAGCGGCTATGATCAATGCAGATTTATATATTATCTTGACGGATCAAGATGGGGTGTTTACCGACAACCCACGAGACAACCCTGATGCTAAAATGATACGCCAAGAGCGCGCGATGGCTGACTATCTTTTTGACATTGCAGGTGACGGTGGTAAGCTTGGTCGTGGCGGTATGCTAACCAAGATTCGTGCTGGTCGCCTTGCAGCAATGGGCGGTTGCCCAACTGTAATCGTCAGCGGTGCTATTGATAACGTCATTACTCGTGTGGTGTCTGGTGAAGCTGTCGGTACGCTATTAACCACTAACGATGCCGACAAAATTATTGCACGTAAACAATGGTTAGCCGCGCATTTACGTATGTCAGGTACTTTGATCGTTGATGCGGGCGCCGCTAAAGCACTAGTAGAGCACAACAGGAGCTTGTTACCAGTTGGGGTGGTAGAAGTGCGCGGTGATTTTGATGAAGGAGATGTAGTAGAAATTGTTCATCAAGATACAGGCGAGCGTTTAGCGGTAGGGCAGATGAACTTCTCTTCTAATGATGCGCGCCGAGTAGCTCGAGAGCGTACTGAACAATTCGATAGAATCCTTGGCAACAAAGAAGAACGCGTGGTTATGGTGCATCGTGATAACTTAGCATTGTCTATGTGATGATATCTGCTAAAAATGACAAGCTTACGGTAGTAAGATAATAGATACATAGCCAGTCTATAAATAATACTGACCATTGGTTAAGATTACTTAGATAAGTAGCAACAAGTATCACTATATTTTTCAAGATCAAAACGAATGCCATAATAGATTTTATCTTTATGGCATTCACTATATGTATGTTTTGATTCATATGTACGTTTTAATTAAAACGCGACTATTTATTATTTATCAACAAATAGACGCTTCCTAATTTTTTATTTTTACAATGATAATTACAATATGAGTATTGTACTCTTTTGGAGACTTATACATGAGTGCCTCAAATAACACGAATACAGCCCAGCCAGAATTTGCTCCTTTAAAAAACGATAGACTAATACGGGCACTGCGTTTTGAGCCGATTGATACCACACCTGTCTGGATGATGCGCCAAGCTGGACGTTATTTACCAGAGTATAAGTCAACGCGTGCAGAAGCTGGAGATTTCATGAGCTTGTGCAGAGACACTGATCGAGCGACGGAAGTCACTTTACAACCGCTGCGCCGCTATGATTTGGACGCAGCTATCTTGTTTAGTGATATTCTAACTATTCCAGATGCGATGGGTTTGGGCTTGTATTTTGAGACTGGAGAAGGACCTAAGTTTAAACATCCTATTCGTAATCAGGCAGATCTTGATAGATTGCCAAAGCTTGATGTCAACGATTCTCTTGACTATGTTATGCGTGCGGTGACAAGCATCCGTAAAGCGTTGAACGGACAAGTGCCATTATTTGGCTTTTCTGGTAGCCCATGGACACTTGCTACTTATATGATTGAAGGTGGTAGCTCAAAAGATTATCGCTATACGAAAGGGTTTTTATACAGTAATCCTGAATTTTTACATCAGTTATTAGACAAGTTAGCGATGTCTGTGATTGACTATTTAGATGCGCAAGTCGTAGCTGGAGCGCAGATTCTACAGATATTTGATAGTTGGGGCGGAGCGCTTGGTCATCGTCAGTTTATAGACTTTTCTCATCAATATAACAAGCGTATCGTAGCAGAGCTGAAAATACGCCATCCGGAGATTCCAGTGGTCTTATTTACCAAGGGGGGTGGTCTTTGGCTAGATATTCAAGCGGACAGTGAGGCTGATGCCTTAGGGTTGGATTGGACCATGCCGCTCGATCGTGCACGTCAAGTTTTGACTGAAAGCCAGCGTCATCTTACTAAAAAGCATAAAAAGCTACAGGGTAGTAAGGCAATTCAAGGTAACTTGGATCCAGCTACTCTATATGGTTCACCCGAGACCATTCAGGCAGAAGTCAAAATGATGCTAGATGGTGCTTATGCTAGTGGAGACAAAACAGGCTATATAGCAAACCTCGGTCATGGTATTACTCAGTGGGTCAACCCAGATCGTGCCAAAGTATTTATAGATGCTGTACATGATTATCAAATTTAAGCGTATTTAGATAGTAGTTAACGCGTGTATTGATTAAATCTCAGTACCAATAAACAGTATATTTCGCAAAGATGTGTAGTGCATTTAATGATTATTAAATAAAAGGACACCTTATGATTTCAGCAGCTATTGTCGGTGGTACAGGTTATACAGGTATTGAGCTTATCCGCTTGTTATCAGCGCATCCTAAGGTGTCTATTGATTTATTAACTTCAAGAAGTGAAGCTGGAACGCGTGCTGATGAGATATTCCCAAGCTTACGTGGCATATCAGACTTAGTGTTTAGTGATTTGGGCGATGAGACGCTATCTGCTTTACAAAAATGCGATGTGGTGTTTTTTGCTACGCCGCACGGAGTCGCTATGAAGCAAGCCGCAGCATTGACTCAAGCAGGCGTGAAGGTAATCGATTTGGCGGCCGATTTTCGCTTACAGTCGTTGGCAGATTTTGAACATTGGTATCAGCAGACGCATAGCTGTCCTGAGCTATTAAAGACAGCAGTATATGGACTTCCTGAGCTAAATCGTGACAAGCTTGCAGAGGCTTTTATTGTAGGTAACCCTGGTTGTTATCCGACTACGGCTATTTTAGGTTTAAAGCCAATTATTGATAAGCAGAACAAACAAGCAATACGTTTGATTGAGTCGCGTATCGTTATTGATGCCAAGTCTGGCGTATCTGGTGCAGGCCGTCAAGCAAGCCTTGCGCTTAATTATGCTGAAACGACAGATAACTTTAAGGCTTACGGTATTGGAGGCCATCGTCATTTACCTGAGATTGAACAAGGTATTGAGCAGTTATTAGACAGTCAATTTTCACAACAGGTACGTTTTTTACCGCATTTAGTACCTATGATTCGCGGCATGTTCAGCTCTATTCATATAGCACTTACAGAAGCAGGCACTGGTATCGACTGGCAGCAGGAGTTTGAAGACAGCTATGCAGGTGAAGCATTCATTGATGTGTTGCCTCATGGTGTCTACCCTGATACACGTAGTGTGCGTGCTAGTAACCGTTTACGTATCGCAATACATCAAAATAATGAACGCGGTGAGTTGACCGTCTTAGTAGTACAAGACAACCTTGTCAAAGGAGCGGCAGGGCAAGCAGTACAAAATATGAATGTGATGTTTGCGCTTGATGAGACACTGGGGTTGAACGCAGCACCAATTGTACCCTAAAGCTTGTTAGGTAGAAGGGATATCTATACAGAATATGGTGCTGACTTATCACAGAAACTTTACTATTGAGTCATTACGCTTACAGCGCTATGCTAGGTATTGACTTTAAATTCCGTTATAATATCTCGCCTTTACTGTTAAGAGATATTATCCAGATGCGTGTTAAGAATGCCTCCCGCTTGCGCTATCAGCCAGCTCAACCAGCGTGTCACGCGTCTGCATTTGTACATCGTCAGCCTGCAACTAGTATGTACTTGCAGCCATTATTAAATAGGGATTATCGTATAAAATATAATCAGGGTATTGCCAACAGTCAACAAGGTGCATCGTCATGGCTGCTAGCGTTATTTGTGGTAGCGATACTGGTAACAGCAATAATAGCTATATTGCTTGGGCATAAGCTTGGCTATCAACGTGGTTATTATACGCTAAAGACAGAAACTGAGCAGGCAACGATTAATAGTAAAGAAGCTACTAACGAGCTCAAAGACTTACGTATCAGCCATAAGGTGCTGACCAACCAAGTAGCTACAGCCAAACAAGAGCTGACCATTAGTTTGGCAAATTTAGATGAGCTGCGTCAAAAGCAAGAAGCTTTGAAGGTTGATAACAGACAAACCTCACAGTTGAATGATTTGTATGCAGAAGTTATCGCTGAACAAGGGGGCATGCCACTACAAGTATTAGGCGCTAAAATTGAGCCATTACCCGAAAATGCTTTTGAATATGGTTTTGATGTAGGAATGCTCAGCGAGGATGGCCTTGCTAAAAGCTTACAGGTGACGTTAACGCTACAAGACAAAGATAACTTTGTAGAAGTTCCGTTAGACCCTGCTCGTTATGTTATTGAGGGCATTGTTCGTATTCGTGGTCGATTTGTGATGCCTAGTGGGTTCAAACCTTTACAAGTTAAGCTTAGTTTAGAAGCAGGTGACGAACAAGTCGAACAACTATATGACTGGAAGCTCGGTGATATGGTAGATAGTATGCCTTTGTCATTAATGGATTTACCTGAAGTTGATCAAAGTCCTATTGAGCCCTAAATACTATAAATGCGATGGTTCTTACTGCGTCATTATAATTTTGAACAGACTGTACACAGAACTTATATCAATTAATACTATTTTAAAAAGTTATTAATTTACTATTTATTTTTTATCAAATTTTTATTGAAACCATTCTTATTATGATCATAAAACAAGTAATAAAGCATGTTAAACCTACGGTAGCTGACTGGCATTTTCCTAATATGCCGGCTGGTCATCGTGCGCAAGACGATGACACCGACAATGAAACAACACCTCAGGCAGATGTGTTAGTTGCAGAACCTGAAGTAGCAGAGCCGCCCATGTATGCTGTGGTTATGTATAACGACAACTATACGCCAATGGAGTTTGTCGTATACATTTTGCAGTCAGAGTTTCGCCATAATATCGACTCTGCAGTTGAAATTATGCTAACTATTCATAATAGCAGTAAAGGTATTGCTGGTATTTATCCTAAAGATATTGCTGAAACTAAGGCCAAGAAGGTAAATAGTTTGGCTCATCGTGAAGGCTACCCATTACTGACTCAAATTGAACCCCATCAAGGTGAATAGGGTAATCTGTTCTATTCATTCATAGACTAGCTATCAGCTAATATTACGCCTACTTCCATACCCACTTTACTCCTCCTCATCTTGATTTTAGTCAAAGATAACCTTATATAGGTATTATCTCTAAACATCATCGCTTTATTTAATTACATCTTTTTTATTCATTCATAGTCATCATCATTTATTCACATATTGGCTTGGTTCTTTAAAGTGCTGAGATTTTTCGTCTGTTAGTCTTTACACAAGGCCTTAAACCTAAGTCAAATATCCCTTTTGCCAAAATCTACTTGTAACGTACTTCTATTCGGAATGGTAGGGTTATTAAGAATAAGGTTACATATGGAAGCAGTATTTTTCTGAATTTAATAACATGCAGTAACCATACTCTTTGATACATTTTAGTACGTGTTAATAGATTGACTATATATAACGATCGTGTTGTGATAAAGGTAAGTAAGAGCAAGGCAGAATACGCCTGCAGTCATATTATAGTTTTACCCTTTAATAACCGTTATGTTTTAACCTTGAACAATCCTTTTGCTGCCCTGATTTACCAATTAAGCTATTAAATTATTATAAAGAGTTGTATAACCGTAGGAATTTCTTATGTTAAGTCGTCACCTTGAAGTCTCTTTGCGTTTAGCAATGACGCTTGCGCGCCAAAAGTCGCATGAGTATCTCACTGTTGAACATCTGTTATTAGCACTTCTTGAGAATACTCATGCTGCTAATACTTTAACTGCTTGCAATGCCAATGTCTCAAATCTACGTACGGAGCTTGAAGCTTATATTGATAAGCATACGCCAACGATAGATGTGGATATAGAGCAATCACCACAGCCTACTCAAAGCTTTGATCGTATTTTGCAGCGTGCTATTTTTCATGTGCAATCTATCGGCGGTGGTCGGTTGGTTGAAGGCTCAGATATTTTGGTTTCTATGTTCTCTGAGCACGATACATACGCGGTCTACTTGCTTAAAAAGCAGGGAATTAGTCGCTTAGAGCTTACTCAGTATCTGTCGCATGGACAAGATAAGGATGAGCCATCTGAACCACGTGCTTCTATTAGCGGAGAACGCCGCAGTGCCTCAGAAAAAACCAGTAAAGATCCCTTGGTAGAGTTTGCAAGTAACCTAAACCAGCGTGCTGCAGAAGGCAAAACCGATCCTCTGATAGGTCGTGGCCCTGAGATTGAGCGTACTGCACAAGTATTGTGTCGTCGTCGTAAAAATAATCCGTTATTGGTCGGTGAGCCAGGGGTTGGTAAAACTTCTATCGCTGAAGGTTTGGCATGGCTGATTATCAATGATAAAGCACCAAAACCGTTGAACGGTTGTGTGATCTACAGTCTTGACATTGGTGCATTGATAGCAGGTACTAAGTATCGTGGTGATTTTGAAAAACGTATGAAATCACTACTTGATGCCCTTAAGAAAAAACCCAATGCGATTTTATTTATTGATGAGATTCATATGATTATTGGCGCAGGTTCGTCAATGAGTAGTAATATGGATGTGTCAAACTTGATCAAACCAGCATTGGCAAATGGTGAGTTACGTTGTGTCGGTTCGACCACCTTTACTGAGTATCGTCAAGTATTCGAAAAAGATCACGCATTATCGCGTCGTTTCCAGAAAATTGATGTAAAAGAGCCAAGTGTTGAAGATAGCATTGATATCTTACGCGGTCTTAAACCACGTTATGAAGAGTTCCACAACGTTGAGTATACTGATGAAGCGTTAGTGACAGCTGTAGAGTTGTCTTCTAAGCATATTCATGAGCGTTTTTTACCAGATAAAGCGATTGATGTTATCGATGAAGCTGGCGCGTATAAGCGTTTAGGGATTATTCCCGATACAAATGATATCAATGCAGAAGACGGTCTGATTGCGGATTTGGAAAAAGATATCAACCAAAAAGACCATGAAGGTATTGATACCAGTAAGTCTGATAACGACAATGAGATGCAAGCTAAGGCAGCCACTGCTAAAGCTGATGACGAGTCGAAAACAATAGATGATTTGCAAACGATCAATAATCAAAAGCCATCGATAAAAATTGATGTTGCTGATATTGAAGCCATTATTGCTAAGCTTGCCCGTATTCCACCCAAATCAGTCTCCAGTGATGATAAGAGTATTCTTGAGCATTTAGATCGTGATCTCAAGCATTTAGTGTTTGGACAGGATGAAGCGATCGCTACACTTGCTGATGCTATTAAGCTGTCACGAGCAGGACTAAAAGCACCAGAAAAACCGATTGGCTCCTTTATGTTTGCAGGTCCTACAGGGGTTGGTAAAACAGAAGTATCACGTCAGTTGGCGAGCCTGCTGGGCGTAGAGCTGGTACGCTTCGATATGTCAGAGTATATGGAGGCGCATACAGCCTCACGTCTGATAGGGGCGCCGCCAGGTTATGTCGGTTATGATCAAGGCGGTCTGCTTACTGAAAAAATCAATCAGCATCCGCACTGTGTATTGTTGTTTGATGAGATTGAAAAAGCGCATCCTGATGTTTTCAATTTACTATTGCAAGTCATGGACCACGGTACGCTAACTGACAACAACGGCCGTGTGGCTAGCTTTAAGCAAGTTATTGTTATTATGACGACCAACGTGGGTGCAGATAGTATCAGTCGCTCATCTATGGGCTTTACTCAACAAGATCACAGTCGCGACAATACTGAAGCGCTAAAACGAGTCTTTACGCCTGAGTTCCGTAATCGTTTAGATGCGATCATTCAGTTCAATCCTTTAGATACAGAAGTAGTGATCTCAGTTGTTGATAAGTTCTTAGTAGAGCTGCAAGTACAGCTTGATGACAAACAGGTCACTTTAGAGATTGACGATGAGGTACGTGACTATCTTGCTGATAAAGGGTATGACCGTTTAATGGGTGCGCGTCCTATGCAGCGTCTAATACAAGATGAGATTAAAAAACCATTGGCAAATATGATTTTGTTTGGTGATTTGGTTAATGGCGGAGTGGTACATATATCTCTAGAACCGGAACATGATGAAGAATCTAATACTACTTCTAACGAAGTTTCGTTGAATAAAGATGAGGCCACATCAAGTACTAGTATGCAAACTGATAAAGGTTCAGCGGATAGCCGTATTATTCTAACTGTGGTTGAAACTCATGAACCACATTCAGACTCTGAGTCATTAGCAAGTTAACAATATTCTTTCTTTAGATAAAAAACGGTTACTTAGGTAGCCGTTTTTTTGTGATATTCGATTATGCGATTGCTATACTTTATAACAAATTTGGCATAACATTTTGCTAATATAATAAGTAGGATGCTTTTTATAGTATGGTTATATACTTTTTAAGCTGATTAATAATAAATAAGAAAGGACTTGTTATGGAACTGTTCCATGAGCCGACAACAAAAACCCCAGAACAAAAGCAGGCGATTTTAGATAATGTACGCCTGCCAGAAGATTGGAAAACAGCATTAGCAGATGAATTAACCTCTGAGAATATGGATAACTTGCGGGCTTTTTTAAAAGAATCTTACCAGTCGAATGACAGTATTTATCCGCCAGCACAACTGATGTTTAATGCCTTTAATTTAACGCCGTTGTCACAAGTGAAAGTCGTGATTTTAGGTCAGGACCCTTACCATCGTCCAGGACAGGCAATGGGCCTATCGTTTTCTGTACCTAAAGCCATTCCAAAGCCTCCTTCATTGAACAATTTGCTTAAAGAGATGGCAGATGATATCGGTACCAAACCCCCTGCACATGGTGATTTGACCTATTGGGCACAGCAAGGGGTACTATTATTAAATAGCTCTTTAACGGTTAGAGAAGGTGAACCAAACAGCCATCAAAATAAAGGCTGGGAGCAGTTTACCGATGCTGTTATTGATGTGGTGAATGAACAAACAGAGCACACAGTATTTATATTGTGGGGCAGTAAAGCACAGAAGAAAGGTAAGTATATCAATACTGACAAGCATCTTATCTTAACCGCTGTTCATCCATCCCCGCTTGCTGCAAATCGTGGCGGATTTTTTGGTTCCAAGCCGTTTTCTAAAACCAATGACTATCTAAAGCAATATGGGAAAACGCTAATTGACTGGCAGCTACCACAGTAAATGGCAATGTTTCAATATGATGAGTATCAGCCTGTCTATTCTATGAATAAGCAATTAACAAATGATAAATTTAATTTTCTTCCAATTGCAACGAATACGTTTTGGTCAACTCAAGATGTTAAATGGATGCAAAAAGCTCTCACGCTTGCTCGTCAAGGTGCTGAGTGCGGAGAAGTGCCAGTAGGTGCGATATTGGTACATGATAATCAAATTATTGGTCAAGGGTTTAACGAGCCGATTGGACGCCATGATGCGACAGCACATGCTGAGATTGTCGCATTAAGAGATGCCTGTACGCGCTTGAAAAACTATCGCTTACCACTTAAGACTACTTTATACGTGACTTTAGAGCCATGCACCATGTGTATTGGGGCTCTGATACACGCACGGGTCGATAGGCTGATATATGCTGCAAGTGAGCCACGCGCTGGTATGGTTGGTAGTCAAATGGACTTGGCTGTACAGCCTTTTTATAATCATAGTATCCAAGTGCATAAAGGTTTATGTAGCGAACATAGCAGTCAGATGCTCAAGACTTTTTTTCGTGAACGTCGAAAAAGCATGAAGCAGCGTAAAGACAGTGCATCTAGTAAATAATATGGTTAATGAATAAGATATAAGTCTTGATACTAGTGATAACGTGGTTTGTTTGCTATAATATTGCCCTGTTTGATTGCTAACCAATTAATTGGCTTATTAAACACCTGAGAAATAAACTTTAATATCAAGTAAGTATATGAAGCATCGTCTCCATAATGTCTGTGATTAAGTGAGTGTTATGACCGTCTCTACACCTGATGACTCTTTACTTAATAGTGAGGATAGTGGTACAACGAGTTTTAAGCGTTATCCTGTCATTTGTATCGATGGGCCAAGTGGTGCAGGCAAGGGCACGGTTACATGGCGATTAGCACAGAGTCTTGGTTATCAGCTATTAGATTCAGGCGCGTTATATCGTATCGTAGGACTAAAAGCGTTTGAGGCTGGATTGGTTAGTGCAGATGCCAAACGATCTATCGATGAAGAAGCGCTACTGCAATTGACTCAAGGTTTAGATATTGTTTTTGTGCCCAATAATGAGTCAGGGCGGGTCGATATTTTGGTCAATGATGAAGCCGTCGGTGAGCAAGTCCGTAATGAAACTATCGGAGGTTATGCCTCTCAGATAGCGGTATTCCCTAAAGTTCGTCAAGCATTGCTTGAACTGCAACAAAATATGGCTAAGCGTTCAGGGTTGGTCGCCGATGGTCGCGATATGGGAACGGTCGTGTTTCCCGATGCTGATGTGAAGGTTTTTTTGACGGCTAGTGCTACAGCCCGAGCTGAGCGCCGCGTAGCCCAATTGCTGAGAGCTGGTCAAACAGCAGATTTTGAAGCCATTCTGAATACAATTAAAGCTCGTGATGAACGTGACGAAAACCGAACCACAGCACCGTCAAAACCTGCTGAAGACGCTTTGGTATTAGATAGCTCAATGTTAGATGCTGATACAGTTTATGAATTAGTCAAAAAACAATGCCAAGATAAAGGTATTTATTTTAATAGTTAATAAAAACAACATATTACGAACTAAAAACTTTCCTACGATGATTGAATTTAGTATAAAATTATAGTAATCAAGGTTAGTAGTGATTGAAGAAGTATCAAGATCTTTATATAAGACAGTTGTTGCTAGTAAGTAGAATTGACAAGAAGCTTATTATCAACAAACGTTTTTTTATATGATTGTATAAGATATAAAACCAGTATTCTCGTTTTATGCAATCATAAATTTGATCCGTACTGTGCTGGACAGGATACGGCTATACAAAGGTAGACATAATGGAATCATTTGCTGAACTATTTGAAGCGAGCATTGAAGAGCAGGGTCTGGATATTGAGCGTGGCTCAGTTATTACAGGTGCTGTTGTGGCCATCGATAGTGATTGGATCACAGTAGATACTGGTCTTAAATCTGAAGGTATCGTCGCTCGTGAAGAGTTTTTAAGCGAAGAAGGCGAACTTGAAGTTGAAGTTGGCGATAGTGTCGATGTTGTGGTTGAAGCAGTTGACAATGGTATGGGTCAAACCTTACTGTCACGTGAAAAAGCCAAACGCGTTGAGACGTGGAATGTCCTTGAAAAAATCTATGACAACGATGAGATTGTTAAAGGCATCATTTCTAGTAAAGTAAAAGGTGGTTTTACTGTAGACGTGGGTTCAGTACGCGCGTTCTTACCAGGCTCATTGGTAGATGTACGTCCGATCCGTGACACGACGCATCTTGAAGGCAAAGAGCTAGAATTCAAAGTCATCAAACTTGATCAAAAGCGTAACAACGTTGTGGTTAGCCGCCGCGCAGTTATGGAAGCTGAAAACTCAGCTGAGCGTGAAGAGCTATTGAACAAGCTTGAAGAAGGTATTGAGATCGAAGGTATCGTAAAGAACCTTACTGATTACGGTGCATTCGTTGATCTTGGTGGTATCGATGGCTTGCTACACATTACTGACATGGCATGGCGCCGTATCAAGCACCCATCTGAAGTTGTTGAAGTTGGCCAAGACTTAAAAGTTAAAGTACTGAAGTTTGATCGTGAACGTAACCGCGTAAGCTTAGGTCTAAAACAACTTGGTACTGATCCTTGGGACAACGTGGGCGGCACTTACCCAGTCGGTAGTGTGGTTAAAGCACGTGTAACTAACTTGACAGATTATGGTTGCTTCGCTGAAATTTCTGAAGGTATCGAAGGTTTGGTACACGTATCAGAAATGGATCACACTAACAAAAATATCCATCCATCGAAAGTCGTTCAAGTAGGCGATGAGATTGATGTGATGATTCTTGATATTGATGAAGAACGTCGTCGTATCAGCTTAGGTATCAAGCAAACCCTAGCAAACCCATGGGATGAGTTTGATAAAAAGCACGAGCGCGGTGATAAAATCACTGGTACGATCAAATCAATCACTGACTTTGGTATCTTTATCGGTCTAGACGGTGGTATTGATGGTCTTGTTCACTTGTCTGATATCTCTTGGAATGAGACTGGTGAAGAAGCTATCCGTAACTACAACAAAGGTGACACCGTTGAAGCAATGGTATTGTCTGTAGATGCAGAAGCAAACCGTATCAGTCTAGGCGTGAAGCAGTTAAGCTCAGATCCATTTAACGAGTACTTGGTTAGTAATGACCGCGGTGCTATCGTAAATGGTAAAGTAAAAGAAGTAGATGCTAAAGGTGCTACTATTGAACTTGCGGATGAAGTAGAAGCTTACCTACGTGCTTCTGAAATTCAACGTGATCGCGTTGAAGATGCTACTAAGCATTTAAGCGTTGGTGATGATGTTGAAGCGAAGATCATTAGTGTAGATCGTAAGACTCGTAATATCAGCTTGTCTATCAAAGCAAAAGACGAAGCCGAAGAGCGTCAAGCGATTAAAGATCTTGGCGGTGCAAGTGCTACTCCAGCAGCTGGTTCTGATGCTCAACCAAAAACGATTGGTGATCTAATCAAAGAGCAAATGCAGTAAGCTTTAAGTTATAACTATATTAACCATAAAAAAAGCGACTTCGGTCGCTTTTTTTATGATTAAAAATGATGATAGCGCTTAATCAATAAGTACAAAAACAATTTTTCAACGTTTTGTCCAAACTTTGATTCCTATTTGTGTAGAATTCCGCTATCATTTGCTACATTGAGTAAAGAAATGTAAACTCATGCCAAGTGTTTGATTATACATTAACTTTTAAGCGTTATTATTTTTATCTCTTTAAAGTAGCTGTTCCTATAAAAAACAATCGATTAGTTTTGGACGATACTTTGTAGTAATAATAACCAATTGATAACCTAGATATGATTGATATATAAATAATACATAGCGAAAAATCGCCTTTATTTATCAGTCATATTTTCATTAATTAAAGAAGGCAATTGTAACGATGCAACAAGCGATTAATAAATCCGACTTCATTAGTAATTTAAGTGTGAGCTGTGACACCATGACTGAGATGGTTGTTGATGATGCTGTGCGAGAAATACTAAACTTGATGGTAGATACTTTGGCTAATGATGGCCGAGTTGAAGTTCGAGGGTTTGGTAGCTTTTGCTTGCATCATCGACGTGCTCGTATGGGCCGTAATCCAAAGACAGGAGAGAGCGTACCGGTACCTGCCAAAGCCATTCCTCATTTTAAACCTGGCAAAGCATTGCGTGAAGCAGTCAACGACAAAGTAGCTTCATAGCTCATAAAGACTGATGGTTAACAGAACAAGTATAAAGTAATGGGTACTTATGATTTATCATGACTACTTATTATTTAATTTACTTGTTTTACCTTTGTTAGGTATTAAGAAGCAGGTGTTTTCGCACATTTTGTCGAGGTATGCATATCATGCGCTTTATACTGTTCGTTTTATTATTTTTAAGTTTTGCTTATGCGCTTGGTTTGGTGATAGCTAACAATACCGATATTGGCGTCAACCTGCTGTTCTTACAAGCTCCTACGATGAATTTAGGACTGCTACTCATACTTTGTCTGATACTCGGTATTGTGATTGGTATGCTATTAGCATTATTAATTTTCCGTGTATTACAAAATAAGTGGGAAATATCGCGTTTGCAAAAGTTAAATGCTAATTTGCAAGAACAAGTAACTCAGGCCAACGTCGTTATCGATCGTCAAGCGAATGAGCCGACAGTTGAAGAAGCTGTTTATGGTTCGACAGCGACCAACGTACATGACCAAGCCACGGTTAATGTAGATGAGAGTGCTACGCTTACTAAGCAAAAGCGAGACTAAATTATGTAATGGTTAATCAATGGTTTACCTATACATATGACGCTTAATAAATTCAATATTGATATGGCAACATCATGAATAATACAACTAATTCTCCAGTCATCATTGCTTTAGATAATATGACAATGGAAGCATCAATAGCATTGGCTGAGCAGCTAGATCCAGCGCTGTGTCGTTTAAAAGTAGGTAAGGAGCTGTTTACTCGCTGCGGGCCTGATATCATAAAAGCGCTTCATCAACGTCAATTTGAAGTGTTTTTAGATTTGAAGTTTCATGATATTCCTAACACCACAGCACAAGCAGTATTAGCGGCAGCCGAGCTTGGTATATGGATGGTTAATATTCATGCTAGCGCAGGCTTTGAAGCTATGTCTCTGGCTAAACAGCGCTTACTGGATAATGACTTAGATACCTTACTAATTGCTGTTACTGTGTTGACTTCTATGGATAATGACGCATTGATGCAAACAGGTATTACTGATGGTTTAGATGTACAAGTTAGTCGTTTAGCACAATTAACTAAGCAAGCTGGTCTTGATGGCGTGGTTTGTTCAGCACAAGAAGCTAAAACCCTCAAGACGCTGTGTGGTCAAGATTTTAAGCTAGTGACGCCTGGTATTCGTTTACCAGAAGACAATGCCGATGACCAAAAACGTATCTGTACGCCAAAGCAGGCGTTGAATGATGGCGCTGATTATCTCGTGATAGGACGTTCTATTACACAGGCTACGAACCCTGCTGCTAAATTGCAGATGATACTCAATAGTATCTAATGTTTATAATGTTATAAGAGGTGCAGCTTAAACAGCTGCATTTTTGCTTTTTGTAGGTAGCAAAAAAGGTGCTACACTATTTAACTTTATATGTATACCAGTTGCGAAACTATGATTGGCAGTGTCAAACTTGCTCAGTGCTAAGTAAACCACAAATAGAGTACTTATGCTTGTGATCATTGTTTGATGCTTCTACAGCTGGTGTTATTAGACAATAATGGATAATATGAAATTACAGATATTAAGTGACTTACATATTGACAGTTATGCACGTCAATCACATCCCGTAGGTCATATTCCCAAAACTGACGCTGACGTGATATTAGTAGCAGGGGATACTGCCAACAGCGATAGTGGTATGCCATGGTTACGAGAGCAGGCAGAACGTCTGCAAGTGCCCCTTATTACCATTGCAGGCAACCATGAGTACTTTAATGAAGATGTATTGCATTTTGATAAAAGATTAGCCACTTGGGACAACTATAATACCGATTCGCAGCTAGGCGTTCGCGTCTTACAGTGCCAGCATCTCGATATTGGTGAGGTACGTATTTTGGGGTGTACGTTGTGGACAGATTATCAGTATCAAGCCAATGAAGATACGATGGTAGTTGCTAAACGTTTTATGCGTGATTATAAGCAGATATATGCAGGTAATGGGCTATTTTCTCCTGAAATATCGATTGAGCTACATATTCAACAGCGCCAATGGTTAAAGCAGGCGTTGATTGAGGCGCAGCAATTAGGAAAAAAAACAATCGTGATGACTCATCATAGTATTAGCGCCTTATCGGTCTCTGAAAAGTATGCTACGCTGCCCAGTAACGCAGCTTTTGTTAGTGATTTATCTAGCTGGATGCATAAGGATTGGGCACCAACCCTATGGGTACACGGCCATACCCATGAAGCGTTTGATTACCGTATTGGTAATACCCGCGTGATTGTCAATCCTCGTGCATATCCTAACGAAGTTAGTAGCACTGAGATTGAGTTTGCGTGGGATAGAGTTATCGATATTGGCTAGCATATCTTGAATGATGTGAATTATGCGATACAGCCTACACAATGCTGCCTGTAAGCCATGAGCATTTGGTGTTGTAGTCTCTATATGACTTATCTATCGTTATACTTTGTTACTGACATTTTTATTGTTGGTCTGCTCATATTTCGTTCACTAGTATCCAATAATCTGCTACGCTAGCTGCTATGAGTAAATTTTCTGAATCATCACGTTCTGAGCAGTCCAATGCTCAAAAGCCTCTTAAGATGAGCGCGCCTGCCCCAGCGCATCTGCCTGATAGTATGATTTCTTCGGTTAACTTGTTACCCGAGAATAAGCGCTTGATTTTGTTTACTAGACACTCTTTGCGTGAGCGCTCCGATGGTAACGGGTTTGCCAGCTACCAGCTGCCACTTACACCTAAAGGACGCGTATTAGCAAAGTCTTGGGGGCGCTGGTTAGCTGGTCATCTACCATATTCTCTCGACGTAGATAGCATCTCAAGCCCTATTGGACGTTGTATTGATACCGCGCAGCTAATGCAAGAAGGGGCAGGATTACAACGACCGATAGCGCATCAATCGTTATTGGTTGAGCCAGGTAGCTTGGTTACTGAGCCTGAAATTGCGAATGCAGTCTTTAAAGAGATTGGTGTGCTCAATTTTATTAATCGTTTTTTACAAGGTAACCTTGAAGGTACAAAAAATGCCTATCAAGGTGGACTCGATATTTTATCGCTTTTTTATCAAAACCAGCCACAGCATGGACATTTAATGTTGGCAGTGAGTCATGATACGTTACTATCTGCTTTTTTAGCGATAATGTTCGATGTGATTGAGATTGATTGGAACGACTGGCCCAAAATGATGGAAGGCGTGTTTTTATGGTTTGATGATAAGCCATTTGAGCAGGCTAATGCATATTTTGTTTGGCGCGGAGAGGTTTATGTTCGCCCGATCAATACGTTAATAGATAGCTACCGTGCTGCTGGTTTTCATCCTAGTAAGCTATTATTACCGCCGAAAGTGAGATGGACGTAGTATTAAAGCGGCGCGAGGCTAAAACTACAAGGGACAGTATTAAATATTACATTTTGAATAGATATAAAAAAACCTTGCCACTAGGACAAGGTTTTTTTATGAACGCTTGTTAAAGCTACTAATCTTAAGCTTGAAGAGCTTTGATAGCTTTGTTTAGACGGCTCTTACGACGGGCAGATTTATTCTTATGAATAATGCCTTTGTCAGCCATACGATCAAGAACAGGTACCGCTTTTTTATAAGCTTCGGTAGCTGCATCATAATCTTTAGATTCGATTGCTGCGTCGACACGCTTTAAATAAGTACGAACCATAGAGCGTTGTGACGCTGAGTTTTGGCGACGTTTAGTGTTTTGACGGGCGCGTTTACGAGCTTGTGCAGTGTTAGCCACGCGTATCTCCTTTATGAAAGACAGATAAAAATATGAATGTTGATTGGAATAATGAGTTTAACAATCATCGGTGACGAGCAGCCGTCTCGTCAAACATGATATCGATGTTCAATATTAGACTTCCTAATATTAATAAATCATCGGTAGCGTCAAAGCCATCTGGAATAATTAAATAGCTATGACATGTAAAGCCGGATATCTTAGCAAATTATTGCGCTTAGAACAATATATTTGACCATCAAAGCGAAAAGAAGTTGTATGTGTCGTTATGCTAATATGTATAAAGTTAGGTATATAGATAAATAGTGGTTAATAATCGAACCATTGATAAAAACTCTTACAATAAATCATGAATAGTAGCGACAGTTATAGGGTAACTTAGTTATGATACTGCCCTATAATATAGGGCATAGTCCGTTTTACGTAAAACCAGTAGGTTACTAGCCACGCACTGTATGGGTTTTATAGTGAATCGTCTATAGTACGACTCGAAAACCATAAACCTAAAAGTCATAAAATAGTCTCTATAATACTTTACGATTATGAATAATGGATAGGATATGCAGCAAAAAGCAATTTTAATTGGCGCGACAGGCTTGGTTGGTCAGCATCTTGCGAAGCAGCTTAGTGAACTCTATGATACATTAATAGTCATTGCCAGACGTCCACCGAGGTATATAAATGCTAGTATGAGATTCTATCAGGTGAATGACTTTGATAACTTAGCCGACGTTTTTGCAAACATCGGTGTGGATGCTACAACGGATGCTTTCAGTTGCCTTGGTACAACTAAGAAGCAAGCAGGCAGCGATGAGGCTTTTCGAAAAGTAGATTATGACTATAACGTAAGTTTTGCCAAGTTATGCTTTGATAAAGGGGTTAAAAACTTTTTTTTATTGTCTGCAATGAATGCTGACGTTGACAGTCGGTTTTTATATAATAGAGTAAAAGCAGAAACTGAACAAACCATTATGAGCCTAGGGTTTGAGCGTTTGGCTGTTTTTCGTCCCTCATTATTATTGGGTAAGCATAAAGGTCGACCAATCGAGAGCATTAGTCAAAAAGCCTTTAAAATCATCTCGCCTTTAGTGTCTGAATCATTACCGCTGCATCCCATTTCAGCCAAACGTGTCGCGATTTCGATGGCAATGACCGCCCATGATATGTACGAACGTCGTAAATACAGCGATTATCGTTCTGAATCAAAGCTCTCTGAATCAAAGCCCAGTATGACTGATATTATCGAGAATAAGCAGATGCTAGCGATGACTCGTGTCAAAAAATGAATCACGACATTACTATGTCGGTAAGTTAGGCCAAACGACCAAACTTGTTTGGAAGATAATAGCCTAAGCATTTGCTGATAAAGTAATATCAATAATAGCAAGACCATAGATTGCAAAATAACTGATAGTCATTAACAAGGAGTAAATAGCTATGTCAGAATCAACAGCAATGAATAAAGAGAACTTTGTAACCTGTGATTTATTGGATGCCAATCCTGAATCACAAGTCTGCTTACCAAATATTGAGGGCAAGACCTTTCAGAGTTTTGGCGCAAAAGATAAGTTTTGCGGCGAAATTGTGACAGTAAAATGCTTTGAAGATAATAGCCGTGTGAAGGCATTATTGAATAGTAATGGCAAAGACGATAACGGTGCAGGCAAAGTGTTGGTCGTCGATGGTGGTGGTTCAATGCGCTGTGCGCTGCTCGGCGATATGATTGCACAGTCAGCGATTGATAATGGCTGGGCTGGAGTTATTGTGTATGGCTGCGTCCGTGATGTCGATGACATGGCGCAAATGAATATCGGTGTGATGGCATTAGGCTGTATCCCGCGCAAGTCAACACGCCGAAATGAGGGTCAAACAGATATTGAAATTAGCTTTGGCGACCTGACTTTAAATTCTGGCATGTTTGTCTATGCAGATAATAATGGCATTATTGCAAGTCATAAGTCTTTAATAGCGTAAAGTATTGTTAGTATAAATCGATTGTAATTATAAATAATTATATATTATAAGTAATTATATGATAATTAAAAAACCCAGTTCAAATTACGGAACTGGGTTTTTTGGTTGAAAGTAAATGATTCATTAGTATTTTTCAAGCTCTGAGAGTAGTTGTTCGCGTGCTTTATAAATCCTGCGTAGACCAAGCCATAAGCTAATACACATAACGATCAACACCGAGGTAAAAGGCAAGCCCGTACTTACTGAGCCTGCTTGAATGGTTTTTAGGGCTTGCGCACCGCCGCCATAGAGAAGAGCAATAGCGATAAGTCCTTGAGCAACAGCCCAAAATATACGCTGATATATTGAAGCTTCAAGCTTACCACCTGCCGTAATCGTATCAACCACTAAAGAGCCTGAGTCTGATGAAGTCACAAAAAACACCATTACTAGAATAATAGCAATTAAAGAGGTAATGGTCCCTAGAGGAAGATTTGCCAGCATCTGAAATAAGGTTAAGGAAGCATCACTGACCCCTCCTGCCAGCTCACCGACTTGATTATCATATTGGCTCAATCCTGACTGTCCAAATACCGTCATCCAGACGATGGTTACAAGCGTAGGGGCCAACATTACTGAGGTAATAAACTCACGTACTGTACGGCCTTTTGAAATACGAGCAATAAACATACCTACAAAAGGTGACCAGCTGATCCACCATGCCCAATAAAACACTGTCCAGCCATGAAAGAATTCGTCGTCACCGCGGCCTATAGGATTCGATAACGGGATAATATAAGTTGCATAATCAACAGCAGTGGCACCGATTTTACTCAGCAATCCGATTGAGTTGCCAACGAAAAACACAAACAGCAACAAAGATAAAGCGACTAACATATTGACGTTACTCAATAGCTTAACCCCGCCATCAAGGCCACGTGCTACAGATATTGTAGCAAGAGCAGTCACTACAACTATAATGGTAATCTCAAGCGAATTACCTGCAAAGTCCCAACCAAACAAATAATTAAGTCCGCTGGCCGCTTGTTGAGCACCCAAACCCAGCGAAGTCGCTAGACCAAATATCGTCGCTAGTACGGCCAATATATCAATAATATGACCAGGCAGCCCCCATGTCTTTTCTTTAAAAATAGGATAAAATACGGAGCGCATGGTCAATGGGAAGCGAAAATTGTAAGCAAATAGGGCCAATGACAAACCAACTACTGCATAGATACCCCAAGGGTGCAAACCCCAGTGGTACATGGTCGCACCCATAGCAGCATGGTAAGCTTCAGGGCTGCCTGCTGCGACACCAAGTGGTGTACCTGCCCAACCGCTTGCATAAGCCAATGGCTCAGCCACACTCCAAAACATAAGGCCGATGCCCATGCCAGCTGCGAACAACATGGAGAGCCACGAGCGCCGATTGAACTCAGGTTTGGCATTTATACCGCCAATTCGGATGCTGCCATAGGGAGACACAACCAATATCAGACTAAATATCACCATAATATTAGCTGTGCTGACAAAGAGCCAGTCAAAACCATTGACCACCCAATCTTTAGTACCATTAAGCCAAGAATTGGCTATATTCGGTAGTAATAAAGCAAATAATACAAAGCCAACAACGGCAATAGCGGTAAAGAAGAATACAGGTCTGTGTAAATCTAAACCCAATATTTCAGTGTTATTTTCACCAACTGTATGTTCAGTGGTATAAAGCCTGCGACGAAATTTATCGAGAAGGGGCTTTGGAATCTGTTTTTGCTCGTTCATAGGTGACGAATCTCCTGATGAGTTAGCTGAGCTGGACACCGTCAAAGTATCGACTATTTATGACTAATAAACAGTTTTTGGCAGCTACAAGCTTTAGATTTTAGGTAATGTAAAAATGCTGTTGGCGCTTTACAGAGAGTGCAAGCTACTGAATAATCGAGACTCAATAAAAGGCATGTATAGGAGATATTTATTCAAAATACTATGCAAAAGTTTATATAGAAATAATTAAATGCTAACAATGGAAAGTTAGCTTAAAACAAGAATAGCCAAAAGCGTGCCATGTTAACAAACCGTTTAGTTTTGTCAAATCGTAGCAGCCTGTTAAAGTGTAAATTAGTTTTGGTCAATTGCGAAAATATTCGTATAATAACTGCCAGATTCTTAAATAGATCCTACCTGCTATGTCTATCACTGCCCTAACTGACGCTTTTGCTCCCATTAATGAACAGCTATTTCCTATCCAAAACTTGCAAAGACGCTGGCTTGCACCCGTACATGGTGCAGTAGGCAGTCTATGGTTAGCAAGTTTGGTCAAAACGACTATATGGGAAGTGTCAGAACGTTTGAAAGTGGTCGTAGCTCGAGATCAAAACCAGCTCAACCAGATAGAGACTGAACTGGCATTTTGCGGCGTTGATGCTTATGTCTTTCCTGACTGGGAGACGCTAACGTATGATGAGCTGTCCCCGCACCAAGATATCGTTAGTGAACGAATCAACTTATTGACAGATATGCCAACGTCAGGTGTGCTACTCATATCTGTACAAGCTTTGATGCATCGCGTTGCACCGCCTAGCTGGCTGATTGGACAACACTTTGATTTAGGTGTTGGTGATCAATTTGATATCCATACTCAACGTGAGCTACTAGCGAAAGCGGGCTACCGTGCGGTTGACAATGTATTTGAGCCAGGCGAGTTTGCAGTACGCGGTAGTATTATTGATATTTTTGCGATGGGTCAGCCATTTCCACTGCGCCTAGATTTATTTGATGATGAAATTGAGACAATTCGCTTTTTTCACCCGCAGACTCAGCGTACGTTGACCGATGATGATCTAAAGGCTATGGTCTCCGGTAATGATAAAAGTATGGGTCAAGAGTCGCTATCGTTGTTGCATAAATTGCCCGATATCTCAAAACCTATTAAGAAGTTTCAAATACTACCTGCAAAAGAGTTTCCTTTAGAAGATGGGAAAGACACTTTTCGCATGAATTTTGCTGCAATGTTCCCAAATGCTAGTAGCCGTAAATCTGAGTTACATAAAGATGTGATGGCAGGAATTGCGAGTAGTGGGCTTGAATATTATCAACCGTTGTTTTTTGATCTAGAAGATTGGCAGCAAGAGAGCAGCTTATTCAATTATTTGCCTAAAGATGCTTTGTTCATTACAGATGAGCTAATCAATGAGCGCCAAGCGGATTACTGGTCGCAAATCCAGCGCCGCTATGAAGAGCGTCGTCATGATATTGATAAACCTATCGTAGCACCAGAGCTATTGTATTTATTATCCAATACGCTGAATGAGCATTTAAACCAGTATCCACGAGTGATATTAAGTGCAAGAGAAGAGCTTGCATCTATGACAGATGTAGCAGATCTTAATGGCCAAGAAGCATCCGCATCTACTGTATCGCAAACCAAACAACAAGGCCTAGTCACATTAAGCGCGCAAATGCCGCCACAACTGACAGTAAACCACCAAAAGGCAGAACCTTTAACCGAACTGTTGGATTTTTTACATCTGCAGGTAGAAACAGGTACACCAGTATTAATTGTCGCTGAAACTGCAGGTCGTCGAGAGATTCTCATTGAGCTGTTCAAAGGTAAAATTGATATAAAAACCTATGACAGCTTCAAAGATTTTTTAGCAGCAGACAAGGTCAGTGACAACAATTCAAGCCAAAAACCATATGTTGGTCTGACAGTTGCACCGATTGAGCGCGGAGTCTTTGTCCCCGAACGTTTGGTGCTGATTAGTGAGACTCAGCTATTCGGTAGGCAAGTACTACAAACACGTCGCCGTCGACAAAGTGGCGTATCAGAAGAGTTCTTGGTCAAAAGTGTCACTGAAATGACACAAGGCAGTCCTATTGTCCATATCGAGCATGGTATTGGTCGCTATAATGGCCTCATTATTTTAGATGTGGGTGACGGTGAGCAAGAATTTATCCATCTAAAATACGCCGATGATGCCAGTATTTATGTACCAGTAGCCAGTCTACAAATGATCAGTCGTTACAGTGGTGGTGATCCAGCACTTGCTCCTCTACACAAAATTGGTAGTGGAAAATGGGACAAAGCCAAGCAAAAAGCATTGCAGCAAATTCATGATGTGGCGGCAGAGCTGCTCAATATGCAAGCAAGGCGCGAAGCCAAAGTGGGTATTCATTTTAAAATAAATATCTCACAATATGATCTGTTTGCCAGCCAGTTTGCTTTTGAAGAGACCCCGGATCAAGCCAACGCTATTCACGCGGTTATCGAAGATATGAGACAAAACCAGCCGATGGATCGTCTTATTTGTGGTGATGTGGGCTTTGGTAAAACAGAGGTTGCCATGCGAGCTGCGTTTATTGCCGTCAGCGCTGGTTATCAGGTTGCCGTATTAGTACCGACTACTTTGCTTGCAGGACAGCACGAAGACAACTTCCGCGACCGTTTTGCTGATTGGCCTGTCCGTATCGAGACCTTATCACGGTTTGGTGGTAAAAAGCATCAGGAGACGGTGCTAGCAGATTTGGCTGCTGGTAAAGTTGATATTGTGATAGGTACGCATAAGCTATTACAGCCTGATGTCAAGTTTTCTAACTTGGGGTTGATGATCGTCGATGAAGAACATCGCTTTGGTGTACGTCACAAAGAGCGTATTAAGGCTATTCAGACTGATGTAGATAGTTTGTCGATGACAGCGACACCGATACCTAGAACGCTTAACATGGCGTTATCTGGTATGCGAGATATGTCTATTATTGCAACCCCGCCTGCACGTCGTTTGGCTATTAAAACTTTTGTCATGCAAAAGACAGAAGCTCTAATGAAAGAGGCTATTTTACGTGAGTTGCTACGCGGCGGACAGGTATACTTATTGCACAATGATGTCGCAAGTATTGAGCGTATGGCAGAGACTATTCGCGAGCTGGTACCAGAGGCGCGCGTAGGGGTCGCTCATGGACAGATGCAGGAGCGTCAGCTTGAACAAATCATGCAGCAGTACTACCATAAAAAATTCAATGTGTTAATTTGTACAACTATTATTGAAACTGGTATCGATGTACCGAATGCCAATACTATTATTATTGAGCGCGCTGACAAATTTGGCCTGGCTCAGCTGCATCAGTTGCGTGGCCGTGTCGGTCGCAGTCATCATCAAGCCTACTGCTATCTATTAGTACCATCGCTTAAGGGTCTTAAAGGGGATGCCAAACGCCGATTACATGCGATTGAGCGCGCCAATACATTGGGTGCAGGCTTTATGCTGGCGAGTGAAGATTTAGAGATTCGCGGTGCTGGTGAAATACTGGGTAAACAGCAAAGCGGTAATATGCAGGCAATTGGTTTTAGTCTGTATATGGATATGCTCGAACGGGCTACCAAAGCCATCAAGGCAGGCAAAGAGCCAGATTTGAGCACGCCGTTATCGTTAACCAGTGAAATAAACTTACACAGCTCAGCACTGATACCAGAAGAGTATCTGCACGATGTACACCAGCGCCTATTATTTTATAAACGGATTAGTAATGCGGATAGTAAAGAAACCTTGATCGACATACGTACTGAAATGATCGACCGTTTTGGCGTGCTGCCAGATCAAACCAAGCAGCTATTTGCCATTCATGACCTCCGTTTACAAACAGAGCCATTAAAAATTAATAAAATTGATGCCAATAGCCATAGTGTGACGCTAGAATTTGCACCCGATACACCAGTTGACGCTTTGGCAATCATTAAATTGATTCAATCTGATGGTCAACGTTATCGTATGAACGGCGCTTCAGGTATTCGTTATAATGACGCAGATAAACTTGAGACACCGCAGCAGCGGGTCACTGCTATCCAAGAGCTACTGCATTATTTTAGCGAACATACAGTAGCCGAAACAGCTTAAAAACGTGTTCTGTTTTCTTTAGTCAAGGGTGTTATATTGTTATCATCTCGCCTCGATATAGAACACAGTTTTGATAGATGAGTATGATCAGCAGTAGGTATGTGTGAATGTTCAACACGTCGTTACAGATAACTGATAAAATAGCGCCATTATAGATAGCTGTTAACTGATTTTATTGATATTTTATAACAAGAGAAGCCGTTATTATGTTCCAACTACATCCTAAGCTTGCTGCTGATAGTTTTTTAGTAGGGGATTTTCCCTTGTCGACATGTCGTTTGATTAATGACTGCCAGTTTCCTTGGCTGGTTTTAATACCACGTGTATCAGGTATCAAAGAATTGTATGAATTGTCTGAATCCGACCAAGCACAATTTTTACGTGAGTCAAGCTGGTTGTCAAGCCAACTTGCCAAGACATTCCAAGCCGACAAAATGAATGTTGCAGCACTCGGCAACCAAGTTCCACAGCTACACTTTCATCATATAGTACGCTATCAAAACGATCTGCAATGGCCAAATCCAGTATGGGGCGTACCTGCAGTACCATATACAAAAGATATATTGGCACAAATGCAGCAAACATTAATGATTGCATTGCGAGGTCATCATCAAATGCCGTTTGATTGGCAAATGTAGTTGTTAATCAACAGTTAGATACAATGTTAGATACAGTACTTGGCGAATGGTTACGTTTATATTTTTTGCGTTGTACTGTTTCTTACGTTATAACCAGAACGTCAACTACTGACACTACTGAGTAATGTTAAACGGTATCTAGGATGAATAGTATTGATTAACTGTTGTTCATTTTTAGCAATGTACGTTACTAGTAACTTATACAACATCTACATAGATCATTACCGCCAATCAACCAGCTGTATTCCTCTCTATTTTATTATAAAATTTAACACTCACTCTTCTAAGCTTTTTTAGCTTGTCTTAATCTAAGCGACTGTCAAGTATGCCTCTTTTAGGTAGATTGAAATCATCGACTTTATTGAAAAATCAAGAATATGCTCGGTTTGACTATCCAGAGATATTCGTCCTACTGCTTACTGTAGTGCTGGTCGCTATGCATTTTGAGTTTAATTCTATTTCAATGGTATTGTTTACAATTGTAAGCCTACCAAGTCTAATGATTTTAATTTACAACTACCGGCGTCAACCAAGCTTTTGGACATCCAATATCGTTGTAATGCTATTGTCAACAGTCATTGGAAGTATGCAGTTTTGTACCATCTTATCACTGAGTTTGTCATTATTGATCGGTATTCGAATCATCTTAAGTGAGCCTGAAAATCGACTTAAGCTGATTATTGTTTCGATCGTCATTACTGTCATGTTTTATTACGTCAGTACCATGCTAAATAGCGATATGATGGTTTGCAATGATGACTTTATATCACCCATTGTATTACTAGCTAGTATTATTACTATATGCTGTCAGTTTTGGGAGATTTATCATAAATATTTGAGTTACGAAAACACGGCAGAGAAGACAAAGGGACGACTTAATACTTTGGTATCAGTCATTAGTAAATTGTCCCGTTTCATACCTCCTCAGGTCTGGCAACCAATTGTAAAGTCAGACAATGTGGTAGATGTGAATAATAAACGAGCGAAACTTACGATCATGTTTTCAGACATCGCTGGATTCACTGAGCTGTCTGACAGTCTAAGCTCTGATAACCTAGCTGATATTTTAAATACTTATATGAAATGTATGACAGTTATTGCCAACAAACACGGCGCGATGCTAGACAAGTTTGTTGGTGATGGTATGATATGTTTTTTTGGTGAACCCAACAGTCGAGGGACGCGGCAAGATGCATTGGACTGCGTGGCCATGGCAATTGATATGCGCCGAGAAATGCGCAGTTTACGTCAGGAATGGCGTTTGATGGGCTTTGAAGGACTGTATGTACGCATTGGGATTACCACCGGTTACTGTCATGTAGGGAACTTTGGCAGTAATAGTCGCATGAGCTATACTATCATTGGTAAAGAGGCAAATCTTGCATCTCGTCTTGAATCGATAGCAGGAAAGGGAGATATTCTTATTAGTCAAAGGACTTATGATTATGTCTGCCACGATTACGAATGCGAATATGCTGGCACCTATCAGTTAAAAGGTTTTGATAGTAGTATCAATGCTTGGCAAGTATTAGACCCTGACGCTAATAAAGGCCGCTTATCTAAGTGGGTGGATCATACTCTACCTGGCTTTAATCTACATTTAAATTTTAAAGACATGCAAAATTATGATTATAAAGAGATTAAAAGCAAACTGAACTTCGCACTTGAACGTATTGAAAAGGAAGAAAAAGAGCATTCTTTAATCAATAAGTAAAAGATAACTGGGGCAGTTTTTTTAATCAACACAATGAACGAAGATTACTAGCTTTTCATCCAAACAAAAAGCCAGCTATTATATTTTAATAGCTGGCTTTTTAGTGTAGAAAAACTTTATGCTTATTCTTTAATGATTTTCTTTAGCATGGTTAAGCGTATATTTGGGAATTTCTATGGTTAAATCTTCTTCATCAAGCATCACCTGACAAGACAGGCGTGAATCAGGTTCCAGTCCCCAAGCACGATCTAACAAGTCGGCTTCAATATCATCCATTTCTTCTAAGCTATTAAATCCTTTACGAACCACGACATGACAGGTCGTACATGCTTTTGACATCTCACAAGCATGTTCAATCTTAACGCCTTTTTCAAGCAAGGCTTTACATAAGTTATCACCAGATTGAAGCTCGACCTCAGTACCTTCAGGGCAAATCTCGTGATGGGGTAGTACAGTAATCTTTGGCATAAATTGTCTGTCCAATACTAATCGATTAAAAATCTAAAAATGAAATGTTATAACGTATAAATATATTATATTAAATGAATTATACTTATTGATTTATAGTCATCAGTGTAGCTATTACCAGTCCTGAGCACTTGTACCTGCCATGCTGGCTTTGACACTCTGATTCATAATACGAGCAGCAAAAGCGTCGCTGTGCGGTTTAAGTGAAGCTTGTTCTCTCTCGATAACTGATAAGTCGTCAGTTTCAAGGGCCGTTTGTAACCCTTGAATATGCTTAGCAAGGGACTGCTGCTCCTCCGATGTTAATAAAGCAGCAAACTCGTTCAGGGCGGATTGTAGCGCGAGCACTTCGCGCTCAGCTTCTACTTTAGTCTCAATTAAAGAACGAGCGTTTTTATCTTCTTCTGCATGCTTAAATCCAGCAGTCAAAAGCTGCTCTTTTTGCTCATCTGATAATCCATAAGAAGGCACAATCTCAATCTGACTCTCTGTCTTTGTTGTGGTTTCTTGTGCACTAACTGTCAACTGTCCATTAGCATCAATACTAAAAGTCACTTCAATACGGGCAAAACCTGCTTTCATTGGCGGAATGCCATATAGCTCAAAACGTCCCAGTGAACGGCAGTTCTCTACTGTTTCGCGCTCACCTTGTACTACGTGAACAACCATGCCCGTTTGTCCGTCTTGATAAGTGGTAAACACTTGACGCTTTTTAACAGGAATAGGGGTATTACGTGGGATTAATACTTCAACCAAACCGCCCATGGTTTCAAGACCAAGCGATAATGGTGTCACATCTAATAATAGTAAATGGTCATCACTATCACCACTAACCAGTTGATGCGCTGTCTGAGCCGCACCTAAGGCAACGACCTCATCTGGATTTAGGCGACAAAGTGGCTGCTTATTGAAAAACTCAGCCACAACGTCTTGGATAGCAGGCATACGGGTTGAGCCGCCCACCAAAATTACTTCATCTAAATCAGTGCTAGATAGCTTTGCATCACGCAGTACTTGTTCACACACGCTTAATGTACGGCGACTAACAGGGTTAGCGATGGCGACTAAGTCTTCATGACGCAGTACGCCTTGATAAGACTGCTCATTGACAATAATGTCAATATCGACTTGTTTGGCATCAGTTAGCGCTTGCTTGTAGGCTTTAGCCTGCTGCGCAAGTATTGATTTATCATGAGGGCTGACGTCTTTAGGATCGACGTTTGCTTGTTTGATGAGCCAATTGGTCACCAAACGATCAATATCATCACCGCCTAGGGCACTGTTACCACCCGTTGCTAATACTTCAAAGACACCATCATTAAGCTTTAAAATAGACACATCAAAAGTGCCACCACCAAGATCATAAATTAAGTAGTAGTTTTCTTTAGTCTCGCTATTAACAGAGTCTTCAGCGGGTTTGTCGAGACCATATGCAACTGCAGCAGCGGTAGGTTCATTCAATAAACGCAGTACATTAATACCAGCCGCTTGTGCCGCATCTTTGGTCGCCTGACGCTGCGCTTCATCAAAATAGGCAGGCACGGTAATCACAGCACCTTCTACACTATCTATAGGTAGGGCACTCGTAGCTCGCTGTTCAAGAGCCGCTAAAATCCGTGCTGATACTTCAACAGGAGAGACCTCACCTTGAGCGGTGACAAACGTTGGCATATCATCTTTGTGACCAGACAGCTCATAAGGATGAGAGAACTTGATATCAGCTTGGCTACGGCCCATAAAACGTTTAGCTGAAACAATCGTATTTTTTGGATCATCTGCTAAGTGCGCTAGAGCGTCGTAACCGACAAGGGGGTTACCTGTACTTGGATAATAAACTACAGAAGGTAATAAAGTATCAGTCGTTGTAGCTGCCTCTAAGACTTGCGCTTTGCCTGAACGTACCACAGCGACCAGTGAGCGTGTGGTACCAAGATCAATTCCTAAACCAAAACGATGTTGGTGAGGTTGGGCGCTTTGATTGGGTTCGGCAATTTGCAATAAAGACATAAAATAACTCAAAGATAAAATAGATAAGTAAAATGAAGCAAATGTAGTATGCAGGCGACGATAGTTTAACGGCTAAAGTCTTACTCTACAATAGAAGAAAATAGCGCTTAAAATAAGAAAATATTGTTAGTAATATTTTGACCATACATATAGAGTGTAATACTCATACGTCAAGTTTAAACATATAGGTCATCATCATCTGAGTGTTCAGCGCTCGCTACTTCATCAAGACCGATCGTCACATCAGCATTTAATTTGACCAAAAACTTCAGCTTTTGTGTGGCATCAATGGCAGTCTGCCAGTCTTCACTTTCATAAGCTTCTTCAAAACGTTTAGATTGACGCGCTAAGCGCTCTATGATTTGCGGATGCAGTTGTTGTAATGTCGCACGATCTTTATCTTCGATGGCTTCATCTAAATCAATACGCATCTGCATCGCATCTTCTAAAAAATCCAAATCAGCAATAGAGTGTTCTACATTCTGTGCTTGGTCAGCCATATCAAGTAAATAGCTGGCACGACTATCAGGAGCACTAAGGGTTTGATAAGCTTGATTGATCAAGGCTGATGCCTGCTCAGATTGTTGCTTTGCTTGCGCGGTATCTGTTACGCTCTCTTTACCATTAACAGAAAGATTATCTGGATGATAACGCTTTTGTAGTAAACGTAAACGCTGATCAAGGCTATCTTGATCGACTTCAAACTGTACAGGATGCTCAAATAGAGCAAAAAAGTTATCAAACTGAGCTTCTAAAGTGACATCTGTCATATTATGCGCCTTGCTGTTCTGTTTGTTTTTCAGGTCTTTGCTTAACTGAATATTGTAAATACATACTTATATGAGGCTTAATGGCCAATACTAACTTTGCAACATTTACATCAAGATGCTGCTACTTGCTCAATATCGTAATCGTACATTTTAAACAGTAAAGGATTCCCCGCAGCCACATTCGCCTTTTTGATTGGGGTTGGTAAATTTAAAGCCTTCGTTCAAGCCTTCCTTTTCATAATCCATCAATAAGCCGTCTAAATAAACCAAGCTTTTAGGATCAATAAAAATGCTGACACCGCGACTTTCATAGCGTGTATCGTTATCATCAGGTACATCTACAAACTCTAAAACATAGGCTAGGCCTGAACAACCAGCTGTACGAATACCAACTCGAATACCTTCACCTTTGCCGCGATTATCCAAAAAATCTCGAACATGCTGAGCGGCGCGTTCTGTCATCTCAATCATGCCAACTCCTATTTACTATTAAATTTGATGACGACTAACAATATAGTAACTTATACAATATGGTAATTTATGCATTGATAACAACCACTATAAATGTATGGTCATATCAATAAACTCATCACAATCTAATGACTTTTAAAAATAAAAGGTGACAAGCACCTATAAGCATCATTGTCACCTCTAAGCGTTATTAGTAATGCAACTCACACTACTACAGCAGTGCTAACAGCATACATTGTGTATGCTATCAGATTTAACTTGTCGCTTCTTCTGCTACTTTGGCAGTACCATGCTTACCTTTATAATCGGTTATGGCAGCTTTAATAGCATCTTCTGCAAGCACAGAACAATGAACTTTTACTGGTGGCAATGCCAATTCTTCAGCAATATCCATATTTTTAATTTCGCCAGCTTGATCTAAACTTTTGCCTTTTAACCACTCAGTAACGAGTGAGCTTGACGCAATAGCTGAGCCGCAACCATAAGTTTTGAAGCGAGCGTCTTCAATGATACCTTTATCATCAACTTGAATTTGTAGACGCATCACATCACCACAAGCTGGGGCACCGACCATGCCAGTTCCAACGTTTTTGGCATTTTTATCAAGATTGCCAACGTTGCGTGGATTTTCGTAATGATCAATAACTTGGTCACTATAGGCCATGGGGTTTTCTCCTAGTTAGATGATGAGTAGTTATTTATTAACATTGAAAGGTTTAACTACTCATCGATAATTGGGGTCAAACACTTCATATAAAAACGTTATTTATAATTGTCTGATTTCTCACTAAATGGCTATATTTTATAACCATATTATTATCTAATTCATTAAATATATCTTACCAAATATTAATGTTCTGCCCACTCAACTGAATCTAAATCAACACCTTCTTGATACATATCCCAAAGTGGCGATAGGGCACGCAGCTTATCAACCGCTTCATGCATTTGCTTAACCACAGTATCAATATCTTCTTCAGTCGTATAACGACCAAAACTGAATCGAATCGAGCTGTGAGCTAACTCATCTGGACGACCAATTGCACGTAGCACATAAGATGGCTCAAGCGTCGCTGATGTACAGGCTGAACCAGATGATACCGCTAAGTCTTTCAATGACATCATCAGTGATTCGCCTTCAACAAAGTTAAAGCTGATATTTACGATGTTAGGAACACTGTGTTCTAAATCGCCATTCAAGTAAATCTCTTCGATATCTTGTAGGCCATCCCAAAGCTTTTGACGTAGTTTGGCTGCGTGCGCATGATCCTCTTCATAACGCTCATTAGCTAAAGCGAATGCTGCACCAATACCGACAATTTGATGCGTCGGTAATGTACCTGAACGCATACCACGCTCATGACCACCACCATGCTGCTCTGCTTTTAGGCGAATGCGCGGTTTACGGCGAACAAATAATGCGCCAATGCCTTTAGGACCATATGCTTTGTGACCAGAAAAACTCATCAAGTCAATTTTCATCTCTTCAAGGTTGATCACTACCTTGCCGACAGCTTGAGCACCATCAACATGGAAAATAACACCTGCGTCACGCGTAATCTCACCAATAGCAGCAACATCGGTAATCGTACCAAGCTCATTATTTACCATCATAAGTGATACTAAGATGGTATCGTCACGAAGGGCTTCTTTAACTTGCTCTGGCAAAATGAGACCAGTACTTGCTTGCGGCTCAAGGTACGTGATCTCAAAACCTTCTTGCTCAAGCTCACGGCAAGTATCTAATACTGCTTTATGCTCAATCTTACTTGTAATAATATGCTTACCACGAGACTGATAAAAATGTGCTGCACCTTTGATTGCTAGGTTATCAGATTCTGTTGCACCAGAAGTAAAGACGATTTCGCGCGGATCAGCATTGATTACTTCAGCTATTTGCCCACGAGCAGTCTCTACCGCTTCTTCTGCTTGCCAACCATAGCCATGTGAGCGCGAGGCTGGATTACCAAAGATGCCATCTACAGTCAGATACTCGCTCATCTTAGCAGCTACTGGTTTAGCAACTGGCGTAGTAGCGGCATAATCTAAATATATAAGGGTGTTATGTTGGCTCATGCTGGGTTTGCCTCGCTGGTCGATAAAGTAATAGTATTAATGTCTTTTAAGGAAATCTCTTTAGTAGAGGTATGCTGACGTTCTGATACTGACTGCACGTTTTCCATATCTAATAATTGCGCTAATGTTATATTTTTCAAGTACTGTTCTATATGATTTGATAATGCACACCATAAATCATGGGTCAAACACATTGTACCGCCTTGACAATCACCGCGTCCTTCACACTGCATCGCGTTAACAGATTCATCAACAGCAGAGATGATGGTCATCACGTCTATTTCATCTAAAGGTTTTGCCAAATGGTAACCACCTGCCGCGCCGCGGATACTAGTAACCAAGCCACGTTTACGAAGTTTGGAGAACAGCTGTTCAAGATAGGAGATAGAGATAGACTGTCGCTTTGCAATATCAGATAAGGACACAGCGCTGTCTTGCTGACTAGTCTGTAAAGCCAGATCTAATAAAGCGGTAACGGCGTACCTACCTCGAGTAGTTAAACGCATAAAATATCTCCAAGCTGATCAGTTATAAGCCAAATTTAATAACGAGCTTAAGCATATTGATTAATAAAATTAATGTAAGACTACTTACATCATGGCGATACTAAACAGATTAAATGCTAGCACCATCAAACAACAAATGATTAACCAGATATGTGCTGTGATAGAGTTATTATACTTAATCCTGAGTAATTTAGTCAAGATTAAAGTGTCTTAGTATGGTTAATCTTATCTATCACGGTTATTAATAAAAGTAATCGGTAAACTTAAGACTTAAAAAGAGACATAACAAAGAGGGGAACAGTAAGAGTAGAACACTTAACGACAGCTCTGTAGCGTCATTAAGTGTCGTTGTTTAACAAGAGCAAAGCTAAATAGATCAATTCATTAATAAAGCAATGATGGCACCGATCGCGATGATAGTCGCTACAACTGATACAATGGTAAGCGTTTTTTGTCTACTTTGTAGCTCTTTTACTGTTGTTTCAAACTCGCGATTTTTTATGGTCAACGTATTTATTTGAGTCTGTTGTTCTGCAATACGTATTTTATAATTATGCTTCTTTTCTTCCATCTCCTCTGTACTAGGCTTTTTCTTAGTACTGCCGCCTTTGAATTTTTTTACGATACCTTGGATCAAACTGCCTAGCCCTAGCTGAGTGATAAACTGCTTAACCAGTTGCACTTGAATGGCTTCACCGCGCATTTGTAATTTTTCAGTTGTTTCACTGTCGTGTGAGGTAAGAGCATTCAACACTTGAATACTATAAGCGTTGATAACGACGTCAGGCTCACTACGATCAACAGGTAGTTGAGCGTCGAGTAACACACCTTTGTAGCTAAAAGTTGCAAAAACCTCTACATGAGGTAAATAGAGGCGCAGACAAACCAAAGTGCCCTGTTTAGCAAGTGGGTAGGCAGCTTTACGTAGCTCAGGATCTAGACGTAGCAACAGGGTCAATGCTGACTCAATGAACACTAAAATGATATTAAGAAGAGAGTGAGACAATGTAGTACGCTTCATGTAAGTAATCCATTTTATTGGGCAGGTTAAAAGAAAACATAAAATATAAGTAACAATGAATGTTTGCAAACATAGGATTGATTATAGTTCGGTTTTTTATAACATACTATGCGACAGCTATCATAACGTTTTCATCATAAAAAGTAATGTATCTCTATGTCAGTTAATAAATTGTTGTGCTATGAACTAACAGCAAACAGTAAATTGATAAGCATTAATAGAATGATAATACAAGCCGCTAAAAACTATACTAACGTTGTTGGCTATCAATCAATAGTCTTATGTGGTCATAAAGAATCATTGTATAAGATGAATTTCTACCTTTAACGTTGAGTTAACCATTTAAATTATATTAAAAGCGACACTTTTTTAGTAAAGTTTGTATTGTAGAGTACGAAAATTACATTAGAAGTCTACTAAACCATTCTTTTATAAGTAGTATTTTTAAAGCAAATTTATACATCAAATAAAGAGTTACAGGAGATTTGCGTAACGTTAAGTGTCAAATACGTAGTTTCGCAAGCGAAAAAATGTAAAATCGCTTGCGCTCCTTTTGTTGCCTTGATATAAAGACGTTAATAACGCGCAACCTGCAAACAAAAGCGTCTAAAATGGTTTTTATTGCTTATATCATGTGAGAGCGATACAATGCCGGACGTTAGCGTTTATTTCAGCCCTTAAACTTGAAGGAAATTTTATGAATAAGTCAGAATTAATTGATAGCATCGCAGATAAAAGTGGTCTAAACAAAACTCAAGCTGGTGATGCATTGAACGCCGTTATGGAAAGCGTTGGCGAAGCTCTAGAAGCTGGTGAAAGCATCTCATTGGTCGGTTTTGGTACATTTAGCGTAAAAGACCGTAAAGCTCGTACTGGCCGCAATCCTAAGACAGGTGAAGAGCTAAGCATTCCAGCAAGTAAAGTACCAAGCTTTAAAGCTGGTAAAAACTTAAAAGAGCGCTTAAACTAGGCGAATATTGGCTTGTTTTTTATATTTGTTGTTTAATCTTTAATAGCAAAGCAAGCAATGAAAAGCACCTTTAAACAAAGGTGCTTTTTTTATTGCTAAAATTTGTGCCGTACAAGCTTGGAATATTTTGAGTATAGACCAAAATTCACGTATCATAGGGCGCGCGTAACGATATTGCTTTATTGAATTACGATTTTATCAGTTTCAAATAACACACATACCATTTATCATTTCATTGTTTTACATGTCATCGACAGTGTTGCAATGGTTCATCATCAATATGAGTTAAAAGTAGAAATAACTATGGATAAATTGCGCGATTTTTTAAAAAGCTGGCCTGGTCGCATTTTATTGATTCTATGCTTATCGCCACTTGCTTTATTGGGCATTGAAAGCTACTTTCAGGGTAATGTTGACCCCAATCAAGTTGCTCAAGTAGGTGAAGCAAGTGTAGGCTTATCAGAGTATCAGAACGCAGTCAACAATAGACGTTCTGAGATTTTAGACCAAATTGATGATGCAAGCTTATTAAATGAAGACGTATTACATGAGCAAGTGTTAAAAGGGTTGATTGATCGTACTTTGCTTGAGCAGCAAGCTGGCAAGCTAGGTATGACAGTATCAGATGAAACGATTAATCGTCTGTTACGTCAAGAGGAAGCTTTTAAAGATGAAAATGGTGAGTTTTCTAATGCTCAGTTTTCAAACTTTTTACGTCAACGTGGCATGAATAAAAACCAACTTTTTGCTGAATTTCGCAATCAACTAAGTCTTGACCAGCTCAATGCTAGTATCGTTGGTACTGCCATTTACCCTATGCAAGCGGTAAATCAATTGATTGATTTGCAGCTAGAATCGCGTGATATTTGGCTGCACCGCTTTGATTGGCAAGACTATCAGCAGCAAGTTAAGCTTAGCGAAAACGATATTCAAGCCTACTATGATGCCAATAAAGAAACGCTAAAAAGTGATGCGATGGTTGACTTGGCGTACATTCAGCTGAGCCCAGCGATGATCAAAGTTGATACAGTGACAGAAGAAGAGCTGCAACAGCAATATGAAAGCTATAAGCAAGGTCTTGCTGTGGTCGACGAACGTAAGATTAGCCAAATCTTATTGACTGGTGATGATGCAAAGGCACGCGCCAGCGATGTTAAAGCCCGTCTTGATAAAGGTGAGTCATTTGTAACATTGGCTAAGTCAGAGTCAGACGATCCATCAGGAGCAAGTGGTGGTAATATTGGACTGTTTAATGCCTCAGTATTCGGCAACGATGCTGCCACTGTTGAATCAGCATTACAAGGTTTGAGTGTTGGTGATGTTACACCACCTATCAAAACCAGTTTTGGTTATCAGATATTTACGGTAACAGAAGACAATGGTAGCAAAATACCAAGCCTAGAAAGCATGCGTGACGAGCTAACAATCAAGGCAAAAGAATATAAACGTCAATCTATTTATGCTGATAAAGTAACGGCGATTAATGACTTGGCAGCTGATGGTTTTAGTATCGAAGATATTGCGCAGCAAGAAAATGTGGCATTGAAAAATATTAAAGATTATCGTAAAGAAAATAACACCTCAGTGTTGTCGCAACCTGCTGTTATTAAACAGGCGTTTGATGAGTTTACTATTCAAGATCAAGCAGTAACAGCCGGGATTGAGGTCGGTAATGGTACGGCGTGGGTACAACCAAGTAACTATCGTCCTACTCAGACTCTTACGCTTGCAGCAGCAACACCGATAATCACGCAAAAGCTACGTCAACAAAAAGCCAGTGCTATGGCTCTTGAAGACGCTAAACAATTAGCTGCTGGTATTAAGACTGTGGCTGATATTAATGAGCAACCAGTAAACTTTCAAGCATTAGGTCAAGTGAATCGTCAAACAACGTTATTGACCAATAAAGAACGCAGTTTAGCATTCAGTCAGCAAGCGCCTAAAGATGGGGTTGTAGCGTTAGCTAGCGAGACTGAGATAGGCGCTAGTGTGATAGTTGGCAATCGCATCGAAACTGAACAACAATCACAGTTATCGGATATAGAAAAAGCCCAAACCGCACGTATCATTCGCGACAATCTAGGTCAAGATCAGCTACAAGATTATTTAGATTATCTGCGCTTAGTATATAAAGTTGAAATCAATGAAGCCAATATAGCCGGCGCACAAAGTCAATAAAAGTATCATGGCTTTAGTTTTAGCGATTAAGAATGGCTAAAAGATGGGCGAGATTTACTGAATAAAAAAGCCACTGTACTATACAGTGGCTTTTTTGATGGATGATAAATAAATACTAACTGGCTGAGTACTAGTGGCGGAAATGGCGCATACCAGTAAAGACCATGGCAATGCCGTGCTCATTTGCTGCAGCAATGGTTTCATCATCACGCATAGAGCCACCAGGCTGAATAATCGCTGAAATACCTACTTCTGCAGCATTATCAATACCGTCACGGAATGGGAAGAAAGCATCTGATGCCATGACAGCTCCTTCAGTAACCAATCCAGCGTGCTCCGCCTTGATAGCTGCGATACGAGCTGAGTTGACGCGGCTCATTTGACCTGCACCCACACCAATAGTACGCTGATTTTTGGCATAAACAATAGCGTTGGATTTGACATACTTTGCAACGTTCCAGCTAAACAGCAAGTCAGCGATTTGGGCTTCAGTTGGTTGAACATCGGTAACGATTTTTAGATCATTAGCCGTAATCAAACCTAAATCCTGCTCTTGTACGAGTAAACCACCGTTGACGCGCTTATAGTCAAGTTGAGAGTCACGCTGAGCCGGCGCTGGCAACTCGCCGCAAACCAATACACGTACGTTTTTCTTAGTCGCAGTTGTCTCAAGCACGCCGTCTTCAATACTTGGGGCGATAATGACTTCAACGAATTGGTTGTCAATAATAGCTTTAGCAGCCGCCACGGTTAATGGACGATTAAAAGCAATGATACCGCCAAAAGAAGACTCAGGGTCTGTGCTAAATGCTGTCTTATAAGCTGCGACCTGGTCTTGATCCACTGCTACGCCGCAAGGATTAGCGTGCTTTACGATGACGCAAGCAGATGCATTAAAAGCTTTAACGCACTCAAGAGCTGCATCAGTATCAGCGATATTGTTATAAGAGAGCGCTTTACCTTGTAATTGCTTTGCAGTAGCAATAGAAGCTTGCTGGCTTTTTAAAGACTGGTTTTCGGTATAGAAGGCTGCATTTTGATGAGGGTTTTCACCGTAACGTAGGTCTTGTGCTTTTTCAAACTGCACATTAAAGGTACGCGGAAAACTTTCAGGCTCTTGAGTATCATTGACACGGCTGCCTAGGAAGTTGGCGATCATACCATCATATTGTGCCGTATGTTCAAACGCTTTGACAGCTAAGTCATAGCGTAGAGCCGTTGTCAGCTCCGTGCCGTCACCTAAAGCGGTAAGCACACGCTCATAATCAGCTGGGTCAGTTACGATACCTACATGAGCATGATTTTTAGCAGCGGCACGTACCATAGTTGGACCACCAATATCGATGTTTTCAATAGCATCATTCATAGTGACATTGGCACGAGCAATCGTTTCAGCAAATGGATACAGATTAACCACGACCAAATCGATACGATCAATGCTATGTGAATTCATTACTGTATCGTCTGTACCACGGCGACCTAAGATACCGCCATGAATTTTTGGATGTAATGTTTTAACACGGCCATCCATCATTTCAGGAAAACCAGTATAATCTGATACTTCAGTTACCGCCACATCATGCTCTTTGAGCAACCGATAAGTACCACCAGTGGATAATAAGTCAAATCCTGACTGAATAAGCCCTTGAGCAAATTCTATGATATTAGATTTATCAGAGACTGAGAGTAGAGCAAACGGTTTGGTAGCCATAAAAACGATTCCATAGAAAAAGCCCGACAAAACGTCCGGCAAGATAGTAGTAGCAATCACAGATACAATTACATTTAATCTATAAATTGCCTTATACAATAATGATAAAGCGTGATATTAACAGCATGAAGTGAAGCTTTAAGGTTATAACAGCGTATCTGCAGTCAGCTATATACCGTCTAACCTTAAAAACACCCTAATAATCACGATGCCTATAATAAAACATCTGACTCATTTACACAAAACTCAATATCATTTTAGAGCATAAATACTAACTTCTATACAACCAACTACATTAAATTATGAATTTTTAGTTTCTTACGTAATGTGCCACGGTTGAGACCCAAGATTTGAGCACACTTGGTTTGATTGCCACGAGTTTGTTCAAGCACGACTGTTAACAAAGGTAGCTCTACTTCTCTTAAGATAAGCTCATAAAAGTCTGTTGGCATCTCGTCCTCCAAAGCAGCAAAGTATTCACGTACGACACGTTCGACATGTACTCGCAAGGGTGCATTGACTGGAGCAAGCTCTGAGTTGCCATACAAGTCATTGTTTGAGCTGCTTTGTGCGTCCATTGTTGGCTGCTGAATGCTATCTTGATTATCAGACTCGCGAAGATGATCATGATGGTGGGCAAGATGGTTGGCAGTAGGAGGAACTGAGTGTGCCATAAGATAATGTCCTTAAATATTGTCATACGACAAAGGTTATAAATAAAAGGCTAACTGGGTGTCAAACTGCATATCAATGTAAACATCAGGTTAGAGACAGGCAGGCATAAAAGATTAATAAATAGGATCAATAATTACTTTATTAATCTCATCATTGACCACAGGGACGGTAAACATAAAGGGTTTGTTTTGTTCAGCAGAGAGTAGGTTTTGTTTGCTGACTAGATAGTCCTTTGGCATGGCAATGAACTCTCCAATAACATCGTCATTACTATAGATACTGACTTTTAGATTGGGTAATAACTGAGATTTTGTGCTTTGATTTGCCAGGGTAGCTGCTATATCGGTAAACCCATCAGCAGCATTTACCTTACTAGGCCGATAAATCACGTCAACGATATCAAAAGCTGTCATATCAGCAGTGGGTAGACTACAAGCGGCAATAGCGCAAACTGCTTGTAAGCGCTCTGCATACATTGGATTTTTGACTAGATTGTCTAAATTAAAAATAACATATTGTGCAAACAATAGCATTATCAACACCAAACAGCCGGCCAGCCACAGTAACGAAGCGATGGATGTTTGTACACGAGATTGTACTGGATAAATACGTGACTGAACTTTGCTTGCGCGCTTAGGAGTAGCTTGAAATTGATCTCTCAGTGGTACGCCCATACTCACCAGCAATTGTGATAAATCAGTACCAGGTTCTATAACGTCTGTTTTATGGTTTTGCTCTTCAAGAAGTTTTTCGAGCCATGCATTATCATTATTAGTATTTCTGTTAGAAGTATCAATAGGGACTGAAACATTGTCGTATCGAGACATGGTGTTTATAGCATTATTTGTTTCTTCAAACATGTTTTCTGGTTCGTTATAGATATCATGATCAATGAAAGCGTCGCTATCTGCAGTGGCTATTGATTTATCAGCTGCGTTTGCAGAGTTTTGATGCGTTGATGATATTTGCGTAGCGTCCAAATCAAAAGACCAAGCGCTCATCTCATCCAATGAATTGTGTGCTGAGTTTGGCGATTCAAGATCATCAATAGGCATATCATCATAGATAAGCGTGTCAGAAGATAAAAAGTCATCATCCTTTCGTTGCGCGTTATTATGCTTATTTTTTTGGTTGAAAGTAGAGGTGCTATTGATACCTGAAGGCTCATCACCAGAAACCACAAGGTTTTCATTGATCAAAAATATCTGCTGACAGCGTTTGCAGCGTACTTTGGCATCCAGCTCATTTAATAAAGTTTGTGGTAAACTAAAGTAGGCTTGACAAGAAGGACATTGTGTTTTGATAAGCGTAGTCATGTAATTGAGTCCAAAGAAATACAGTAATAATCACCATATACTCACTCACCAAAAACTGTCTTATTTGAGATATCTGTAGCACGATAGACAATAGGGAGTAGTATTGCATTTGCAAAATCCAACCAATTACCTATCGTAACAGATGTAATAAATTGTTGCTAGTGTGTAAATAAAACTATTTTTTATTGCTATTGTGTAAATACTCCTGACAAACGTTGCCAATGTTGATCTTCTTGAGAAGTGAAAGCATGTTTAGAATCGAGGTCAAAGTAAGGACGATAAGCCTCTGCAACTTGCTCGGTTTGAGACTCAATTAATCCTGCTAACACTATGCGTCCTTTAGGTGTCATTAAAGTTGCAAAATAGGGAGCGAGACTAATAAGAGGTTTCGCTAAAATATTGGCAACAATAACATCCACTGGAATAATATCGTGCTGCGCGCAATAATCTGCAAACGCTTCTGGTAAAAATGCTTGCAATTGTCCATCAACCTTATTGCGTGCAGCGTTTTGGTTCGTAGCTAGAACTGCTTGTGGATCAATATCGACTGCGTAGACGTGTTTGGCACCTAATAACAACGCGCCAATGCCCAATATACCCGAGCCGCAACCATAATCTATTATTACTTTATTCTCTAAGTCTTGCTCGGTTAGCCAGTCTAGACATAGACGCGTAGTGGCGTGATAACCTGTGCCAAAGGCAAGTCCTGGATCCATAACAATATTAGTGGCATCAGCGTCGGGTGGCGTTAACCAGTTAGGCACAATCCATAGGTTGTTAGCGCATTCAATTGGATGATAATGAGTCATCCATTCACGTTCCCAGTCCTTATCGTCAACTGCTGTCAACCAAATGCGACTGGCTTGTATTTGTGCTGCAATATCATGACTGAGCTGCTCAACGGCCTGTCGACTGCCGTCTTCGGTAGTAGCGTCAAAAAGGCCGGTTAGTATTACGTCATCCCACAAAGGTGATTCGCCAGGCAATGGCTCAAATAAGGGTTGATCACCTGCGTCGTCTAACGCGATAGATAGTGCGCCTGCCTCTAACAACAGTGCTTCTGCAAGTTCGACGTTTGCTTTTTCACACTGGAGGTGCAGTTGTTGCCATGCCATAAAGATACCTTTGATTAGATTAAAGTGAGTAAAACAAATGTAAGCTACTGTACTTTATGTAAAAGTAGCTCAAAATTACTTAAGTGCTTGTTGCGCTTCACGAACAACACGCGAATTGTTTTGTTGTTGACCTGAGCGTAGGATAAGCTGCCATAATGAACGCCGGCGATTGGCATCTTCAGAAACAGTCAGACCACGCCGCGCCATGGCCTCAGCTTTACGCGGTTGCCCTTTTTTTAGGGCTACTTGTGATAGATAAAAGTATACTGCTGATGATCTCGGTGCTAAACGCTGCGCACGGGTAAAGCTGTTCTCAGCAGACGTTAGATTGCCTGATTTTAAATGACTAGTACCAGTTTGCATGAGATTGCGAAAAGCTGGCAAGTTACTTTGATTATCAGTAGGTTGACGGCTTTTTTGTTTTGAATTCTGACGCGCCTGCTCTAATAGCTCGTTATGTGACGGTGCAGTAGGGGGCTGCGAGATCATATAATCGTCACGCGGGGGAGTATATACAGGCTCGTTAAATATGATTTCTGGTTGTTCTATGACCTGTGTTTGCTGTGTTAAAGGGTTGTTAGCGTCTGAGGTGTTTTCTGAGTAAGTATTATTCTTTGGCGTAGCATCAGTAGGCGGTATATATGGTTTGGTTTGGTAGATATTTGTACCATCAGGACGATTTTGAATATCAGACGGTGTTTTAGTTGTGGTAGGTGCTACAGTCACAGGCGTTTTGGTTATCACCGTAGCAGTGTTGCTAGGTAGCGATGATGTCGTTTGACAAGCACTCAACATCAAAGTACTGATGAGCGCACTTGTTAGCAATAAAGATCTGCTGAGACTTTTGTAGCTTTTGTTCTGTACTACCAAGTACTGATGTTGCATAAATACCGCCATATCAAACCCCTTATTCTGTGTCATTTTAACCAACAGTATGAATCAACAGCTTATCAGATATTTTACTAGAACCACTCAAGAGCTCGATCGTACCAAGTATCCGTACGTCTTTGAGTATCGTTATCACCATTTTCGTCAGTTGGCTCGATTATCTCACTGTTTGGTATATTTAGACCTTCACGCTGACGCTGCTGATTGATCGATCCTTGCTCATTTTCCCATTGTATTTGACCACGTGCTTGCTCCTGCTGATACAAAGAGATCGCACAGCTGCTCGCTTCTTCTGGCAAATGTGCCGACATGACTGGTAAATATCGAGCCGAGGCGCAGCGCTCATTAGATAGTTTGCCAGTGTTATTCTCAAGCCATAACCATTCAATTCCTTCAGGCTCTGGCATCGCGACAGGCGTCAATTTTATACGATTCATATAATCAACCCATACTGGCAGTGCTCCAGTACCACCGCTAAGCCCAATTGGTTTATTGTCGTCACGTCCAACCCAGACGACGCTCACATAGTTGCCGCTATAGCCTGCAAACCAGGCATCACGGTAGTCATTGGTCGTCCCAGTCTTACCCGCTAGGTTTAAATTGCTACCAAGTGATTGGGCACGTTTGGCAGTACCGTTTTTGACCACTTCTTGTAAGGCGTAGTTGGTTAAGTAATTGGTTTCAGGTGGTATGCTACGTTGAGTGTTCAGACCAGTACGCTGCAAAATTCGCCCACGATTGTCAATAACGGTTCGAATACTATGAATAGGGGTGCGAAAGCCACCAGTTGCAAAGACTTGATACACGCCAAGCATGTCCATAGGACTTAAGTTAACTGAGCCTAATAGCGCTGAGGGATAAGCGGGGATCTTTTCTTCAATACCCAAACGGTGTAACTGTTTGGCAAATGTGTCAATGCCAAATTCCATTCCCAAACGCACGGCGCTTTGATTATACGATTTGGCAAGTGCTGTTGTTAATGGAACATAACCATGATCACGACCACTATAGTTTTTAGGGTTCCACTTGCTACCATCCCCTAAGTTTACCGTAATCGGAGAATCATCGACGGGGCTGGCTAAATTGTAGCGACCGCTTTCAAGCGCTGTCATATAAATAACAGGTTTTAACAATGATCCAACTTGACGCTTGGCATCAACAGCACGGTTAAAACCAGTAAACTCGCTACCACTACCAACGACAGCGACAAGCTCACCGGTTTCAGGATTGGCACTGACCAAGGCACTTTGCAAGTCTTTGGTCTTACTACTGTTGCGACGTAATTCGCCAAGTTTTTTATCAACCGCTTTGTCGGCTGCTAATTGCGCAATAGGGTCAAGGGTACTAATAATGGTAAGACCTTCGTTTTTTAGGTCATCAGAGTAATAGACGTCATTAAGCTCGCGCTTGACGATGTCCAAAAAGTCTGGAAATTGGCTTTTGCCTTCAACAGGCTTGTCTACCACTCCAAGAGGCTTTTCTAGTGCCGTATCGTATTGCTCTTGACTGATAGAACCCATCTGTAGCATATTGTTGAGCACTACATCACGACGTGCCTTTGAATCATTAGGATGGCGACGAGGATTGTAGACGCTTGGCCCTTTAGCCATACCGACTAGCATGGCTTGTTGATCCAAGCGCAGCTCATTTAGAGGTTGGTTAAAATAAAATTGTGCTGCCAAGCCAAAACCATTTATAGAGCGGTTACCATTTTGACCAAGATAGATCTCATTAAGATAGGTTTGCAAAATCTCATCTTTACTATAATGCAGCTCTAGTAATACGGCCATCAGTGCTTCATTGGCTTTACGCTTAAGGGTGCGATCAGAATTCAGATAAAAGTTTTTGATAAGCTGCTGGGTGATGGTCGACCCCCCCTGCATAGAGCCACCAGAAAAGTTGTTGATCACGGCACGGGCGATACCGCGTATAGATACTCCTTTGTGCTCATAAAAACCGCGATCTTCAGTCGCGATTAAGGCATCAATTAATGGTTGCGGTACGTCATCTAAAGAGACAACCATGCGATCTTCATTGCTATCCGGATAAATGCCGCCAATACTTACAGGCTCAAGACGAATAATGCCAGTCTTATTTTGTTCAGTGCTCTGAATCGACTTAATCTTATCGTTGGCAATCGTCATTTTGATGACTTGTTCTTTATCAATATCGTTTGCGCTATAAGTAAAGCCGCGCGTATGAATAAAGTAGTTATTGCCTGACTTATAGAAGCTACCTGTGCGATCATAGGCTTTGTTGCTACGATAATTAAGCAGCTCAAGCCAAGTCTTCATCATACTGTTGTCAACTGCCGCACCTTGATAAAGCTCAAGCGGTTGCGAATACACTTTGGCAGGAATATCCCAGCGCTTACCTTCAAACTTATGAGTAATAGTACGGTCAAGCTTGACCAGATACAGCGCCAACAAAACCATGCCAACGATGACAATGATTAATAGAATACTACTAAATACAATTCCGCGTTGCTGCGAGGGGGGATTACTTGCAGCAGACTGAGGTAACTTAGGATTAGATTTTCGCACTGATAACGCACCGTATTGGGATAAAAAACTGCCTCATAATGACGCAAATTGACAAAATTTTCAATCTATCATCATCGACTTAAGGTTTTATTGGGTTTAGCTAGGAAGGTGTATAATGATATAACATCGAATATCAATATATAAATGAACTAATGAAAGCGTAGTAATAGTACTAATATGAGTTTAAAAGAACTAAGAGTAGGGCAAATATTGTATTTAACGAATGAGTTTTAATATGGCATTCGCTTATATATGACTGTCTATAAGGTTTTAATTTATTTAATAAGTGCCATATAGGATAACAGCCTATACGCCCAAAAATGGTGTTTTTTGTATGGATTATCTGCTGTTATTTTATCAATAGTTGCTAGGTTATTGTTAAGCTTAAATTTAGTCTAAATCAAGCAATATTTATGCAACACAATATCTGTAAAGCAGTATGTCTAAAGGAAGTAAGCACGATTATGTCTAGTGTCTCGTCATCAATACCCGCAATCATATCTCATGAAGACAGCTCAATCATTGAAGGTTTGGTATTGCCGCTTGCCGGTCACTGTTTCCATTGCGGTGATCCAGTACCGCAGCCACCCTTTCATGCTGAGATATTAGGGGAGTCACGTGAGATGTGTTGTATGGGCTGTCAACTGGCTTCTCAAAGCATTGTAGAAGCTGGACTTGAGCAGTATTACCTTGATCGCTCAGAAATCAACCGTACAGCCAGTCTACCCACTCAATTAACACGCCTTGAAGCCTACGATAATGACGAAATAAAGTCGCAGTTTGTCTATGCCCAAGATGGTATGTCAGTTGCGGAGTTGTCTGTCAACAATCTACGCTGTGCCGCTTGTACGTGGTTGATTGAATCACGATTAGATGAGTTAGATGGTATTCGCAAATGTCAGGTAAATCTGACCAATCAGCGTATGCGAGTGATTTGGGACGAGAGCAAGCTGCCTATTAGCCGTATCTTAGCTGTCATTAACGAGATCGGCTATGAAGCAAAACCTTATCGGCAAGATACCCATGAGGCTATGCTGGCACGTCACAACAATCAGATGCTACTAAGGCTTGGTATTGCAGCATTGGGTTCCATGCAGGCGATGATGTATGCCGTAGCGATCTATTTTGGCGAGTATAGCGATATGCTGATATTCCAGCGCGACTTTTTACGCTGGGTATCTTTATTTGTGAGTACGCCTGTGTTTTTTTATGCAGGTATACCGTTTTTTACCTCGGCTTGGTCAGCGATTCGTGCACGCCAAGTCAATATGGATGTGCCAGTTAGTATTGCCTTGATTGTTACTTTCTTTACCAGTCTTTATGCCACTGTTACTGGTCAAGGAGAGACGTATTATGACTCAGTCAGTATGTTTATTTTCTTCTTATTGGCAGGACGTTATATTGAGCATAATGCACGTCTAAAAGCAGCTACTATGGCAAATGACCTAGTCGTTGTAGAGCCGGTACTGGTACAAAAAATTGCTGAAGACAAAGAGTCTGCCGAACGTATTTTGCAGCAATTAAAGCAAAGTACGACTGGGGAGAGTGATGTTAATAAAGCAGGAAAAAATCTTGCTGAGCAGATTGATAATGTGACTATTGAGGGTACAAGCAATCAGCATGCGTCAAGCTCTATACCTAACTTTATGCAGAACATGGAGGACGACGTCCAGCAACTAACCTTGCGTATTGCTAAAGACTGGCAGCAGACACGTAATCGACAATTGGGTCTCTTAAAACGACAAAACGAAGATGAAGAAAAGCAAATGGTCACCGCTCATAGTTTACAAGTGGGCGATATCATCATAGTTGAGGCGGGTTCCGAGATTATTAGTGATGGTATTTTGCTAAGTCCAACTGCTACAGTCTCTCAGAGCCTATTAACAGGTGAAGGCAACTTGATCGCCAAAACTCAAGGTGACTATATTATTGGCGGCGCTCAGAACGACAGTCAGCCGTTTGAGATGTTGATTACCGCACTGCCAGCAGACAGTCAAATAGGCCTGATTGATAGGCTAATGAACCGTGCTATGAGCGAAAAGCCAAAGCTGGCTCAGCAAGCAGATAAGCTGGCACGTTGGTTTGTTGCGCGCATTTTAGTACTGTCGGCGTTGGTGTTTATCGGCTGGTATGTCGTTGATCCAAGCCAAGCGATTTGGGCAACTGTAGCGGTACTAGTAGCGACCTGTCCCTGTGCGCTGTCATTGGCCACACCAATTGCATTGACTGTCTCGACCAATCGCTTGGCAAGCTATGGTTTTTTGACGACTCGTGGACATACGCTACAAACACTAGCAGAAATCACCCACGTGGCTTTTGATAAAACGGGCACACTTACTTATGGTAAACCAAACTTATTGAATATTGAGCTATTAGACTCTGTACAACAACATGAAAAAGATGAATCAAAGACAGCTTCACAAAAAAACAGTCTCTTAGCCACTGCTGCCGCTTTAGAAGTAGGCAGTCGTCATCCTATTGCTCATGCATTGCTAACAGCGGCTCATCAATTGCATTTACCACTTACCCAAGGTTTGCAGCATTATCCAGCGGGCGGGGTGGAAGCCGTGATTGATGGCGTATTGTACCGTATTGGACATATAGATTTCGCTTTGGATAGGGTCAACGATAGTTCTGTCAACGATAATTTTGATAGTCATATAAGCCCCATTGATGACTCCATTATTAATTTAGTTACTCATCGTGCCAGCTCCGCGGTGGTGTTATCGTGCCAAGCAAACGGTGGCAGTACGTGGCAGGGAATGGCATGTTTTTATTTCAATGACAAGATACGTGATGATGCCAAACCGATGCTTGATACCCTTAAGGAGTATGGTATCGAGTCAGTGATGCTAACAGGAGATCCAAGCCCGCAAGCGCTCGTAATGGCTAAAGATTTGGGAATGCAGTCTGCTTACAACGGTTTATCGCCAACCGATAAGGTTAACCACTTACAAAAACTGCAAGCTGAAGGCGCAGTCGTCCTAATGGTCGGCGATGGTATCAATGATGCCCCTGTGTTGGCAGCAGCAGACGTGTCGACCTCGATTGCTGGGGCCGCAGATTTGGCACAAGTATCTAGTGACAGTATCATATTGAACGGTCAAATCGATGCAATTACTGCTGCTAAACGTATCGCTGATAAAACCGAACGTATTATTAAACAAAACTTTCGCTGGGCTCTCGCTTATAACGGTATCGTGTTAATACCAGCGGCGCTAGGCTATGTTCCGCCTTGGCTCGCTGCTATTGGCATGTCGCTAAGCTCATTATTAGTGGTGTTAAATGCGCTGCGTTTAAAACGAGCTTAACCTATATTTGCATATAACAACTGTTATCATCTAGTTACTTGAAGCTTATCAGACTTGCTAATCTCAATCACAATGCTTCTTTCATCGCAACTTAAGTTTTAACAAGCCATTAGTTTTATCCATAAAAAAACCGCCTGTTATTAAAGGCGGTTTTTAAGCATAATTTTAATAAAACGTTACTTTTAGTTAGTCTTGTAAATAACTTAGCAAACGTAGGAACTCGATATACATCCATACTAAAGTCGCTACAATGCCTACACTAAATATCCATTCGTAGTCTTCAGAAACGCCTGCTGCTACTCCGCGCTCAATGTTATCAAAATCCAACAACAGACTGAATGAGGCGATAACGATGACAAACAAGCTAAAGCCAATAGCAATCATCCCGCCATCAAATAAAAACGGTAAGCTTGAGCCAAACAACACAAAACCCCACTGCACAACGTATAAGATCATAATCGCAAAAACTGCTGACATCATAATAGAGCGAAACTTATCCGTGACCTTCACTAGGCCTGAGCGATATAGACCTAACATAACCGCGGCTGTCACAAAGGTTGCACATAACGCAGTCAACGGCACACTTGGATACATACTCATAAATATCATCGAGATGCCGCCCAAGAACAAACCTTCTAGTAAAGCATAAGGAATGGCTAGGGTCTTAGCCATATGAGGCTTAAAAATCATAAAAAACGCTAAACCAACACCTGCAAACATACTAACGATTGCAGTCATATAGATAAAGCTACTAGATAATCCAGCAGCAATTGCATAAAAGAAAAAGCCTAAACCAGAGAGTGCTGACAAGCCTAATAGCATTGTTGTCTTTTGTACCACACCTTTGACGGTCATCGACTTACCGCCGACCGCAAGTTCTGCGCGACTGACAATAGGATTGGCCATACATGTATCCTTAATAAAAAATATAAATAAAATAATACAGATGTCAGTTACTTTAGCAAAACCGTTATTATTGTCAACTGTGTTTGCGTGACACCATGAGAGATAGAGGTTTTATGCGACTGCTAAATCGCTTATTGACTAATATAGACGATACTTTTAGTAGTCAAAAAAACATCTAAAAAATGCGTACGTTAGTTATTATATGGGGTCGATTATGACAGTTAACAACGATAATTGATAAAACATGCTAGTTTAAACGCTCATTTATCGCTATCATTACTCTGTACTTTACAGTGATACCGAGTCGTTTTATGGAAAACTCAGCGCAGTCAGAAAGATTGCCGCATTTGCACGAATCAGAGCTATTTCATGCTATAAAAAACCCAGCTTTTAGGCGTATTGGTCTGATGGGCCGAGCTGGTAAACGTAGCGTCACCCAAAGCCTTGTTCAAATTGCACAAACCATCAATGATATGGGTTTGATGTTGATTATGGATGTACAAACTGCTAACTTGCCTACTCTAGATTTGACGGAAGTAGAAAAAGTCAAAATCGTCAAGCGTAGTTTGATAGGCGAGATTTGTGATCTTGTCATCGTAGTAGGGGGAGATGGTTCTATTTTACATGCAGCTGAAGCACTAGCGCGCTACCGTGTACCTGTATTGGGTGTCAACCGTGGCCGACTTGGGTTCTTGGCTGATGTAAAGCCTGATGAAGCTGCCTTTAAGCTGCGTCAAGTATTAATGGGCGACTATCAGCTTGACCATCGGTTTTTATTGACCATGGAGATAAGAGAAGGACGCGACATTATCCATGAAGACATGGCGCTTAATGACATTGTTTTACATGCCGGAAAATCGGTACATATGATTGATTTTCAAATGAAAATTGATGGTCAAGATGTTTATCGACAGCATAGCGATGGTTTAATCGCTGCAACGCCGACAGGATCGACCGCTTATGCCTTGTCAGGTGGCGGCCCTATTATCCATCCTAGTATGGATGCAATATGTCTAGTGCCTATGCATCCACATACGCTATCGAGCAGACCGATTGTAGTCAGTGGCAATAGCGAAGTCTGTATTCGCATTCATGAGGACAATCGTACGCAGCCGATGGTCAGTGCAGACGGCAAAGCGAGCATGCCACTTGAACAAGAACAGCGTTTATACATTCGTAAACATCCAGATAAGCTGACTTTGCTGCATCCTCCAGGCTTTGACTTTTATGAAGCTTGCCGTACTAAGCTACACTGGAACGTCCACGCTGAAGAATTTAGTCTCGACAGTGATGATGATATTACAGATGACGAGTAAACGTATCTAAAATAATAGTAGAGAGTAGATATAATGGATAAACAAACAATCTTAGCGAGTTTAACCTCAGAGTTGGTTGATAAGTTCCGCGTTGCTATTGAGCTAGGTAAATGGGCTGATGGCACTAAGTTAAATGCTGAACAGCGTGCTACTTGCATGCAGGCAGTCATGATTTGGGAACACGAACATCTAGCACCTGCTGAGCGTACTGGCTTCATTCATAAACCTATAAAAGACGATGGTTCAACCGTTGGAGCTGAGTGTGATGTAGAGCATGAACATCATTATCCTAATATGCCCAATCCTAAGGGGGCGATTCAACCGGTCAAATTTCGCGATAAGTAATGTTATAAATGGAATAGTATTGAGTAATACTGGGTTGAACAATCTGAATCAACTTGATATAAAAAAGCCACGCTATCATCATAACGTGGCTTTTTTATAGTGGCAGATACTATATAGCTTACAGTGCAGTAGTATCTACGTTTGGACGTAATGTCAGTGGATTTGTTTCCATTAAAAATCCCTGCCAGCCCCAATGTAAAAAATTACGAATGTTAGCATGGTCTGTACCATTCGGCGTAGCTTGTACCTTTTCGTAATGCTCACCGAAAAGCTTTAGGGTATCTAATTGATCTAAGCCATGATGTCTAGCAAAGCCAAAGACTTTTGCACTCCCTTCATTTTCACCAGCATCATTATGCAGTAAGCCATTTACGAATGGCACTGGTGCATAGCGATAAAAATCATCAATAAAGCTGATAACATCATTAAATCCAATGGCTTTTTTGTTCAATCCATTAAGCAAAGCCGATACGTCTGATTGGCGGATACTCATAAGTAAATGACCTCAAAGCAGGTTAAATTAACGATTAAAGTAGTCTTCATCATCGAATGATGGCGCAAAATTGCCTTGTTCAAGATGTTGCATCTGTGATTGTACTGTACGCTCTTGCTGGATACGCTGATAAATCTCTTCACGATGTACTGCAATATCTTTAGGTGCATTGACACCTATACGTACTTGATTGCCTTTAACGCCCAGAACAGTAACACTCACTTCATCACCGATCATTAACGTCTCGCCCACACGGCGTGTCAAAATTAGCATGCGTCACACTCCTTATGTCGCATTAAAAAATTATTACTCATTACATTACATCTCAATTACAGATCATCACTAAATCGTCATGACATGGAACCTATGTACGACAACCATAAAGTAATATAGGCGCCTCATACGATAAGTAAAGTGTTACACGATAAGCGATGATGATAGGTAGGTTCATTTAGCCCAAATGAGCCCCCATTATAGGTGGCATAACAGATGCTGTCACGGGTTTTCATAAAACTATTAGGTAAACTACAACGTTAATAACGTTAAAATTACAAAAAGGGTATAAAAAGTACCTTCCTAACCAAATACTTATTAGAAACGATAAATAGCTATTTAATTGAAAACCGTCAAAACAATGCTACCAAAATAGGCTTACAGTTTTAACGGTTTCAATAATAACCAACACTAAATCGACGAACCATAGTATTTTGCATTGGTTTTATAAACCCGCAATTTTGCTATCGCCGTCTTCACGGTCCAGACCAAAGGCCGTATGTAGTGATTTAACGGCTTTTTCTAAATGTTGATCTTGAATCAAAACCGAAACTTTAATCTCACTAGTTGATATCATTTGAATATTGATATTGTTTTCAGCAAGCGTCTGAAACATAAGGCTAGCGACACCTGCGTGTGAGCGCATACCGACACCAACCAGTGACACTTTGACAACCTCGCTATTGCCTAGTATCTCTTTTGCACCAATCTCGTCTTTTACCTCATCATTTAGCACTTTCATGGTTTTGTCTAAGTCAGTGCGATTGACGGTAAAAGTAAAATCTGTTGTACCCTGATCCGAAAGATTTTGCACAATCATATCGATCTCAATGTTAGCGCGACCAATCGGGCTTAGGATAGCAGAGGCAATACCAGGATGGTCAGGTACACCGCGTACTACAATTTTTGCTTCGTCTCGGTTGAATGCGATACCTGAGATGATTGCCTGTTCCATATTGTCTCCTTCGTCTATTGTAATTAGGGTGCCGACATTGTCTTGAAAATCTTGATCAAAGCTGCCGTCGGTATTTTCATCAAAGCTAGAGAGTACACGTAAAGGCACACCATACTTACCAGCGAACTCTACAGAGCGAATTTGTAGAATCTTGGAGCCAAGACTGGCCATTTCGAGCATTTCTTCAAAGGTGATCTTTTCAAGCTTTTTGGCTTTTGAGGTCACACGTGGGTCGGTGGTATAGACGCCATCAACATCCGTATAAATTTGACACTCATCTGCGCCTAAGGCAGCTGCAATCGCAACACCTGTAGTGTCAGAGCCGCCGCGTCCTAAGGTAGTAGCATTGCCATACTCGTCGATACCTTGAAAGCCTGCCACGATAACGATATTATCAGCGTCTAGTTGTTCACGTATGTTTTTATCATCAATACTCTCGATACGTGCTTTATTGTGCGCGTTATCCGTTTTGATCGCTACTTGACGCCCAGTCATTGAGCGAGCACCCACGCCAAGGTCTTTAATTGCCATGGCTAAGAGTGAGATAGAAACTTGCTCACCAGTTGAGACCATTTGATCATATTCGCGGGGATCTGGTTGGCTACTAATTTGGCGAGCCAGATCAATCAAACGGTTGGTTTCACCACTCATGGCTGAAACTACAACGACAATCTGATGGCCATTATCGTGCCAACGTTTGACGCGCTTTGCGACATTTTTGATACGGTCGATACTGCCCATCGACGTACCACCATACTTTTGCACTATTAAAGCCATAAAATTTACCTATTATTCGTCAATGGCTGTCTATAAGTTGCTAGTGTTAACCTGTAATGAGTCTATTTATTCCTATTGCTTGAGGTAAATACTAACAAAGATAAAGCCGGATCATAAAAACTGCTGTGCTATTGATTGTTTTTTTCGTTGGCAGACTAGATTAAGAGCTGACCGCCATACTTTATACCACACTAGCACACTGATTTTAAGTCGCAACAGCCATTAGATACATGGCGATTGGTTATAACTGTTATAACCAATCAGATAAGTTATAGAACTCTGAGCCTCTTGTTAACCAAGTTGTGACTCAATCCACGCTGGTAGAGCTGTAATAACCGCGCCTATGTTATCGGTCTTGGACGCGCCACCTTGGGCATAATCAGGCTTACCACCGCCTTTACCTCCTAACTCGCCAGCAAGATGACGAACAATGTCACCAGCTTTAATACGAGCAGTGACGGACTTGGCTACGCTGGCCGCCAACGCTAGCTGTCCATCTTTATCACCCACTAAGACGATCACGCTGTCTTGCAGTTTGGACTTAATATCATCCATCAATGGGCGAATCGACTTACCATCAATGCCTTCTACCATACTAATTAATACTGGCGTGCCTGCAATGGTCTGTACATCGTCTAATAAGCTGGCTGCTTGAGCACTGGCCATTTTTTGTTGCAGACGCTCCAGTTGTTTTTCTAAATCGCGCTGTTTGTCTGCCATAGTCTGTACACGCTGGGCCACTTCAGGGCGTTTGACTTTGAGCTGGGAGGCTAAAGTACTCAACTGCTGATCGTTTTGTTGGATGTATTTTATCGCACCTATGCCAGTAACGGCTTCGATCCGGCGAATACCTGCGGCAATACCAGACTCACTGACAATTTTGAAGACACCGATGTCACCGGTACGCTGTACATGAAGGCCACCACATAGCTCGATAGAAAAGGGCTGACGCTGTCCATCAACGATACTGTCTGTGCCCATAGTTAAGACCCGAACGTCACTACCATACTTTTCACCAAACAGCGCGACTGCGCCTTTTTGCATGGCTTCATCGATGGGCATATTCTCAATACAAGCAGGTGCGTTAGCTTGTATTTGTTCATTGACTAAACGTTCTACGCGCATGATTTCAGCGCTACTGACGGGCTTGTCATAAGCAAAATCAAAACGTAATACATCGCTTGATACCAGCGAACCTTTTTGTGCAACCTCATCGCCCAATACCACTTTTAATGCTGCATGCAATAGGTGCGTGGCAGAATGGTTTTTGGCACTAGCGGCACGAACATCAGAAAGCACGTGCGCGTCCGCCGTTTGCTGCACACTAACGCGGCCCATATTTACGACACCATAGTGAATAATAGCTTGTCCAGACTTTTTAGTATCTTGTACTTCAAACACCCCTGTTGTCGTACGAATTTCGCCAAGCTCGCCAACTTGCCCGCCGCCCTCAGCATAAAATGGTGTGCGATCAATGATGACGACACCTTCCATTCCTTCATCTAAGTGTTCAGTAGATTTACCGTCTTGGTATAAGGCAATAACATTGACGTTGTTTTCTTCCAGTTGCTCATAACCGATAAATTCGGTAGGGCTCTCAACTTGAATGACACTACTATAATCAACGTCAAACTTGCCAGCATCACGTGCTCGCGTGCGCTGTGCCTGCATATGCTCATCAAACTCAGCTTCGTTAATCGCAATACCACGCTCTCGAGTGATATCAGCAGTCAAGTCTAGCGGGAAGCCATAAGTATCATAGAGTTTAAAGGCTGCTTCACCAGAGAGAATATCGCCATCTTTTAAGTCTTCAAGCTCGCTGGCAAGTAAACGTAAACCTTGCGCCAGTGTTTTGGCAAATTGTGCTTCTTCTTTTTGAATCGCGTTTTCGATGACGCTCTGCTTATCTTTTAGCTCAGGATAAGCTTCTCCCATTTCAGCTACGAGTGGCGCGACCATCTTATAGAAGAAATCGCTATCGGCGCCAAGCTTATTTCCATGACGCACGGCTCGACGAATGACACGACGGAGCACATAGCCGCGCCCTTCATTGCTTGGCAGGACACCATCAGCAATCAAAAAGGCAACCGCACGAATGTGATCGGCAATCACTTTAAGCGATGACTGCTGCTCATTTTGTATATCTAAAATCTCAGCAGAGGCATCCATCAAATGCACGAATAAATCGATCTCATAGTTGCCATGGACGCCTTGCATAATCGCGCTAATACGCTCAAGCCCCATACCAGTATCGACACTAGGCGCAGGTAATGGCAGCATAGTGCCGTCTTTTTGACGATTAAACTGCATAAACACGCAGTTCCAAATTTCAATAAAGCGGTCGCCATCTTCTTCAGGAGTACCGGGTAGTCCACCTTCAATCTCAGGACCATGATCGTAAAAGACTTCGGTACAAGGGCCACAAGGACCAGTATCACCCATCGTCCAAAAGTTATCGGATGCGTAGGGTGCGCCTTTATTATCACCGATACGAATGATGCGATCGCTGGGGATGCCAATGTCTTTATTCCAGATATCAAAGGCTTCGTCATCAGTTTCGTAAATGGTCACATATAGACGATCTTTATCTATCCCAAGCCATTCATCAGATGTCAAAAACTCCCAAATATAAGCAATACCTGCTTGCTTAAAGTAATCCCCAAACGAGAAGTTACCCAGCATCTCAAAAAAGGTATGATGGCGCGCGGTATAGCCAACGTTATCCAAATCGTTGTGCTTACCACCTGCACGGACACATTTTTGTGAAGATACTGCCCGTGTGTAGTCACGTGGCTCCATACCCAAAAACGTCTCTTTAAACTGGTTCATACCGGCATTGGTAAACAGCAGTGTGGGATCATTATGCGGGATGAGACTCGATGAAGACACAACGGTATGCTGCTTGCTCACAAAAAAATCTAGAAAAGCTTGGCGAATATCGGCTGAGCGAAATGGCTGACTCACAGCGGCTCCTTACTGACAAATAGAGATAAATAAAAAGGACAAAATAAAGAAAATAATTTTGCAAGCGATTTTAGCACAAACATATAAGGTGTGTTGAAGATTAACAAATAGACGTGTGGTAAACATCAGTCACCTTTGTATGCCACTCTTATAAGTATGGATAGGTTTGGTATTAACATTACTTAGTCAAAATTGCAGCATCAGTTTCGTCAAGTCTATTTTGGATAAAAGGATCAGATTCGATTATTTTTACAGGCAGATAACGCAGTTGTAACTTGATAGGCAAATAATCAGGAAAGTTATCCGCCATATCTTGGGTGATAACCGCTTCAATATCTTGTACATCAAAAGAGGTCGGACTTTTTTCACCACGAATGACCGCACGTACATTTTGATAACCATCAGCTTTTACAAATTGCATGTTGGTTAATACGTTACCTTTGTCTATAAAATGGCTGTTTATAGCGTCCTTTACGTTATTTTCAAAAGTTTGTTGTGTGGCACTGATGTTTAAGTTAATGGTCAAATAAATACCTAACCCAACCAATAATAATAACGCAACGGCATTACGGCGAAAGAACGTTATATAAGTGTTTGATTTGTAATCATCATCGACCAAACGACGAAAGCCCAAAAACCAAAGCACCATCGCATTCGTAAATTGAATAGCAATAATATTGGTCAAGGCGAGCAGGGCTGCACCAAAACCCAATGTAGTCTCTCCATTGGCAAACAAAATACCACTTGCTGCAAGGGGTGGTACAAGAGCGGTTGCAACCGCCACACCAACCACTGCGACAGACAGATGCGGTGAGACCATTGCGTACGCACCAGCAGTACCGCCAGCAAGTGCAATCATTAAGTCCATTGAAGTCGGCTGCGTACGCGAGAGAATTTCAGAGGAAAGCGGCTGGCCTTGATGCATATAACCGACAACAAAACCTACTAAGACAACTAAAGAGACGCCAGCTATAACGGTAAATAGTGTTCTGCGTAGTAGCGGCATGCGATAGTCAATGATAGCTAATGCAGCTCCCGTAATAGGCCCCAACATCATAGCGACTAACATTGCACCGATAACGACTGCCGCTGAATTGGTTATCAATCCATAACTGGCGATGATGGCAGAAAGGGTATTCATCATAAAATACATTTTACTAGGTAATGCATTGGCCTCGATAGTGAGACGTACTTTTGGATAGTCTACCTTTTGATTGCTAAATTGCTCCGCTATAAATTGCTTATAAGACTCAAGTTTTGCTTCCTTTTCTTCTTTGACTTTATCGACTTTATCATCGTCTGTTAGATGGCTTTCTGTGTCATTCGCACTTTTTTCGTTTTCATCCTCGCTTTGATGTGGCTTAACATTGCCGTCAACATCATCGTTCAACGTCGAATTTGGCGCAGGTGATGATGAGTTATTATTGGATTCTGCTGGTATTGTAGGAGGCGTTTGAGACGAAGAAGTATTTTCTGATTCGGTAGTGCGGTGCTGGTTGTTATCTTTATCATCAGGTTGTGCTGCCGCAGTTTCTGATTGAGGTGAGATATTTTCGACAGAGGCGATAACTACATCTGGACTGGGTGAAGTCATCGTTATCTCAGGGTCGGAATGTTGAGCCTCTGCTTCTATTTCATTTGCTTGTTGCCTGTCTTCTTCAACCAAACGGTTACTGTCTAATACATAGTCCGATGGATCTTGCTTTTTTACCTCAGTAGCATTGGTACTGTTAGCGTTGGTACTGTTTTGAAAGTTGGATGTGTCCTTTTTTGAAGGGGCAGGTTCAGAAGAGTCGTTGATTGATGATGTCATAGCATTTTGGCTTTACAAGTCAAATAAGAGAGGAGTGCTATTGTAATGATAAAACATGAAGAGCGTAATAATTTTTTAGTTAATAGACACTATGATGAGAAATAGTAGATGACTGATTGTTAGAGCAGTATTATTAAGAAGTGATGAAGAAAATAAGGAGGATTAAAGTAAATATATGAGTTGACAAATAATCCCTTATATTAGCATGGTTTTTTGAAGAAGTCAGTCGATATGTATGCCCTGTGAGTATATGCTAAAAGCTTACTATTAGTGTGGATTTGACGTATAAAGGTGTTATACCCACACAATTTATAAGGATTAAGCGATGAACTGGACACTATTTTCTATGATCTATTCAATGACGGCAACAGTCATCACTGGCGTACTTATAATCGCAGCATTGGTAACAGGATTAAATGAAATACCGCACATTAAGATCGCTGTAGTGATTGGTATCTTAATCTCAATACCAGTCGGATTGTTCTTTACCAAAAAAATAGGCAGCATTACTGGTGAAGAAAATAACGACGGTCAGCGAGTATAATGTTTCAGCTATATGAGCTATTCGAGGTTTATAAAACTTGAAATATTTGGAGTTTTTGACCATATAACCTCGCTTCATTGATGCTTTATATTTGTAGAGCTTGATTAATCTGATGACACAAACGTAAAGCACTAAATGCAGCTAAGCTTGAAGTTTTGGGATTTTCAGCTAATGGTAATCCAGTTATGCTAATTTCAAGCTTACCAAATATGCCTTCAGCTATTATATGATGAATGTTGTGAGAAAGCGTGGGATCGGCGATCAACTCTACTTGTGTCTCATCTAAGCCAACCCCTGCTAAAGCAATGGTTGCGGCGACATTAGAATTGGCAGGAAATAAAGTCGCAGCTTCTCTAGCAGTACCTGTAAAGAATACGGTCGATTTTTTTAAAGAGTCGTAATCAATGAGCTTGTCAGCATAACTGCCTTTCCAACTCGAAGGGCTTTTTCTACCTTGATAAATAACTTTACTAAGTCCGGCCAAGCTTGCAGCATTGATGCCATCTATACCTGCTACCGCTCCTGCTAAAATATGAATTTTTACCCCATGTCTTTTTGCAGCATCATGTAGCGAAATCGCAAATTTTTCATCAGTAAAAGCACCCACTGAGACAATCCCAAGAGGTATGTTTCTCTCTAAGATTTTGATACCGTGCTCTTTAAGCCCATCTTGTCCCGCCATCTCAATAGCGATATCAGGAACTTCTAGTAAATCGTCTACAGAAGTAATCACATTTATAGATTCGCCCATCTCTATTGTTAAATGATTTGCGCTCCTTGGACTGGCTAATACAGTCGATAATTTGACGTTTTTAGGTAGCATCTCGTGCACCTTTCTTGCCATCGATCCATAACCTATGAACATCACTGTCTTCATATTTGATCCCTATAATCTATGAATAAAAATCTATCAGTAAACAAAAAAAGACCTTTAAAATAAAGGTCTTTTTAAAATGAACGATGAATATATCAATGAAGTATTATCGAGTCGGCTACTACTTAAGCTCAACTGTCGCGCCATTTTCGATATTGGCATAAACTTCTAATACATCCCAGTTGGTTAGACGAACACAACCTGCTGATGCTTGGCGACTGATACCTTCAGGTTTGGGTGAACCGTGAATACCATAAGAAGGCTTTGATAAACCCATCCAGACGACACCAACGGGGTTATTTGGCCCTGGTGGTAACATATGTACTTTTTTGTCGCCACCTTCACCGACAGTCGCTTTATACCATGGCATCTTAACTCTATTAATGATCTTAAAGGTACCTTGTGGTGAAGGAGTGGCATCGCTACCAATCGTCGTTGGATAAGTAGCAACCAGCTTATCATCATTATAAGCATATAGTGTTTTGCTTGCTTTATCAGCAACCACGCGATTAATACGCTCATTGAGCGGCTTACGTGTGTTAAGTACGGTAATGGTTTCACCCGCTCGATAGTTTTTATTTTTATTTAACTTATCAAGGTAGCGTATGTCCATATGAAAGCGCTCAGCAAGCATCTCTTTAATATCTTGATAATATAAACCTTTCACTTTTGATTTGGCTTCCGAACCTGAAGGCGTAGTCAAAAAGTTGGTTTTGATATCATCTTCAGTCAACGTATACGTGACTAAGACAGGCTTATTGGCAGGGATATTCTTAGTCAATGCATCCCATGTTTTTTGATCCATCGTACCAGTCGCTGGTAATCCTTTCATCGTTTGAAAGTTGATTAACGCCTTTTTACTATTCATGCCCCAACCACCATCGATTGGACCAGGAGAGGCATAGTTCCAGTCAAGCAAAGCCTGCATTTTGATAGTCATCGCTGAATTGACGTTCATATTCGGCGACCATGTGGCGTTGTTTACTTGCTTGGCATAATTTGACAAATTAAGCGTGGTATATCTTTTACCATCTTTATCTTCGATATTTTTGATCGCAGGATCAGTGTTGAAGTCTAGACTCTTTTCATATTGAGGCATCTCAAAAGATGAAGGATCTGTTGCGTCTATAGATGAGGCGTCACTAGGACCCGCCACAGCTTGGCCTTCACTAATATCGTCAGTACGATCAGATTGTTCATCCTTACGCGTCAGCTCAGCTGCGCTCATATTGTCTGCAGCGACTGGTTCTGATGCTGACTGTATTCTGTTATCTTGCTTAGTGTCGATCAGATCACTCATACTGTCAGTGGTCTTAGGCTCGATGCTAGGCGTAGCAACTGTGTTATTTTTGTCAATTGATGTGCTACGATTTTCTTGTACATCAAGGCTTGCCAATACAGCAATACCAGGTAATTTGTCAGCCGTACGTGCTGGCGTTGTACGCGTATCATCAGTTGCAGCAACGGCACTGAGGCTCATACTAGCGCTAATGATAGCGATAGACATAGAAGCAATAAGAGGTTTTATTTTCATCATATTTGACCATAGTAGGTTATTACAATGGAGCTATTATGCGCACAATTAAGATTCTAAGCAAACTTTTGATACATCTTTTTGTACCTGTAGAGTGCTAAGCGTCAATAGCTGACGTATGACATACAATATAGTTATATTTGGCTGATATTTTAGCTGGTATGTTGCTCAAAATGTTTGATTAGCAATTTTTAAGTAAGATTATCTTTTTATAAAAAATTCCAAAAAATGAATAAATGCTGGTCAATTACTAAATAATGATCAATTAATTTTATTGCTATAGATAGCTGTAAACTCTTACTTCAAAGTTTTATTGCAGTAAGATTTATAGTCATTGGCGCTATATAGCGTTTACGTCTATAATGCATGCACAGCGTTTTATTTAATCCACTATCATGTGACTAACGAGCATGTAATCAACAAGGTGCGATATGTCAGAACACCAGACTATGAGTGCAGAAGAGTTTCAAAATCAATATTCTAACGATCAAGCGTCTCAACATTTTGAGCAGAATCTACAAGATGGGTTGGATACAGATGAAACGGATCTAATCACTGAAGAAGATCAATTTGCAAACTTACATAGCGAGCTTGAAGAGGCGCGTGAACAATTATCTAGCATACGTGATTTCATTCGTTTTTCAGTCACTCAACTACGCAATTATGATGTGGTTGTGGCACAAGGTACTACTGACGAGTTTGCTGAAGCGTCAGCGATTGTTTTGCATTCTCTGTCTTTAGATTGGGCCGCCAATGAGCAAATACTTGATTGCCGTTTGACGACGTCAGAAAAACAGCAGGTGCTAAGCTTATTAGAAGAGCGTATCGCTGAACGAAAACCGCTGAGTTACCTAATCAATTTGGCCTATTTTTGTGATCTGCCTTTTTATGTCGATGAACGCGTTCTTATTCCGCGCTCGCCCATAGCGGAGTTAATCCGCCAGCAGTTTCACCCATATTTTGATGTCAATGAGCTTGCAAAGCCTCTAGGTGCAACTGTTAATGGTCAACCGGCTGTGTTTTATGATCATGGGCTTGATATGAAACAATTGTCACAACCAGAGCGTATTTTAGATCTATGCACTGGGTCAGGTTGTATTGCTATTGCACTGGCGACACGTTTTGTCGATGCCTTAGTCGATGCGGTTGATATTGACAAAGGAGCATTAGAAGTGGCGATGGTCAACGTTGATCATCACGATCTTGGTCATCAAGTGAACGTGATCGAATCAGATCTATTTGCAAAGATTCCAGCGGAAAATCAATATGAACTTATTGTGACCAACCCTCCTTATGTTGATGCTGCTATCATGGCCGACTTACCGCCTGAGTTTTTATATGAGCCTGAGCAAGCACTGGCTGCTGGACAAGATGGACTGGATTTGGTGCATCGTATTTTATTTGAAGCGCCAGAATATCTAAGTCCTGAAGGCTTGTTAGTGTGTGAAGTGGGTGATAGTGAGTGGGCGCTTAGACAAGCTTATCCAGACATTCAGTTTGACTGGCTAAAATTTGCACTCGGTGGTCATGGTATTTTTGCGATTACTTTTGATGAGCTAATGGCGCATCGTGAATTGTTCGCACATTACGTACAGTTATTGGACAAGAGTCAATAACGAATCAGCGCTTTTGATCCACTAGTAAATACATATAAACAGATTTTTATTGGTTTAGGGATAGTTATGGCAGGTAATAGTATTGGTCAGGTTTTCACCGTCACCACTTGCGGTGAGTCACATGGTGCAGGTTTGTTGGCTATCGTTGATGGCGTACCTCCAGGTTTAGTATTATCTGCAGAAGATTTACAGGTAGATTTAGACCGCCGCAAACCAGGCACCTCTAAGTATTCAACCCAGCGCCGTGAGTCTGATGAAGTTGAGATTATCTCCGGTGTGTTTGAAGGTAAAACCACGGGTACGTCCATCGGTCTGCTTATTCGTAATACCAATCAAAAATCAAAAGACTATAGTGAGATTAAAGATACTTTTCGTCCTGGTCATGCTGATTATACTTATAGTATGAAGTATGGCTTTCGCGACTATCGCGGCGGCGGTCGCTCATCAGCCCGTGAGACAGCGATGCGAGTCGCGGCTGGTGCTATCGCTAAGAAGTATCTCCAAGAGCGCTTGGGTGTGCAAATCCGTGGTCATGTCACCCAAATTGGTAATGAATATAGTAACGTCACAGACCCAAGCCAGATCGATTGGGGTTTTGTGAATAGTAATCCGTTCTTCACTGCTGACAAAGAGGCGGTTGGTCGCTTTGAAACATTAATAGATAGCCTACGCCGAGAAGGTACTAGCTGCGGAGCGAAGTTAGAAGTTATTGCCAGTGGCGTACCAGTCGGACTTGGAGAGCCTGTCTTTGATCGTTTAGACGCTGATATTGCCCATGCGATGATGAGCATCAATGCCGTCAAAGGGGTAGAGATTGGCGATGGTATGGCTGTTGCTGGGCAGTTTGGTCATCGTTCACGCGATGAGCTGACTCCAGATGGGTTTACTGCCAATCATGCTGGCGGTATCCTAGGTGGTATCTCGTCAGGTCAGAATGTTAGCGTTAGTATCGCGCTTAAACCGACTTCTAGCATTACTACCCCTGGTAAGAGCATAAATACAGATGGTGAAGCAATTGATATGCTAACTAAAGGTCGTCATGACCCTTGTGTGGGGGTACGTGCCACGCCCATTGCAGAAGCCATGCTAGCGATTGTATTGCTCGATCATTATCTGCGTCATCGTGGTCAAAATGGGGATGTTAAGCAGCCGGTAGAATCAATTACTTAAAACCGCATTCAAAGAGTTATCAGCCTTTTGTTGATTCTAGTCTTATCTAATTAGAAACAACCAAAGGCTTTTTTTGTGCGGAACTAAAAAATAAAGAACAAAACCTACTACAGAAACCAGTTCTATAGAAAGCATAAATTGTTTGTATCCATAATTTTATTCAAAGGAACCTAAAGAATATGAGTAATTATTTAGATGCGGTCATTGTTGAACATAACCCATCACAAAAGAATATAGACAGAGCAGTGATTTGGCTGCATGGCTTGGGCGCTAGCGGCAATGACTTTGAGCCAGTGGTACCGCAGTTAGGCTTAGCGAATGACATGGCCGTACGCTTTATCTTTCCGCATGCGCCTAAACGCCCAGTGACAGTAAACGGTGGTATGGTGATGCCAGCATGGTATGATATTTTAGAGATGAGCCTTGAGCGCAAAGTCGATCTGGCTCAGATAGAGACATCTTCTCAGCAAATCCATGACTTGATTTGTCGTGAGATTGAACGCGGCATCAAACCTAAACATATCGTTATCGCAGGGTTTTCGCAGGGCGGGGCAGTGGCTTATCATGTCGCGCTTGGCTATCCTGAGCGGCTAGCGGGACTGATGACCTTATCTACGTATTTGGCAACCGATGATCATATCGACTATAGCACTGCTAATAAAGAGATACCGATATTGATCGAACACGGTACTCACGATCCAGTTGTTCCTGTAATCTTGGGACAGCAGGCACAGCAACTGTTATCAGATAAGGGATATGGTGTTGAATATAACACTTATCCAATGGCGCATCAGGTCTGTATGCCGCAAATACAAAATATTGGTAAATGGCTAAATAAAGTCTTGGCTTGAAGGCTAAAAAACAACAGAACAACAAAACATCAAAGCCAGTCAGGTAATTTGACTGGCTTTTTTATGGCAGTTATTATCAATTACTGGCCGGCTACTGTATATTTATATAGGAGAATGTAACTATAGGAGTACATCATGCAAGCCACCTATTTGGCGTTTTACATTGCAGAAAAAGGAAAGTTATTAGACCATATTATTAGTACAATCGATGGTTCTCCCTATAGTCATTGTGAGCTTGTGATTAATGAATTGGGCGAGCAACGTTACGATTGTATTAGCTCAAGTCATCGCGATGGTGGACTGCGGCGTAAGACGATCTATATGGAGCCTAGTCACTGGGTATTGATTCCAGTTATGTGTGATATTGACTATGCCGTACGTTGGTTCAACAAACGTAAAAGCTTTAAATATGACTATTTGGCTTTGATTAGAACTATAATTCCAGGATTTTATAATCCTGAGTATCGGTTGTTCTGTTCTGAAGCATGCGCTGATATGTTAGAGCTGGTCGATCCAGGTAGTTATGGTCTTAAAAAGCTCTATCGCTGGGCAGTGGCTAATTAACCTCTATAATCAAAACCTATCAAAATCATGTCATAAAAAAAGCCAACCACCTAAGTGATTGACTTAATTTAATATATTTGGTGGAGATGGCGGGAGTTGAACCCGCGTCCGCCAGCATTACGCTCATGACTCTACATGTTTAGATTCTGTCTTTGATTTTAGTCCGCACCGATCCGACAGGCAGGATGGATTGGACGATTCTCTACTTTTGAACCCAAGCGATTGAGACAATCCCTTGTGGCGAACCTATATACGGACGCTTCAACTGGGCTGGTCAACTATAGGTAATCGGCAGCGCAGTAAGCAGGGTTTAAGCTGCTAGAGCGTAAGTTTCGTCGTTTGCGACTATAACAATATATGTTTGATTTACGAGAGGACATACACTCTCGACATGCATCATTGAGTTTCATCACCAGCGTCGAAGCCAGAACATCCCCAATAGAACGACGTATTATAATATATAATGGTGGTTTTGGCAATGGTCTTATATGCGGACATTACACTTAATAACATACTATATTATAATAGCCCGATGAATACTATTGTTCGTTCATAGAACTATTATATGGGGCGTTTTTACGATAAATAAAGAGAGGCTGTCTATTTTCCTATTAATTCAAGAAGATGAATTGCTAAACCATAAATTCTCATGTAACTTACCATCTTTATGAGGCGTGGCAATATTAAGCGCGGTTGTAGCGAATATATCATGTGATGCCTTTGAAAACGCTTGCCATTCAGCCCAGCGCTTTAGCACATAAACGGTCTTAGGTACATGCTCATCAAGGCTGTCGGTCGTCGCTTGCAAGGTCTGTAGCCACCAAGCTTTGTCATCATCACTTAATTGATGGTTGTTAGATGTATTTTTATCTGCTTGCCACCTTTTAATAATAGCTAGCGTGTTTTTATGGTTAGGACGGTCTTGAATGATGAACGTTGCCACCAAGGCGCGAAACCAATAACCCAATGCATCGCGCTGTGCTAACTCGTTGAGATGGGGTAGTACGCATAAAACGCTGTGCAAACTGGTTAATCCATGAATGATAAAAAATTCATTATCACTACCGTACACTATGCTTGCTGCCATCACGGTTAGCGCTTCGATAGAGTTAGTCAAATTATTGCCAGTCTCAGGTAGCTTTAGTACAACCTTATCATTAAGAAACTGTGCCATTGGCTCATTAGGGTTATCGAAGGTAATTAAACGCTGCTGGAAGCCGCCTCTATTCAATTGCTTATAATCTTCAGTTTGACTCAGCTGAACAGCTCTTTTGGTTAATTGAGATAGGCTATCGTCAGCTAAAATTTGCTCAAGCATGTCAATAGGGTGCGGCGCATCAGGTGACCATAACTGATACAAGCTATGATGTGCGCCCGTCGCTAAGGGCTGGAAGGCAGTTGCCATATAGGCCAGTCCTTCCGCTGCCATATTATCGGACTCAACATCGACCGCCCAACCTGTATGTATTACTGGATGCATTGCCGCTCCTGCCATACCCTCTGATAACGCAGGGTAGTAGCGTTTTAAGCAAGTATTTAACCCAAGCTTTGCTATTTTCTTATCAAAAAAGTCACGATAGGCTTCAAATGCGATACGCGTAGACTGTATATTGTATAGCCAATTGACATCCGTTATCGCTGTGTAGTCAAGCGCATTTTGGCGCGGCGGCACAAGCATTTCAGACCCTTTTGCCGTACTTGTAGCACCTTTATCTATGACATTGTTAATATATACGTCTTGCCACCATTGCATTTTATTTTGACTGACACCTGCAGCATCAAGCGCAATCCAATTATGGGTAATATGATTGGACAGATAGTCGTCATATTCGATATGCCAATTGCGGCCACGTTTAAGCCAATCGTGTAAGTGCTTTGAATAATTTGGCTTTGAATAATATGTCATATGAACGTCTCAGTGCTTAGATCTATTTAGAGTAATGATTTATAAGATATAAGTTATACCATACTACGATAAGAACCAAACTGCTAAAGATTGTTCGTTATGATGGAGATGGCGGGAGTTGAACCCGCGTCTCCTAAACAAAAAAGAGCCAGCAACTTAAAGTCACTGGCTCTTTTTGATCTAAACGAGATATTCTAAAACTTACTCTTCAGAGTAATCTTCGCTCTCGTCTTGTGTCTCATCATCTTCTACTGCAATGTTTTCTTCATCACCATCTTCAGAAAGAATGGTTACTAAAATGCTAGCAGTAACGTCATGATGTAGCTGAATATCAACATTATATTCGCCAACTTGACGCAGAGTGCCTTCAGGCAGCTTGATTTCAGCACGGTCAACTTCTAGACCTGAGTTAGTCAATGCTTCGGCGATATCGCGAGTACCGATAGAGCCGAATAGCTTGCCTTCGTCACCAGATTTTGCACGCATGATCACATTAACGTCAGTTAGTGCATCAGCACGCTCTTGAGCAACAGCGATCTCTTTTGCTTCTTCAGCTTCAAGCTCAGCACGACGTGCTTCGAACTTTTCAATGTTAGCTTTAGTAGCAGGTAGTGCTTTGCCCTGAGGGATAAGAAAGTTACGTCCGTAACCTGGTTTTACATCGACAGTTTCACCGAGTTTACCAAGGTTGACGATACGCTGTAACAAAATAATTTGCATGAGTCATTCCTAGTTAACGGTTAAATTACTGATGGTTGTCAGTATACGGAAGTAGCGATAAATAGCGAGCCTGCTTGATAGCAGTGGCTAGTTGACGCTGATATTTAGTAGATGTACCGGTAATACGGCTAGGTACAATCTTGCCATTGTCACTGATATACTGTTTTAGCAACTCAACATCTTTATAGTCAATGTGAGTGATGCCTTCAGCAGTGAAACGGCAGAATTTGCGACGGCGATAGAAACGTGCCATAAGTATTCTCCTTTAATTAGTCTTCACTGTTGTCGTTGTCGTCGTTTTCACGACTGTCTGGACGACGAGTAGTTGCTTTACGTGCACGTTTTTCATCGGCATTTTTAGCTAACTGTGACTCTTCAGTGATAGCATCGTCACGGCGCATAACTAGGCTACGAATGATCGCGTCGTTATAACGGAATAACTCTTCAAGCTCAGCCAAAGTCTCACCGTCAGTTTCGATATTGAAAAGAACGTAATGAGCTTTGTGAATCTTGTTGATTGGGTAAGCCAGTTGACGACGGCCCCAATCTTCTAAACGATGAATAACACCACCGTTGTCTTGAACCAACTTAATATAGCGTTCAACCATGCCGACCACTTGGTCGCTTTGGTCTGGGTGTACGATTAACACCAGCTCGTAATGTCTCATTTGGACTCCTTACGGATTAGTAGCTATTAACCCTATGTTAATAGCAAGGAGATTTATAAGGTAAGCTGCCTCTCAAACAAATCATTAAAGAAAAGTTGAAAATAAGCTTAGGATATAAAGCGCCGTATTATAGCAGTAGTCGAGTCTTAACACAAAGGTTAATACTGTTGTCTGCCGATAAATAAAAAAGCAACGACTAAGCGCTGCTTTTAGTGAGTCTATATAGTTTTAAGTGGCTAAATATATTTATTTTACTACAGGTTGCTTAGCCAATTGGCTACTATCAGCTTTAACTACCAAAGTTTTAGCAATCTTATCATGCCACCCTATATTTTCAGGGCTTTTAGATGCTATAAAGTAGTGAACAGCAATGACGACAAATCCTAAGAAACTTGTAAATGAAAATAATAGGTTGTAGATAATAAAGAGTAGCAAGGTTCGCATACCGATAAGCTTAAGAAAAGAGGGTATACGATGTGTGGTTTGATCGACAACACGAATGCCAGTGATAAGCTTACCAAGCGACTGTCCACGTAATGTAATAAATACCAGTTGTAGCGCAAACAGTCCAAACACCATCACTTGTGACATCATTAAAGTAGAGCTAGGTAAGCTCTCCATGAGTGTCATTGAGTACTGGTATGCAGCGTCCATGTTTTGAATATCTTGAAACTTTGAATAGTCTATGTCCATTTTGGTTAATGCCAGTACCAGCGGAAAAATCGCTAATACATACAATAGGCCATTAAGCGCAGTGGCTAATACTCGTGACATGATAGGTGCCAAGACGACATTACCAATAACTTTATCTTTTTGAGACCCAGTCTTATTGACAGTTGACTTATTTAGTGACACGTTACTATGAGGCGTGTGATGACGGTTGGTTGTCATATCCGCTTTTGTGTTTTTGGCGGTATCTTTTGAGCGTTCAGGCTTACCATATAATCTATCTAGCGATACCGATTTACTACTTTGGGGGTTACTAGCATTGTCTTCTGGAAAGACTGTCACATTGTTGACAATAGAGTCGTTAGAAGGAGAAGAGATATCAGCAGGACGATAAGAATATTGGTTACCTGTTAAGTCACCAATACGTTGCCATTTATCTAAACCTTCATGCCATACCAAATCATCCAATACTACTTCACCAGATGTCAGCATAATATTTAACTGATCCAATGTATATGGACCTGCTTGTACGTTGTCTCGAGCAAGGAAAATCTGCATAGTTGCCTACATAATTAGTCATATCTTAAATCATTATATTAGGGTCTATTCGAAAAAATCAAATAGACCCTAATCAAAGTAACTTTAATGACTGTGTGAATTACTGCGGTGACTGAATACTGCAGTTTATTGTGCTTCTTCACCCGCTAAAAAGAACCAAGTGTCAAGGACTGAATCAGGGTTTAGTGATACAGAGCTGATACCTTGCTCCATGAGCCAAAACGCAAGGTCTGGATGATCTGATGGACCTTGACCACAGATACCGATGTATTTATCCGCTTTACGGCAAGCTTCAATCGCCATAGACAATAGTTTCTTAACTGCAGGATCACGCTCATCAAACAAATGTGAGACGATACCTGAGTCACGATCAAGACCAAGCGTTAACTGAGTCAAGTCGTTTGAACCGATTGAGAAACCATCAAAGTGCTCTAGGAATTCTTCTGCTAGTAAGGCGTTGGTAGGTAGCTCACACATCATAATAACGCGTAGACCATTTTCGCCACGTTTTAAACCATTTTTCTCAAGCAACTCGATGACTTCTGCTGCTTCACCAACGGTACGTACGAAAGGAATCATAATCTCGACGTTAGTCAAACCCATCTCATCACGTACGCGTTTTAGTGCTTTACACTCAAGCTCAAAGCAGTCACGGAAGTTGTCAGACACGTAACGACTGGCGCCGCGGAAGCCCAACATTGGGTTTTCTTCTGATGGCTCATATAATTTACCACCAAGCAAGTTAGCATATTCGTTTGATTTGAAATCTGACATACGAACGATAACGGGTTGATCCACGAAGGCAACAGCGAGCGTTGAGATACCTTCGACCAATTTATCGACATAAAAATCAACAGGTGATGCATAGCCTGCAATACGCTCATTGATCGCTTGTGATATCTCACGTGGCAAGCTATTCATGTTAAGCAGTGCTTTTGGATGCACGCCGATCATACGGTTGATGATAAATTCAAGACGTGCAAGGCCGATACCTTCGTTTGGCATTTGGGTAAATGAGAAAGCACGGTCTGGGTTACCCACGTTCATCATGACTTTAAATGCAAGTTCTGGCATAGATTCAATAGAGTTGGTCTGGATTTCAAAATCAATTTGACTCTCATAAATAAAGCCTGTGTCACCTTCAGCACAAGAGACAGTCACGTCTTGACCGTCGACCAGTAATTCAGTAGCGTTACCACAGCCAACGATGGCTGGGACACCAAGCTCACGCGCAATAATAGCAGCGTGACAAGTACGGCCACCGCGGTTAGTAATGATAGCTGAAGCACGCTTCATGACTGGTTCCCAATCTGGGTCTGTCATGTCTGATACTAAAACATCACCGTCTTGGACTTTGTCCATCTCGTTTAGATTGCTCACGATACGTATTTTACCAGCGCCAATACGTTGACCGATTGAGCGACCTTCACACAATACTTTAGCACCAGCTGTATCAATGACATAGCGCTCCATAACAGTACTGTCTTGACGACTTTTTACCGTTTCAGGACGAGCTTGTACGATAAATATCTCATTAGTATCGCCATCTTTTGCCCACTCAATATCCATCGCTTGACCATAATGCTTTTCGATAGTCATGGCTTGTTTGGCAAGATCAGTCAGCTCTTCAGTAGATAACGAGAACTGCATACGTTCTTGCTTTTCGACATCGACTGTTTTGACAGATTTGGTTGTGCTACCTTCATCACCGTAAATCATTTTCTTGTGCTTGCTACCAAGGTTACGGCGAATAATTGCAGGTTTACCATCCGTGAGTAGGCGTTTTGATAAATAAAACTCATCAGGGTTAACAGCACCTTGAACGACCATCTCACCCAAGCCATAGCTCGATGTGATAAACACTACTTGATCAAAACCACTTTCTGTATCTAACGTAAACATAACGCCAGCTGCGCCTGTTTCTGAGCGTACCATACGTTGTACAGCAGCAGAGAGGGCAACGCCTTCGTGCTCAAAACCTTTGTGTACACGATAAGAGATGGCACGGTCGTTGTATAAAGAAGCAAATACCTCTTTAATAGCGAGTAGCACGTTATCAATACCACGAATGTTCAAGAAAGTCTCTTGCTGACCGGCAAATGACGCGTCTGGCAAATCTTCAGCAGTTGCAGAAGAACGTACCGCCACAGCAATGTCTTTACCATCGCTCATCTCTTCAAATGATTGGCGAACCTCTTTTTCAAGATCTTCTGGCAATTCTTGTTCGATAATCCAATTACGGATTTTTTTACCTGTGGCAGTTAGCTTATTTACATCGTCTACATCGAGCGCTTTAAGTTCACTATTGATTTTATCAAGCAAACCTGTTTCAGTCAGAAAACGATTGAAAGCATTTGAAGTTGTAGCAAAACCGCCTGGGACGCTAACGCCCAGATCGGACAGATGACTGATCATCTCGCCAAGCGAGGCATTCTTACCACCGACCATATCAATGTCGTTTTTTCCTAACTGATCAAGATTGATCACAAGTGCTGTAGATTGCGCTGCCATGATAACTCCAGAAAATAAGGTTATTTAGTAAAGATTATAACGGTGAATTATACCGCTATATTTGGACAATTTCGAGGGGTTAGACCGAAAAACTTATGAAAAAGATACAAATTATAGAGTCTAGCAATAATTTGTGAGTAAATAATCGAACTATTGTCTCACTTATCCGAATATAAAGCAGCCAACTTAAGATAAATATTTTCGTAAATGATATGTATTTCTGTCATCTGCAACGTTTAATGTGCTCAAATCCACATAAAGGATTGTATTAAATGTCTGTCATTTAGATTTTATAGTTGTGCTAACTTTGATTCCTATTAAGTGTCTATTATGAGTATAATGTAGGACATAAAGTAACAAGCGTATAAGACCCTAATGGCAGCTAGTAAATTCATTAGAGACACAACTATCAGTGTACTAAATAAGTTGCCTATTTATATATACGTTATTACCATTCACCATATATTTGCCACATAGCGATTCAGTTTTAAAAATTGACACACTAAATATCATGAGTCGATTAAAGCTTACTATTGAGGTTTACACTAAGGTTTTCAAGTTATGTATTCAAACAGTCTGTCTGAGCAAGATAAAACGACTATTCAAAACCGTCATGCTTTAGGTTTGGACAATTCACAGGCGATAAGAAGCGCGTTCTTTATCTCTGATGGTACCGCCATTACAGCCGAAACGTTGGGCCGTTCTATATTGAGTCAATTTGCCTCAGTGCCATTCGAAACTCGAGTATTGCCCTATGTCGATAGTATCGAACGTGCTGAAAACGCAGTTGAGCAAATCAACATCGCTTATCAACGCGATGGATTATTGCCGTTAGTATTTGATACTATTGTCAGTCCAGAAATTCGCGAAAAGATTAATTCTGCTCATAGCTGTAATTTAGATATGTACGAAGGTTTGATCGGCCGTATCGCGGAAGAAACTGGTATAGAGCCAGATGCTCATTCTGGTCATGCTCACGATAACGTCGACTCTGAGACTTATAAAGAGCGTATCGATGCGGTACATTTTGCTTTGGATAATGATGATGGAGCACGTACGCGTCATTACAATATGGCAGATATCATATTAATTGGCGTATCACGTTCAGGTAAAACGCCAACCTCACTGTATTTGGCTTTACAGTTTGGTATTCGCGCCGCTAACTACCCATTGACTGAAGATGATCTATACGACAATCAGCTACCAAAAGCATTGCGCGAGCATAAAGACAAGCTGTTTGGTTTGTTGATTGATACGGATCGTCTAGTAAAAATCCGCCAAGAACGCCGCGCAGGTAGTCGCTATTCTAGCTATCAGCAGTGTCAGCAAGAGCAGCGCGCTATACAAGGTATCTACACTTCACAAGGTATTCAAAGCCTTGATGTCTCCGAGATGTCTGTTGAAGAGATTGCCACTCGCATTTTGCAAATGACGGGCCTAAAACGTCGCATTGGTTAATCTGATACATGTGTTTATAGTCGACCATTATTATCACTATATACTACATTTTATATAAGTATCGCTATACATTTATCACCACATAGAGAGTGTTATGAGTCTATCCCATCAACCTAAAACATCGCCCTTGTTTTTGTTAGGCCTGCTATGCAGTGTCACGTTACTTAGTGCTTGTCAAACGTCACCTTTTGCGCGCAAGCCTGTACCCGAGCCGCGCTATATACCTACTATCGTCTTAGGTGACGCGCAAACGTTAACCATTATGCCAAACCGCGTGGCCTGTGCCTCAGCATTACCGATGCAGTGTCTGCTAGCCAAGTCCAATAAAGATGGTTCGGTATTTCAAATCCCCTATGATTGGATTGATGACTTTACGCCAAGTCTTGGTACAGAGTATGTGATTAGTGCGCGTCCGCAGGTTGATGAGGGGCGTCAGAGCCTAAATGGGCATTGGACATTGCAAAATATTTTGTCACAACGTATGGTGGGCACGCCATAATACTGGCTATTAACGCATGAATGTATTGATTCACGTATAGATGGCTTCATAACAGTATGAGTAGATTGACAGACAAGTCAGTAAATAAATAATTAAAGAGGTTATCATGGGAAGCAAACGCAAAGATGATGCAACTAACGATACTGGTCGTGATACAAAGACTGAAGTATCAAACAAAGACAGCGGCGCTGCACCTGCTACATCTCCTGAGCAGACCAAAGAAAAAAATAAACAAGAACAAATCGAGCAAACCCACGAACAAGTCACAGAAGATGTTATGCATCATCCCGATTTGGTCAATCCGTTAGATGATACGCGTATCGATATCAAATCAGGCTTTACTAAAGATTCGCAGCGTATAAAAAGCGATCAGCATAATTTTGAATACGATGCAGTTGTGCTAGGCGCAGGTCCTGCTGGTGAGGCTGCAGCGATGAAGCTGGCTAAGTCTGGTAAAAAGGTAGCGGTCATTGATCCACGCGATCAGGTTGGTGGTAACTCTACTCACGTCGGTACGATTCCTAGTAAAGCGCTGCGTCAATCCGTATTTAATCTGATCAATTTTCGCCGTGATCCTATGTTTACCAAAGCGCTTGAATATGAGCAAGTGCCACTAAACAAGGTGCTGGCCAATGCTCGTCGCGTGATACGTAGCCAAGTGAGTACTCATACACGCTTTTATGAGCGTAACCGTATTGAAGTCATTCATGGCTGGGCAAGTTTTGTAGATGCCAATACCTTGCGTGTTGAAACTGACGAAAATATCTTTGAAACCTTTACTTTTAATAAGGCGATTATCACGGTTGGCAGCAGACCTTATCGTCCTGAGATTTTAGATTTTGATCATCCGCGCGTTTTTGATTCTGATAAAATTTTGCAAATGGATTATGTGGTCAAAAAAATCATCATTTATGGTGCAGGTGTCATCGGCTGTGAATATGCTTCCATCTTCACCGGTCTTGGCTACAAAGTTGACTTAATCAATAACCAAAATCAGCTACTAAGCTACCTTGATAGTGAAATCAGTGATGCCATCGCGCATGACTTTAGACAGTTCGGTGTCCTTATTCGTAGTAATGAAGAGATCGACCATCTTGAGACTCACGACGATTGTGTGATTTTACATCTCAAAAGTGGTAAAAAAATCAAGTCTGATGCAATTTTATGGTCAAATGGGCGCTCAGGTAATACTGAGGGCTTAAATTTAGAAGCCATAGGTTTAGAGGCTAATAGCCGTGGACAGCTCAAAGTAGATGATACTTACTGTACAGGGGTTAAAAACATTTATGCAGCTGGAGACGTTATAGGCTGGCCATCTCTTGCTTCTGCAGCTTATGACCAAGGACGCTGCGCTGCTGCCTTTATGGTCGGTGATAGAGATGCCGAACCAGTATCAAGTGTACCGACTGGTATCTATACCATTCCTGAAATCTCGAGTATCGGTAAAACTGAGCAAGAGCTGACAGACGAAAAGGTTCCTTATGAAGTGGGCCAGGCGTTTTTTAAACATTTGGCGCGTGCGCAGATTATCGGCGAGCGCTCTGGTGTATTAAAGATATTGTTTCATCGTGAAACGCTTGAAATCTTGGGTATCCATTGTTACGGCAATCATGCGTCAGAGATCATCCATATCGGACAGGCCGTGATGAAGTGTAATAATACCCTTGAGTATTTCGTCAATACGACGTTTAACTATCCAACGATGGCAGAAGCTTATCGGGTAGCGGCGTTAAATGGACTCAACCGAGTGTTTTAGATTTTGAGAAAAGACATAAAAAAGCGCTTGTTATTGATGTAACAAGTGTTTTTTTTGGCAAAGTGTTTTTAACTTTGTTTTTCTAAATGAGTATTGCTTCATTAAATACTTTTGGGTCAAGGGCATTTAAAAGTAGATTGTTTTGATTGTGTGCGCTTACGCATAAATAGAAGCAAGATAAAGTAAAACAGCCATAAACCAAACAAGGCATAAAACCCTATAGCGACTTGCGAGAGACTGGCGCCCATCTGATTTAGCTGTACTGAAGTATTGATCGCAGGGGTAGTAGGTATTAGCCAACGTAAAATTTGTAGTATTTCTGGCAACTGGTTAGCAGGCCAAGGATAACCACTCATAAAAAACATCGGCAGTGAGCTGAAAATCAAGATTTGCATACTGCGTTCACGCAAGCGAAACCACAAGCCAAACACACAACCAAGCGTCGCTACTGTCGGACAAAAAATCATCAGAAATAGCAAACTACCAAGCATGTTTTGTCCGCGCGGATAATGATGCAGCTCAAAGGTCCAGCCATAATAAAAGCAGCCAACTGTAAAGCTAAGTATACTCATGGCTGCAATCCGGCCGAGCCAGCCGCGAATACTGGTACTATGACGACGCTGCTCGTACCAAGTACTAATCAGCATTGCCGTGGCTATCAATAAAGTCTGTTGTAAAATAATAATAGACACTGCTGGTACCACATAAGCACCATAACCCTCAGTTTGATTATACAAAGGCATAATCTGTAATGGTACGGCTTGAGTGTTTTGCGCAGCAGTAGGCGCATAAGCCCCTTGAGCGACGTTTTTTTTGACTTCTATACCTGCAGATACTGTACTGACCGCCTGTAAGAATCCCATCTGCACGTTTTTATTTAATAAAAAGTAACCACCATTACCGAGTACGCTGACGCTGGCGGCTTTGCCTGATAACACTTGCTGCTCAAGTCCGCTTGGGATAATCATGTAGCCTGCAATCTGGTCTGTCCAAATGGCTTCTTTGGCTGCTTGCTCATTAAGGAAGCGTTTGGTGTTTAGTTGCGGACTGGCACTACTATAACGCACAATGGTACGCGATAAGTCGCTGTTATCATAATCAACAATACCGACCGGCACATGATTGACTACCTCAGATGAATAGGGCCATGGATAAAAAAAACCATAAATAATAGGCGCTATAACCAACATTAAGAGCACGCCTTTATCGGTAAACACGTCTTTAAACGTTTGGGTAAAGTTTGTCCAAAATGACTGTGGCACTGATGGTTTCTTTAAGGAGATTGGTGTTTTTATAGCATTGGTTTTAGATGGCTTTGACATTAGCGGGCTCCCCAGCGCTCAGGATGCGACAAGGCACGTTTGGTCAAAAAAACCATCAATATCAGCGCAATGATGGTTGCTAAAAGTAGGCCGTAGACAATGGGCAGTGATACCGCAACCGGAGCTTGCATTTGTAGCTGCGCAATGTGCAGCTGTAGATAATGCGTCAATGGTAGTGCATCCGCCCAATATTTGGCGCTGTCGGTAATGGCGATATAAGGATAGGTCACGCCTGCGAACGCATAGGAAGGTACGGAGATGAATCCCGTCGCAGATAATCCCATACGTAATGAAAACGAGCCGAGCGTAAACACGGCACCAAGCCAAAATGACAACATCATTAGTAATACTAGACTGATATAAGTGACTATCAAGGACTCTATGGCTACACCTTGTTGCGGTGTGGCAAGCCATAATGCCAATGCAGACCAGATGCTATAGGCCAGTATGGGCCAAAAATACTTACCTAATAATCCTGCAAATAATACAGCTAAGCTTGATTTTCTGACGTCAGCTATAGGTTTAGTAGGTTTAATATTTGGTACACTACTTAGCTCGTGTTGAGTATCTGTCACAGATTTACTGTGTTCGTTATATTGGTTGCTATCGCTGGTTGACTTTAAATAAGGTAAATCAGGCGTACCTGTATCAATAAAGCGAGACCAATGTCCAAGCTGCTTATCGCGCAGCTCGCGGCCAATTGTCGTTGCGCCAATCACCATTACTAAAATATGTAATAGTGCAGGAATCACCGTCGATGCCAAAAACTGCTGATAATTATTGATGGTATTAAATAGACTGGTACGCTGAATGGCGATAGGAGAGTAGTTGATTGCTGCCTGCGAAGGTGCCATCCCTTGCTTGACCATACGCTGTATCTCAACGCCTGCTGATAAAGTACCGACGACTGCTTGTACACTGGTCTGAATGATGCCTGAATGCGTACCATACTGAGCATTCACTTGCAGAATGACTGGTGCTGGTTTACTAGATGAGATATTGCGTGAAAAGTTCTCAGGTATGACGACGACCGCATAAACATCCAGTTGCAATATAGCCGCTTCGACATCGGCTGGCGAGTGGTACTGTTGATAGATGCTTAGCTCAGGACTGGCTTCTAAATAGCGCACCAGCGTATTGGCAATAGGGCCGTTATCTTGATCAACCACACCAATAGGCAAATCTTTGATTTGGGTTTGCGAAAATATCCACCAAACCAGCAATACCGTCGCTAATGGTATCCAGACTACCATTGCCAAATCCCATGGGTTTTTGGCTAAAAACCGCCGCTCGTACGCAGCACTACGTATGAATGCTTTTAACAGACGCATGCTTTACTCTTGAGCCTGAATAACAGCGGCCGGATCAATCTGGACAATAACACTCATACCAGAGCGAATCCGGCTGTCTGGGTTTGAAGGTCTTGCCTTGATTTCAAAAGTGCGTACATCAAAGCCGTCATTATTGTTGGTTGGTCGCCAAGTAGCGAAATCAGACAGTGTTGAAGTCGCATAAACTGTAAACTCTTTAGTAAAAGGCTTATCTGTAGACGATAGCGCTGGGATAGTACCCGTAAAATGCTGTCCAATGGCGAATTGGTTTAAATAATTTTCGGTAACGTTTAACACGACCCACTGCTCGTCTGTATTGACTAAGGTCAGTATTGGTACACCTTGTCCAATGACTTCACCTGCGCTGACGATGACATCATCCACAATACCAGCAATCGGGCTTTTGAGGTTGGCTTCTTCTTTTGCGACCAGCGCTTCATCTAGCTGAGCGTCGACTTGCGCGACTTGTGCGGTGGCAGCAGACTTATCTTCGCTGCGCGCGCCTTCTAATGCCAAGTCATACTGCAAACGCGCCGCTTCAGTTTGGTCTTGCGTAGCCAGATACTGTGCATAGGCTTCATCGCGCTTCTGCCTTGCCATAAGTCCTTCTTCATAAAGGCGATTGACACGTTGGTAGGTATTCTGTGCCAAATCAGAAGCGGCTTTATTGGCTTGCCAAGCGGCTTTTGCTTGCGCGATCTCTTGCGGGCGCGCGCCGTTTTCTGCCTTGTCTAACTGGCTTTGTGCCATATCTTTACCGGCACGAGCTTGAGCAATCTTTGCGTTGATTTCGGGAGAGTCCATCTCAATCAGCTGCTGACCCAGTGTTACTCTATCGCCCTCAGTGACCATAATCTGCGCAATACGCCCTGGTACTTTCGCTGCGATGGACGTTTGCTGCATTTGCATTTGTCCTTGTAGTGTCATGACTTGCGGCTTGCTCTGCCCAGTACTTTTGTACAAGCCATAAGCAATGACGCCAATGATGATGAGCAACACCATAGCAAGCAGCACTTTTTTTATCATGGCCGAGTCATTTGCTTTAGGCTTATTGTGATGATAATTGGGCGTAGCCTGTTCTTGTTTTGCATCTGACATATCCTCTATAGGCTCAGCAGCCAGCGCCGACTCATCAGAATCAGTTGGCTTGCTTGAGTCGTCTGATTCGTTTGGAAGTTTAGTCATGATGGTGATATTCCTAAAGCAACTAAGTTGAGGATAAAGGGGTTTATTACTAGGGGTGCTCTAATACACTCGAATAGTACAAGGTTTGTCGTTTCTTATGGCTTTAGAATTAAAAATAGCACCAAAGGCGACAACAAATGCGGAATAATAAAGCCACAGCATAATGACCACAGCTGCTGACAACGCTCCAAACTCGGCACTATAATTATTAAAGTTTTGCACATAAATCGAGAACAGCACAGACAATACAATCCAGAGAACGGTTGCAAGAACTGCGCCTGGTACCAGTTTCTTTAATGCTACAGCATCACGGTTTGGCGCTAGACGATAAAGACTTAGAAAGCTTAAAAATATGATACCTGCCAATATCGGCCATCTGCTCCAAAGCGCAATCGTCTTGGCTACTTGAGGGAAGGGAAAATAAGCCGCTCCTAAAGGAATTATAGCGATAGAAGAGATCGCTATAATTAAAATCACCACTGCTCCAAAGGTCAAACTGATGGCTCGAATCGTACCTTGTATAAAGCTGCGTTCTTGCGTGATATGGAAGGCAAGATTGATAAGAATAATCAATGACTTGATACCTTTAGAGCCAGCATAGAGGGCGAGCAAAGTCGATACAATAAGACTGAAAGTTAATGTAGATGTGGTGCTAGAGACCAATTCGCTTAAACGCGAGTTGAGGACTTCATATACTGTGTCAGGTATAAATGGACGCAAAATTAAAATCTGCTCTTGAATCTCAGTCGGTGAAAACGCGAGTCCATAAACTAGCACAAACACAGCCATTACTGGAAAAATCGATAAAAAACCAAAAAATCCTACGTTTGCACAATGTGCCCAAACATTAGAATTGTTCGCGGTACGCCATGTCTGTAGTAAAATCTGCAGCCAACTACTGGTCGATTTAGAAGTCATTTCTTTCATAAAAAATTGGTTCACAATAGGATTGGTGATGGAATGGTTATGAGATTATCTACAGTCATGAGTACAAAGGCCTATCGACGTAGCTTATTACTTTTAGTCATAAATCACTGTTTAGTATATAAAGTTGGCAATCGAATATCAGCCACCTTCAGATAATCGTTAAAGGCAAGCGGTGTACCGCAGCTTTGCATGAGAGCTGCAAGCCCTTGTACATAGTCGTTTGCAGCCTGCGCTTGTTCAGTACGGGCTTTAAGAGCTTGCGTTTGTGCTTGTACGACTTCGATAGTAGTATTCACACCTTCTTGCAGACCAAGGCGACGCAAGCGTAATACCTCTGCGGCTAAGTCGACATTGCTTTGAAGAGCCTGGTAGCGCGATTGAGCATTGTTCACATCGTTCCAGTTTTTTTCGACTAACAACAATAGGTTGTCACTGACTTCAATTTCGGACAAATTTGCTTGCCGTATCTTAGCATCATTGGATGCTAGCGACGCTGCTTTATCGAGTCCGCCCCACAGCTTCCAACTGGCTGACACACCTGCAATCCAGCTAGGATCTCTTTCAACCTGTCCATAGCCATACAGCATCACAGTTGGTTTATAACCTGTATCAGATAACTTACGTAGTTGCTCGGCTTGCATGCGCTTTGCAGCGACTTTTTGTAAACCTGGATGATGATTTAGTGCCAAGTTCTGAAAGTAACTGACATCTGGTAAAGAGCGGCTGGATACAAATAGTGGGGTGGTTGGTTTGATACGGTAGTCTGTTCGCAACAGACGTTGTAAGGCTATCATCGCCAGACGTGCGTCATTATTGGCATTCACTGATTCACTTTTTGCATCTGCCAATGCTGATTGCGCCTCCAATCTATCAACACGTGAGATAAAACCCTCTTCATAAAGTCGCTTCGCCATATAGTCGGTCTGTTGCAGCGTGTCATAAGCGTCTTCACGCAAGTAAGCGGCAATAATCGCCAGTTGCGCCTTGAAGTAACGCTCAATCAACGTGTTATAAAGCGCATTTTTATCAAGTACGCTGTCTGCCACTGCCTCTTGAGTGCGCGCATCTGATGCACCAGTGAGTGCTGAAGTGCGTCCAGCAGTATAAACAGGCCAAGCAAAACCAAGACCTGCCCCTGCTGTAGAGCCTGAGCGCTTAAAGTCGTAGGAGTCAGGGATACGATCACCAATCATCTCACCAAAGTTTGGCAAATCTGGTACAGGTGGCATCGGAGGAATAACGTCACCAGTATTAGCACCAGCATTATTTACACCGTTTTTGAGCGTTGATAAGTCAATATCTTCTTGTACATTGTAGGCATTGGCCGATAACTGCGCGAATACAAAAGGATTGTCTATTGTTTTAAGAGCATCGGTTTGATATTCATTGGCTACAATGGCAGCTTGATTGGCAGCAAGTTTGGGTGAAACTTGTAATAAGATTTCTTGTGCTTGCTCAAGACTTAAAAAGCTAGATACATCTAATGGATAGCTGTTAGCGACTTCTTTATGAGTAATAGGGTCAATGAGAGTGTCTAAAGTAGGGCTACTTGATGGCTGCAGTAAAACCGAGTGAACTGGTTTAGGATGAGTTTTATTCATTGAAACAAGTTTTTGGCCATCATCTGTACTTACAGTATGGTCGTTCGCTGTGCTGTGAGTTGATACTCCTACTAGCATAATAGTTGCAATCGTACATGGCAGAGATAAGATGGCAGATTTCATGAAATATAAACCGTCAATCAAGAAGCAAATGGTCGTCGTATAATAAGGTATTGCGATACAGAATACTTAAGTAAAAAACAATTGAACCCACTGTCACCTATAGTAGAAGCTTTAATACAGGTAGCAAGGCGTATACTGTAGAGATACAACTGTAACAGGTCAATGCTTATTACTTACTTATCGTTCATTCAGTGTTGAGGTTTTATATAATATGCATCAAGAGATAGGGGCATTATAATACTATACCGCTATAAATTTTGTAGAATGATGGTGTATGCTTTATTTTAGGGACTATCATAAAAACAGACAACTATATAACTGGCTTTAATACGGTTGGTCTTAAAAACATCGGGTAAGTAGAGCCAAAGATATTGCTTGATAAAGTTGAGGAGTAAAAAATGGCAGGATATATAGTGGCATTGGATCAAGGAACAACATCGAGCCGCGCGATTTTGTATGATGATCGTGCGCGTCCTATCGAGATTGCCCAGCAGCCCACTACGTTACACACGCCAAAAGCTGGCTATGTAGAGCAAGATGCGCGGCAAATCTGGCAAACTCAAATTAGCTGTGCGCACGATGTCATTAATCAAGCGGGGTTACTGGCAACTGATGTCACTAGTATTGCTATTACCAACCAGCGTGAATCTATTGTCGTTTGGGACAAACAAACAGGTACACCGCTAGCGCCAGCGATTATTTGGCAAGATAGGCGTACGACAAGCTACTGTAAAAACTTGGCCAGAGATAGTGTTGATGATGTAGCGATGCACATTCAACAGATTACAGGCCTGCGCTTAGATGCCTACTTTAGTGCCAGTAAGATTGCTTGGCTGCTTGAACATAATCCCAAGATTAAAGCGCGCGCTGCCAGCGGTCAGTTAGCGGTAGGTACCATCGACAGCTGGCTAATTTATCAGCTGACTGGTGGCGAGCATGTTATCGATATCACCAATGCTTCACGTACACTATTATATGATATTCATAAGCTGGCATGGTCAGAAGATCTGTGCGCGCGCTTTGATATTCCAATGAATATATTACCGAAAGTACTGCCATCAGATGGTGAGTTTGGCAAGACCAAAAAAGGCTTGTTTGCCAAACAAATTCCTATTCATGCCGTGCTAGGAGATCAGCAAGCAGCGTTATTCGGACAAGGTTGTCTTAAGCCTGGCATGGCCAAAAATACTTACGGTACTGGGTGTTTTATGCTGATGAATATTGGTCAGATACCCAAACTTAGTGAGCACCAACTACTGACTACGATAGCTTGGCAGCGTAAAGCTCCTATTAATCGTGTAGATAACCTATCTATCAGTGACATTGTGCAGTCTGGTAAACGTATGATACAAGCGCCCGCTTCTTTCTTTGGTCGCGAAGTTACTTACGCGCTAGAAGGTAGCGTCTTTATGGCAGGCGCTATCGTCCAGTGGCTACGTGATAATCTTGGCATGATCAAACAAAGCTGCGATGTTGAAGATTTAGCGCGGCAGGTAGACAGCAGCGAAGATGTCGTATTGCTTCCAGCCTTCACTGGGCTTGGCACCCCTTATTGGCGCTCGGATATACATGCTAGCATTAGCGGTATGAGCCGCGGTACTACTAAAGCACATATCGCTCGTGCCGCACTCGAAGCAATTGCCTTTCAAACTTATGATGTGCTGATTGCTATGCAAAAAGACAGTCCGCATTCATTAACGGAGCTAAGAGTCGATGGTGGTGCGGCAAACAATGATTTACTTATGCAGTTTCAAGCAGATTTACTCAATGTCCCTGTTTTACGACCTAAAGACACTGAAATTACCGCTAAAGGAGCAGCATTATTGGCTGGTCTAAAGAATGGTTTATATGACGATCAAACAATTAAGGAGTCGTGGAAAGTCGACCAGATTTTTGAGCCTCAAATGCCTTCTGATAGACGAGCGCAGCACATTGATAAATGGCAACAAGTGATTGCTAAAGCGCTAATGGAAGTTTGAGAGATATACAAATATAAGATGCCTTTGTTTAACATTCTTAATATAAGGTTTATATGGCTGACTAACAACTATACATCCTGTAACCTAAGGTCATCATGACATCGACATATTTTACATAAACGTTCTATCGACAAGTGTTGATGATTTTTATACTTTAATTGTGGTTAACCAAGAATAGTAGCCAATTAGAAGTTTGGCTTATCAATCTAAATTTATAAATAATAACCAATTTAAGGATAAAATTATGAGTAATAAAAATATAAATCGTAGCGACCGTGTGATTTTAGAAGATGAACACATAAATGACGATCAAAATAATAAAACTTTTGCTGGTGACCCATTAGTTAGTACCGATGGTTCTATCATAGAAGATCCCAACTCACATCCCTCTACTCATATTAGTGACCAGTTAGTTAGTACAGATGGGCACATTGTCACTGATGATGATTTAGGAATCTCTGATAAAGAGCGTATCATTGCTGACAATGCCCGTAGAACGGCCGATCCTGAAGTGGTCGACAGAAAAGTAGTTACTAATGATCGAGACAACATTGATCGGACTGAAGTAAAAAATATGTCTAAAGAGACAAAGAAAGATCTTAATGCAGATCCTATTACTGGCAAGCCAGGATCTCATCCGGTAGGTACAGGTGTCGGTGGTGTTGGTGGCGCAGCTGCAGGAGCAGCAATTGGTACAATGGCAGGACCACTTGGTACCTTAATCGGTGGTGCTATCGGTGCAGTTGTTGGTGGCGGCGCAGGACATGCAGCAGCAGAAGCGATAGATCCAACTCGCGAAGAAGCTTACTGGCGTGCAGAACATGCCAATACTAGCTATTATCAGCAAGGCCATGATTTTGAGCGTGACTTACACCCAGCTTATGCAGTAGGTTATGCCAACAGAGCACGTTATCCTGCTGATGCACGTTTTGAAGATCATGAGCACGACCTAAGACGTTCTTGGGAAGAGGTGAAAGGTGATTCACGTTTGGCATGGGATGATGCCCGCCTTGCATCACGTGATGCATGGAACCGTGTTAGCTAGTAATTACTGTTAGTAAGTTACATGTCGTCTAACAGCGTAGGTTTACAAATAGTTTAAGTTGTATACATTATTACTACTTAAAAGTAAAGGGTGGTAATTATTGTGTATAAAATATTGCTGGTTTGTGAGTCACAAGGGAACAAATGTATATGCAGTATAACGAATATACCCAACTAATGTAATTTGTGCTATGTTGAAGCTTCCAAAGGTAACTTTGGAGGCTTTTTTGTTTGCTTTTATTTAGTATCAATGAATATTGAGCAATAATGGATCGAAACACAATATTTAAAACAGTCATTTAAAGCCATATAAAAATAAAAATAGGTAATCTATGGATCGTCATACAGGTAAAAATGAACAAAGGCAATTTTATATAGCGACTGCTAATTTACTCAATTTTGCCAATCCAAATCGAATTTATTATGAGAATGCGCCAGCTTACAATCAAAAGACCTATCAAGATAAATTGCAAGGAATAACTGAATTACTCACCAAGGCTCATGCAGATATTATCGCAGTACAAGAAGTATGGGACAGTGAGGCGTTGGAAGCGTTGGCAGTATCACTGGGATTTAAAGCAGAACATGCGATCATTCCACTTGCTAGTAACGATAGCTCTAGTAAACATACCTACGGTCAAGGCGCACAAAAGACGCCAGCTGTTGGTTTTATTAGCCGTTTTGCTCAGTTAGAGAGCACACTATTGACAGATATAGTGTCCGAAGCTGTCATTGATATTCCTGATGTTGGAGCTTATCGTCAATTTAATCGCCCACCACTGTTATTACGGGTTGATGTGCATGGTCAGCCAATGACAATCATCACGGCCCACCTTAAAAGTAAACGTGCATACTTTTTAAGAGATGAGTCTGGTGATTTGTTAGAAGATATGGATGATCCTAATATTCGTGTGCGCGCTAAGTTACGCAGTTTATGTATGCGAGCGGCAGAAGCTGCATCGATACGTATGTCTATCATTCAGCGATTACAGCATACCCGTGAACCGTTGATATTGTTAGGTGATATGAACGATGTCACTGGTAGTGTGACTACGCAGTTAATGTCTGAGACAGGAGAGGTGAACTATGACAAAAGTATGCGTGACACAGCCTTGTTCGATGCGGCGCGTATTCAGGCTCGTTATGGTTGGATGAAAGACGTGGCATATACACATATTCATCAGGGCATGCCAGAAGTTATCGACCAATTATTTGTTTCAGAAGAGTTTTTGCCTGACAGTAAGTTTTCGCTAGGCCATGTAGAACGTGTGGATTATTTTAATGATCACTTAAAGTGGGATTATGATGATAGAGTCACTGACCATGGTATTGTTCGAGCAAAGATAAGACTTCACAATTAACCGTACAACATAACGAGCCAAATTATCAATAGGTACATTATCATCTAATCTATTCACGCCCCTTGTTTGATAATGTGCAAGTGTTTATGATGCTCCCTCATCGAATTTAGTAGCAACAATACTTACTATTAAATTGACATTAGTATGCTGGTTTAATGTTAGTGTTATTCGATGAAGATCATATCTATAAATAATAGGGCGTAATAACAAGAGGTTCATAATGAGTGATCATAAAGACGACAAAATAGAAGACATATTGGTCGATTCAGAATTGGCTAAGAAGTTGGTACCAAACAAGTTCAAGTTTACAAGCCAGCAAGGTCGAGTACGCCGTCAAAAACTGCTGATGGGCGCAAAAAAACTGAGTGAGACTCGCTCTATTAATGATATTAGCTTGGCTGATGTGTGTGAAGAAGCGGGTATTCCGCGAGCCTCTGCTTATCATTTTTTTCCAAACATTGAAGCGATATTTTTAGCATTACGCTTTTTGAATGCAATCGAGATTTTAGAAATACTAACCACGGTTGAGACCGTAGATTATGATAGATGGCAGGGTTATCTAACGGCTCTTATCCAGCGCTGCGTAAGTATCTTCCATGATGACCAGACCAAAGCCAAATTGATCTATGATACCAATACACCAGATTTTGAAGGTGATGGTTTTGGTGAAGACATGGATCATCAAATTGTTGAGCTAGTGTATAAGCGTCTATCAGAACGCTATGAGATGCCAAAGTTTGAAGACATACAAGATATACTATTAGTAACTTACAGTATTATCAATGGTGTATTTACTTTGTCTTATCGTCGTCATGAACGAATCACAGATAACTATCTACAAGAAGCTACCACAGCGTCTATTGCTTATCTACGTTGCTATTTACCAGAGAAGCTTCCTCGTAAAAACCGTTAAGACTCGGTTGTACTCATTTAAGCTTTATTTCATCATAGATAATACCGTTTACTATGAATAAATAACGAAACAACTGATATTGAAAAGCCGACATAATGTCGGCTTTTTTTGTTTTACAGATCTCTATAGAGCCATAACTTAGTTGATGAGATGTTTTATGGTGTTATGACCAATACTATATTTGGCAGTTGGCATAGTCATATTTAGTGTTATAGACTGAGTTAAAGACGAGTTTTTAACGTCATTAATGTTTGATGTATGGGAGGTCAAAGACAATGATTGACCACGACAAATATCATCTTGCGGATCTAATGGTACGTATTGCTTATAGTAATCGACGATTGAGTTCTCAAGTGCTACGTTGGTCTTTGAATCATGAGCGTTAACGTAGGCTTCACGTGCCTGCTCTAACCAACGCTCAGCCATCCGAAAATGCGTACCAGACTCACGTCTACCATGCGCACATTGATCAGCTGCTGCCCAAATGAGAGCGACTTCACTAAATGCTAACTCACGTGGAGCAATGATTTTGTTATCACTGTTTGTTGAAGCGCTACCTTTCAAGGCACTTATTATTGCCCACAGATCAGGCCTCATCAAAGCAGATGTCGATGGAATATCAGTTGTTAAACGTAGCTCCTCATCGGCATTACTTTGTAGCTTTTGTAAAATAGTAGCGGCAGCTTCTAATGCTTGTCTGCCAGCAGATGAGTGGCTTTTTATACTGTTCTCATAAGAAGCGTAGTTTAGCCAAGCTTGGGCTTTATAAGCAAAGTATTGCTGGCGTGCGGTTAGAGGGTTTTGTTGGTATGAAGCAAGCTCGGTCAGCATACAATCAATAGTTTGCGGCTCAGACAGCTGATACTGTAAGCGGGCATTTGGTTTTACTTCATTATCATAGCAATAGTTAATTGTACTGGGGTTGTCTTTAGCTGGGCTCTTGTTGTGACGATTACTATCTGCAGCCTCTGCCAAAGGCAAAAATGCTATTAGCGTCATTGCAGATAGTGCAGTACGTTTGCAAAGCTTGTAGACAGATACTATCGTCGTCAAGTTTGAAGTATTTAACATAGTGCAAGCCTTGTTGTATGTCGACTCATGCATGAGCCAACTTATAATTTTTACAAAATATCGTTATATATGAAGCTATTTTATCAACAAACATGCTCTCAACAATAGGTTTTTTTAGGTCTTAGGCTTAGCGCTTATATGTTTGTTTTTACGTGGGTCGGTACGTTCAAATAAGTCTTCATCAAACTTAAAGCGTAGCCTAAAGTAAGCGCCTTCTTGGGTGCTGTCATCATAGGCGATATCTTCGTCTTCAAAGCCCATAAAGTTATAACCAAGTGATAACCATAAGTTGGTCATTGGACTATAACCAACCTCCGCACCAAGCATATAAGCTAAATCATTGGCTTGATTGTTCCAGTAGGTGCCTGCTTGTAAGCCAATATCCCAACGCTCACTAATATCGTATAGACCACGTACATAAGCAGCATGAGCTGTGTTTTCGCTTTCTAAATTATCAGCTTCGTATTGGTTATATTTACCCGCATAATGTCCAGATAATGTTAATGGACGGGTTGGATGGTAGTTGCCACTCCATGACCATATCAGTGAGTCTTTTTGATATGGATCTGTTCCAGTACTGTTATCGTCTAAGCGATACTCAAGCTTTGCGAGCATATCTAACTGGTTGCTATCATAATCACGATACGCTGCACCCAGCTGGAAGCGGTTGATAGTACGATGACCATCATCATAGTCTACTCGTGAGTAGATGTCTTTTGCCAGTAGGGTAATGTCATCAGTATAGCGATAGGCGATACCGGCACTACCTAATAATGTATCACTAGAATTGCCCCAACGTTTCTCTAAGCGACCTGATGCTTTGTAGTTTTCTTGAGCCAAGTATTCAACACCAAAGCCAGCAGCGGTTGCCGTGCTGTCCTCTTCGCCTTCAAGCGATTCAACCCGCTCAAATAAAGTATTTAGGGTTAGACCTTCTTGGACATACCATTTGTTTTTCAAACCAATAGCCGCTTCGGCTTCACGTGCGCTAATGGCATCGCGGGCACGGTATTCACTATAGACTTTACCGTCTTTCATATAGGTCGCATCAAAACCTACAACAGTACGTTGACGCTCATCGGTATCATCAAGACCGTAGCTACCTGATAAGCTATTGATTAGGTCATGACGCGCATAAAGACGACCTAGATTACCTAGTGGAGTTTCACCGCCGATAGACGTTGCGTTACGTGCACTGTGCTCAACATCTTGCTCATATTCAGCAAATACCAAGGCTTTATTGAGCTTAGGTAGGCGAGCAGTGATACGGGCGCGGGCTGTCATGCCTTCTATATCTTTTTCTAAAGTATTCACGCCGTTGAGTGCTGACTGGTTAATCAAACTGTCATTAAATATTGGATTCTCATTTTGATCGACGATATCAGTGTCTACGACGTCGGTCGCTGCTTGCGTATTACGTGAGGCAGCAGTCGCTTCTTGTTTATAATAACGTAGTCCAATTTCACCAACGATGTTTTGGCTTAAGCGCTGCTCAATACTCGCCTGTACGCCTTCGCGACTGGCATTGGTAGTATGGTCTTCGGTACGTATACCTTCAAACGTTAGTACAGTTGTTTTGTTTTTAAATTTATGATTGGCTTCTATCCCAGATTCAGTACGTCCAGCGGTTAGAGGAGAGGCACCTGTAACGAAGCCTTCATCAGCTTTATTATAATAAGCTTTAGCGCGCGTGCGGTTTTTGTCGTCGTAATTTAGCTCGATACGTAGGGCATCGCCATCAGTATTGTCGCCTTCTAATAACTCTGCATTGATCTGATTGCTAGGTTCATAATTAGGATTTTCAGCTTTGTTCTTGGCATACTCTGCGACCAGATTCAAATTGTTGTTAAATTTGATGACACTGTTAATGCTGGCAAGCTCTTCTTTGTTTAGTGGATCATCACTATTGATATAGCTACCACCGACAGAGATTTTGCCAGTTAGCTGCTGTTTGGCTGCTACGCCGCCGACCCAGTAGTTTTCGCCGCCTTCGTCTACTTCAACAGTGACGCGCAGGTAGATAGGATTGCCATCAATATCTTGGCTAGCAATAGGAGCTTTGAGATATAGGCTGCGACTAATAGGATCGATCTCATAGTCAGCAAAGCGCGTTAATGTCTCACGGCGCACGATCAAGCCAGGATTGTTTGCATCGCGGGTGATGACTTCGATGGTTTCAGAATTTTCGAGTACCGCGTCAAAGTCGCCAGCGAGTAGATAGGGGCCTGAAATACCGAGACCACGAGTTTCATTTACACGTTGTGATGAGCTGGTTTCAGCAATGAAAGTCGTAACACGAGTATCTGCATCCTCATATTGGGCTTTAACACCCGTTAAGGTACGGTTGTATTGACCAAGCTTGATACCTTCGTCATTGTCGATCTGAGTTTTTAGGTCGCCGTACATAGCAAATGAGCGGCCTTTATCTAAGCGGATATATAGCTTGCTCGTAGATTGAGCGTCGAAACCTTTGGCGGATGAATCGCCATATACTGGGTAGTATTCACCTGGATCGATATCACGAAATAGACGCTCACCTTTTTTGTCGCTGTCATAAGCTAGGGTCAACAGATAATCACCACGTACTTTCCCTTTTAAAAACATTGCCGCGCGAACAGATGCTGCATAGTCGTCACTGCCTGCAAATTCATGCAGCTCTTGTTCAAATGCGCCTTGAGCATCAGTGATACTGCCGCTATCAAAGTCTTTTAGTGATATAGCGCCTTCTACAATACCTACCGCGATAAGCGGACGTAGTTTTGCGGTAAACTGCAGCGGAATCACTTGCTTGCTGCTACCAGTATCAATAATTAGCTCACCTTTACCAGGAGCATTTGGCGCAATTACTGGAATCAGTAGCTCGCCACCGTCTACGCTAAACTGGGTGCCAGCTTGATCTTTGTTGTTGTCTTTTAGATTGATACGGCCAATATTGGTATCAATAGTAATAGGTGTCGATGAGATATAAGGAAGATTGTTACGATCTTTTAGGCTAATGACGACTTGGTATTCGCTCACACCATCAGCTTCGATCAAACGCTCTTGAGTACGATAATTAATCGCCTGCAAGCTATCGGGCGCGATGACTTCGATAGTTTGCTCTGAGATAACCTTACCTGTGACGTCAGTTGCGACGCCGCGTAGAGTATTGCTACCACGCTTAAAATCAACGGCATAATAATCAAAAGCTGTGACATTTTGGTTTGCTTGTTCGGCTGTCTTTCCGATTTTCTCTTCTGGTACCGCTTTACCATTCGCATATAGAGTAAAGTTTGAGCCTAGTGGCGCTTGAACTTGAACCAATTGCTTGTACGAGTTTATCTGTTGACCTGCACTTAAGTTAATAAATGCTACATCGTTGTTGGCTACTTTTTTAAGATATTTTTCAAGCTCTGTTTGTTTGGGCGGTACGACAGTATTGACTGTTAGGTTAATACGTTCGTCAGTAGGGTTAGCCATATCGGCAACGATCGCTGAATCACACTGAATACCACGATCTAATTCATCATTAGACTTACAGCCACTGGCATCGACATTGTCGTCATTATTAAGGTCGTAATCAGGCTCCAAAGCTAACTCGCTCTTGACGGCTTGCTCAAGAGCGTCATTTTTGGCACTAATGCTTTTACTACGCGTCATAAGCTCTTGGTTTAGGCGCTCAGTACTATCGCCCATGCCGCCCACTAGCGCAAAATCCGCACGATGCATCTCGCCATATTTTAGGTCGACAAAACGGCTGCCCGCATCGCCTGCGTTACGGTTGCTTTGAGTAATGAGCTCGGTACCCACCGGTAGAGTCGTGCGATCGACTTTTAGTACGTGGGTCTTGGCGCTGATACCGTAGAAGTTATATTTACCTTCAGGATCTGTAACGATATAGTTGCCGTCTTCCATATAGATGCGGACACCAGCGACACCAAGCTCACCATTGTCTTTTTGCTGGATACCGTCGCGGTTGATGTCATGATAAATTTTACCAACGATAATACCATCGGTATTCATGACGCCGCGGCTTACATCAATTTTCCATTGTGCTTCTCTAGAGACTAATACTTGGTCGTTTTCATTACGACCTTGAGCGATAGCTCTATTAATACCGTCACCACCTAATGCCGATGAGCCAATCAACACGCGATAGTTGATGCTTCTGCTCTCACCAATGGCCATATCGCCCAAACCTAAAACTTGATATTTTCCCTCAGTTTTAAACTCAGTGATTTGGCTGTTATCAACGCGTAGACTGCCGGTCACATAATCGAAACCACGTGGTAGCGCATCTTTTAATTGGACGTCATAAGCAGTCGCTGCACCATCGTTTTTTACGGTAATACTATAGTTAACATAATCACCAAGCTCGGCAGATTTGACATCACCTTCTTTAGTCACCTGTAAGTTAGGAGACTCATTGATGATGGCGATATCACTGCTGATTTGCTCATCAATATAGCTAAAATGAGACGCATTAGGTTGCTCATCTAACCCAACTTTTTTGTCAATACAAGCAACCAATTTGGCTTGTAGCGTATCGCCCTTTAATGTTTGGATGATATTGTCATTGAGTGCATTGGCATTATTTTGTGTTGGTGCTGACAAACGGTACTTACCCGTATTGTCACCCGTTTCGACAGCTTTAAGAGAGTAGGTGTCTCCCGTTTTCGGTGAAGTAATAGTCACCCAGGTTTGATCTGGCTTATCAGGCTGTACATTACACTGTGCGTAACCGGCCTCAACATAAATATCGCTACCAATTTGCGAGTTTCTTTTACCACCAGTAAAGTTCCAAGACATAAAGTTAATACTAGGCTCGACAATGACGAGGCTGTCGGACACTGCTGCCTTTACTGACTCATCTTCAACGACGACTGCGCCGATCTTAATGTCAGCAGTATCGCCATCTTGCGCGTTTCTGTCAGTAAGGGCTTGTACGATGAGCTGGATACTCTCACCTTGTCCGATTTTGATTGAATTAACATTAGTAATTAATAAATCATCTGAATCAATCAGACCGTCTTTATTGATATCTTGATAGACTTTAAAGTTGGATAGACTGCTTGGGATATCATAGCTTAGCGCGATAGTTTCATCACTATAACTGTTATTAGTCAGCACGTTTTTCCATATCACTTCACTACCAGACGCTACAGTCTGTAATGGTGATTGGCTTAGGCGAAGGTCATACTTCTCTAACGCTGATGCTTGGACTTTTACTTGGTTTGAGGTGCTGGTCAGTAATACGTCTTTATCGTTATTGACATAATATTGAGCATTGGCAATATTATCAATGATGCTAAGTACATCAGACGTAGCTGCCATAGCGGAATTTGATTGCATAATCAGTATAGCCGCAGTTAATGCAGATAATTTGGCTGCTTTAGCCGATAGACGAGTAGACTGAGTGATACAGTGAAGTGTCATATTACGTGATTATCCAATCAAATCCAAAAACATAGGGATTGTCTTTGCTTACTTGTAGAGTAATCTAAGCAAAGACAATTTTTGCGTTATCTATAATCTAATTACAGATAACGGTATATAAAAATAAATAATTTACACAATGTTAAATTGAGCCAGGAGCAGCGCCGTCAGGATTAATTTTTACTGAAAATATAAGTGCTGCATACTTCTGTGGGTCTAAGCTTGGTACCGTACCGCTAATAGCAGTAGAGCCTGCCGCTGCACCATAAGTGTTGTTTGCAGGTGAGTCATTTGCATCGTCTACTTCAGCAAGTTTGACTGCAAAAGCAGGAGTAGTGCTAGAGGTCAGTACTTGAGCCTTGTTATTAAAGCGAGCAGTAGTATCCGTTATGATCAGATCGGTGAAGTTAAATCGTGCATCCGACGCTGCAAAGTTATTAAACGCTGTGATCTTATAAACGATACAGTCGCCAGGCTTAGCACCGACATCAGCCTGCGTAAAGACTAGCGACGCATTAGCATCGCAAGTCTCATTTAATGCTTGTTGTTTCACCAGTTTGAGACCTTTGACTACAGTCGTGTTTTCAACAGAGCGCGCACCTGTAGAAGGAGCGTCTTGCCCGCCAACGACTAACGTAACTGTGGTTTTTTCGGTTGAGTCAATAACGGCTTGTGTAGACTCTACTTTATAGTTGATGGTGACACTTGAGTTCGGAGCCATACCAGTCCATGCTGCTCCGCCATTTTTAGGGACGGCCGTACTGAGATCATAATCACCGTTACCGTCTTTTGTGACAGTGTAGGTAACATTAGCAGTGGCTGGGTTATCGTCAGCGTCGTATACCACTTCTACCGTGTTCGGTATTTGAGTGATTTGGTCATTGGCACCTTCAGTGATGGTAAACTTAATCTCACCGAGTTGATCGCCTTCGGTCTCTCTACCTGTATTTCTGATGACAGCTGAATGTGTGACTTGTGTGGTGTCGTCAGTAGTAGTTGGAATACCTCTGGTAGTAGGTGCTGTTATGCTAACAGCACGCTGGTTTGCGACTAAGGGGGCCGCTGAGTCACTACCAGTAGTTGTGCTAACAGTACCGTTCGTGACTTCGCTATCATCAGCAGCTGGATAGAAGTTGGCAGTGTTTTGCTTGGTGTCAGTGCTATCTGTCGTGTCGTAGATGGTCTGGTTTTCACCAAGATTGAGGGTGACAGAAGCATGATTAATGATGTTTTTTGGGTCAGCAAGTGGTTCGGCTTGATCTTTTTGCACATCGAACGTGATAGTGGCTGTTTCACCTGGCGCTAAATTCAGGAGAGTAACTCTGATACTATCGTTTGAATCACTAGTACCTTTACCTTCATTACCCGGTACGATAGTCGCATTATTACTCACACTTAGATTTGGCTGATCTGCTAAACGTAAGCCTTCTGGTAAGCCATCAAAGACAACAATGTTGTTGGCAGCGGCAGCGTAAGGAGCAGTATCGTCATTACGAACCGTTACGGTATAAGTAACCTTAGAGCTTGGATCATTCAAGTTTAGGGTACTGTTTACCTTACTGGTGATTTTGAACACAGCTACTTTAGTAATACTGTTGTCAATGTTCGTCAGTGTCGCTTTGGTAGTATCAGCACCTGTAAAGAATTCACTGGTTGCTGATAATGTTAGATTCTGTGAGTCACCACCGACGTTTCCAGCTGTTTTTGCTGCGATTGAAATGTCAGCATGTTCATTAGGTTTAAGAGTAATATTGGTGTCTTGAAACACAGTGCCAGTAACAGTGGTTGTGCTCTTTAAAGAGTCATCTGCATTATAGATAGTGTAGGTAACATTAGTCGTGTCCAAATCGTATGAGCTGGCATCTTGCGGGCTACCTGGAATAGTACCGCCTTGAGCCAAGTTAAGCTTAAAAGTGTCCTCTACGTTACCTGTGTTGGTTAACGTATGGCTAAAAGTCACTCGACCTTTAGGCGTTACGGGCAAGTCACGGTTATAGTCATCGGCGCTATTACCATCATCGTTTTTAGCCGTTAAACTAAAAGCTGCACTTTGTGTGATGTTGACAGTTACTGGATTGGACTGAACGGCCGTTTGCGCGACAGTGCCTATCTTATACGTTGCACTTGCTACGTTTTTAATAGTAGGGGTCGATGCAGCTGTGGATTCAGCGGCATTAGCGACATTAGTTATGCCAAAAGCTGCTGCAATACCGACTGTTAATACTGAGTATTTAAAGATACTGGATTCCATCCAGAGATTCTCCTGAGTAAAAAAATGAAAAGCTAAGGTCAAAGGGTTTATTTAACGGAGGTATTAAGTGATACGTCAGCTGACTTATTTGCAGGAAGTAATTTGATATTCCAGCGCAGGGCTTTGTATTCAGATAATGGAACCTTGACGACTTTGCCATCTACTTTACGCATAAGCGGCATATCAGCATAATTTTTGCCATCGATAGTCGCTTGTGCACTGTTTGGTTTTGCATCACCAGTGAATGTCATGCTGGCAGGGATAGGCAGGGTTACAGCGACATCACTAATAGGCTGATCGATGATATTGGTATAAGTGGCGCGGTATTGAACGGTTTCACCTTTCTGAGCATTTGACGCTGCGATATAGTTGAACTTACCATCAGCGGTTTTGACAACTTTATTAGCCTGTAACTCCATCTTTAGTGCATCCGCTGCATAAGATATATTGATTAGACATGCAGACACCGTAGTGGCAACAAGAGCATGGCGTAAAAATTGAAATGATTTCATATCATGTTCCTCGTTTGGATAATATCTACATGCAATATTCTTGCCAACTTATAAAAATATAAGTAAAAACAATTGTTTACTATAAGTGCTAGCGGCTTTTTCTACATTTTTATTCTTACAAAAAATTTATAAGTAAACACTAAAGAACCGATAAACGACGTTTATCGGTTCTTTAATGGATATAAGAGAATATTTAACAAGCTATAGCTTTAGTTTTCCAAAGTAGTAATCGATAAAAGCTTATTTATGGGGTTGTATTTTTGGCGCCATATTTGGTGTTGAAATATAAAGTAGCTTTGGTCGGCTCTGTCGAGGATGCAGACGTTTTTAATAAATTAAAACTATCAGATATGATGGTGCCGTTTTGGCCCATAGGCGCTGACGTATTGGTACTTTTAAATACTGATGAAGGGTTCCCTAGCGGTTTGGGTAGATTAAAGATTGACTCAACAGGAGTGCGCTGTAAAGAGTCGTTGATACTAACCTCATTTAAGTCAACGTGACCACGGTTATACGCTTCCAATTTATAAGCGATACAGTTACCTGGCTCGACATCATTGGCAGAATTGGTACTAAATCCTGTCGTTGGTTGATTGGTAGTGGCAACATTGGGATAGCTGAGCGCGCTGTCACAAGTGTGCACATATTGTGATTTTTTAAGTACCAGTGCGGTGTTGTCTGCTTTTACTTCACCAAAATCAAGATTGCGTGTGATATTGCCTGAGCTGTCCTTTTCGGTTTTGTAATTATAAACATTGGTGACTAGTGCAACTTCTTTAGTATTCACAGTCGTATCTTCACTATATTCCCAAGAGCTTGGCTCAGTTTCGATTAAGCACACTTTTGATCTACCCACTAGCGCATTTGGACTAACACTGAAACTATACCTACCAGTATTGGCTGCTGCACTTGAAACCGTTTGTGGATTTGGTGAGGTAGATACGATATTGTTGCCATTGCAGTCAGTCAGCCTGATTCGTAAACCACTGTCAAAAATACCTGATTCATTGTTGTCAAAGACACCATTGTAGTAATTGCTATTACTCGTAAAAGTAGTCGAAATGTCTTGCTTGGTATTGGCGTTAGCGATGATGCCACCATTGTCATTAAAAACGATACCTGCAAATGTATAACTCAACGGAACAGATGGACTATTGGTGATAGTACAAGTAATCTCGTCGCCATAAGCGGCATTAGCAAGGGTAAATGAACGCGTTTTTGCCGCTGCGTTGTAGTTCATCGCGGTCGTGGGCATGATAGTTGTGCTGCCAGTCATTGCATTACTACATGTATAAGCTGCGTTATAAGTGACGATATCGCCGTTATTTAGATTGTTTGTGACCCGCTCAGTAATGGTATAAGTAGTATTGGTTGCCAGATCTACGACGCCACTATTATCATTAGTAACGACTTGTCCTGAACCAGTCGTTTCAAACGTTTTTAGTGATGTGGCACTATTGTTGACACTGATCGAAAACTGATCGCGATTGATATTAGTGTCATTAACGCGATTGCCATCAAGCTGTTTTTTGACAATAAGTTTGGGAGGCGCTAGGCAGAAGTAGAAGTCTGAATAGCCAATAGCATGAGGGCTATTTCTTTGCGTGAACGTATTGCTATGCTTTAAATTGAGAAGAGCATCAGCAATGTTATAATTCCAAGCAGCGTCAATAGTACATTCTCCACTACCACAGTTCAGTCCTTCACGCGCTCTTACGATATTATTGGCAGTATTAATAGTGTGATAATTGGCATTAGCAGTCAGTTGTCCTTTATTAGCAGAGACATCGACTTGTTCGATATAGGGCACTTGACCAGAGCTGCCAGTTGAATCCAAATCTTGTATTTTATAACCGATTTTACTCACTGACCGATTAACGCTAATATCTAAAGTATGATTAATTCTGGTAGCAGGGGAGTTGTGAATCAAATTAATTGCTGAGGTGGTAGCACCGTTAAGAGATCCATAAATCGGAGGCGTGCCGCCATAGTTACTATTTAAATCTAAAAGCAGCGGAAAATTGATCAAAAAAGTCTTATTACCAGATGATTCTACAAAGGTAAAAGTATTGGAAGGATTGCCCGTCGTCCAATTAAGGGTTTGCGAATTAATCGGACTATACGCTGGTGGGTTTGCGCCAATGTAATACATCTTATGATTCGAAGGACAGCTACCTACTGCGGAGTTTGGAGTCGTTGTCGGCAAAAAGGGATTGGCCTGTACGTTCTGACTGTGTGCGCTTAGCCCTATGAACAGCATGGTAGATGTCGTTAAACCAAGCGCTATTCGAGCACTGATGTATGTTCTATAAATAGTATGGCTGCTTTCTTGCATCTTATTCTCTCGAGGCTAAATTCACTTTAAACATCGTAATACTGAATGATCAAAGTGTTTGTGTCGTAGACGGTAGATTGGCAATTATTAAAGGAAAAAAGTCGCCAAATTCAAATAACTTATGCAAGATATAGGTGCAAGATATATGCCATAAACTAAATATTGACTTAAGTTGACATTAACGACGGTTAGCCTAACTAAATAAGCTAAATTAAATTTAGAAATATAAAGTTAAGTAGAATTACAGCAGTTTGTTTGCTGAAAATTGGCACGTTACGCAAAATCGGTTACGCAAACCTGAAATGTGAGCTTATATTCTGAAAAGAGTATATGTATAACAAAGTGATAGGTTATAAGTACCGATAAAAGCTAGGTAGGAGATTGTGGTTGAAAAACGGACGTTAAAAAATAGGAGTCAGGAAACTAAAGTTGGCGCTACCTTAATATGCGATTAAGGTAGCGCTTTGAGTCTTAAATATAATATGTCTTAGATACAATATATGAGAATTGAGTTAAGGTTGGTTAGTACCTGTCTGAGATATTTTGGCAGAGAAATAAATAGTGCCTGTTTCATTTGCAGCTAAGTTATCGAATGTAGCGACTAAGTTTGGCTTACTATAAGTTGCTGTAGCTGCAAGTGAACTTCCTGATGTCTCAGAACTAAAGTCTTTTTCATACTCGATTTTAGGTGTCTCTAACGTGTCTGTTACTATTAGACCGCTAATCACGTTAGTTGCATCGGTAAAAGTGTTTTCTGCAGTAATTTTATAATAAACGCAGTTGCCAGGCTTGGCTTCACCACCACTGATAGGGTCACTTGTCCAGCTAAGGGTAGTCAAATCTGCTTTACAGGCGGCTACTGCCTGATACTTGAGTAGACTGACGCCTTTCATAGTAGTAGTCGAGCTCACACTGGTGTTAGCAGGGGCAGGGGTGCCAGCAACTGGGCCTTGTGGCAATACAGTAATAGCCATGGTTTCAGAGTCATCGATATTATTTGTGCCACCTGCAAGGTTACTGCCTGAACCATTTGTATTTACTGTTACACCGATCTTTACAAACTCATCAGGCGCTAGGCCAGCCTTGGCTGCTTTATTAAGATCATATCCCTTATCCGTTTTGGTCAAAACAGTTTCGCCACTATCATAGCTACCATTATCATTGGCATCGACAAACACTTCTGCTTCATTGATAGTAATGTTGGCATCATCAACAGTTGGGACAACTGTAAAGTAAACTTTATCAGGACTAGCAGCTTCGGTGATATCTGTCCCTTTATTAGTGATGGTATAGATATAAGTATTGTTTTGGCTGATGAGGGCAACTTCTTTGTCTAGAGTATTGCTCTTAACCGTCAAATTACGAGTCTGGCTACTGGTAGTAATAGTAGCGTTAGAGTTGCTATCTTTACCTTTGTAATTAGTAGCAGTGGTATCTTCGTAGGTTTTTTCAGAGACTGACGTATCTGCATCATCACCTGAGCTGTCAACAAGATCAAAAGAACCATTGCCATCAACATCATCTTCAACGAGTGCATAATTGGTGATATTGGTACCAGTAGCCGGCGTAGTCGTATCTTTTTTTGCACGGAAAGTCACGGTAATGGTCTCATTCATTTTGATATCTTGACCAATAACCGTTATCTCTTTGCCAGTGGTTGAAATATTTGCATCTTTAGCTGTACTTGTACCAGAGGCGACTACGGTAGGCGCTATATAGTTGTCTTCTCCAGTCTTTATAGCCACCAAACCTGCAGGTAAGGCGTCAGTAATTTTGACTGCTGTACCATCGATATTACCTTCGTTTTTCACAGTAATCGTATAGTCAACATAGGCGTTGGCATTGTTGGTATCGAATATCTTATTGTTAAGATTGGTGGTCGCAGACTTAGTAATGGCATAGACAGGGGTGATTGTAATAGCGTTATTGGTATTGGTCGCTCTTTTATCTGCTGTCGTCTGACCTTTATCTGTAAGATATTTACTGGCCGCGATTACCATAAAGGAGGTATTATGACCAATAACCCGATCACTATTTGATGTGGCAGTAATAGTAATATCAGCAGTTTGGCCTGGTTTAAGCGTTATCTTACCACCGATTGCAATGGTCTCAGAGTTACCAACATTGGTGGTACCTTCTTTTATTTGGTATTTAATGATAACGCTAACAGGCAAATTGTCTGATGGTTTAAATAGGTAGATGGTATAGGTATCAGAGATATTACCGTCGTTACTGAGCGTATGGCTAAAGTCCACAGAAGAGCCAGAGCTGGGGGTCGCTTCAATATTTTCATTTATATTGTCACCAATGGTGCCATCATCGTTTTTGGCAACTAAGCTAAACGCGCCTGTTTCAGTCACATTGACGACGACTTCATTTGACTCGGCTTTCTGCTCAGTCGTATTGTTGGCGACAGTATAAGTAGCCGTTGCCTTGTTCGTCACAGAAAAAGCATTCTCTTCGTCATATACTACATCAGCAGCGTTTGCAGCAGTCATACTCATAGCGGCTACAATACCAGCTGTTAATACTGAACGTTTGAACATAGTGGTTTTCATATAAAGAATCTCCTAAAAGTATTGCAAAAAGTGGTTAAAATTATTAATTGATAATAGTATTGAGAGATACGTCTGCCAGTTTGTTGGCAGGAAGCCATTTAATATTCCAGCGTAATGCTTTATATTCGGTCAATGGTACCCTGACGGCTTTGCCATCTACTTTGCGTATAAGTGGTATATCTGCATAGTTTTTACCGTCGATAGTCGCTTGCGCACTTTTTGGTTGTGCTTCACCAGTAAAGGTCATATTGGCAGGAATAGGCAGGGTTACAGCGACATTACTAATTGGCTGACTGATAGTATTGGTATAGGTGGCACGGTATTGTACGGTCTCACCCTTTTGAGCGTTTGATGCAACGACATAACGAGCTTTGCCATCAGCATTTTTTATAATTTTAGTAGCTTGTAGTTCCATCTTTAATGCATCAGCTGCTTGAGCGGTATGAAAGAACGCTGTAGATACTATCGTGGTTGTCATTAGTATTCTTAGATAACGTTTGGCAGCTATAATCATAATTAACTCCTTTCTCGACTTGTTGATACCGGCATTACAAAAGCCTTGATATGGTGTAAATCTAGCTTTTCTGAAAATACGAATAACTTTATTGCCTTTCTACAGACAAAAGGTATACGTACATTTCATGTTGTAAAATGTATATTTATATTAATAAGACTCGTTAAGTGTCTTTATATAGTTAATAAAGAATATAAACGCAAATTACTGCTATTGCGCCCGAAATCAGATGGATGGAGTTTTGGACTTGTTAAGCGGTAGCGGTTAAAAATCAACCTTATTTAAGTTTTTATTATCAATATTGGGTTCATAGTTCTTTAATTAAAATGATAAAAAGTAAAAATTTAGTTAGATCAAATATAGCTACTACAATTTTCTTTTTTGAATAATGCTACAACCGTTTGCCGCTTGCTCTTTGTTCGATACTAAGGCAGCATTGTTGGCTATAACCCCACCAAATTATTGCTGGTTGACTTGACACGATGAAAATTCCGTCAACTATAGAATAAATACAGTGGATGTCTAAGTATCATTAAGATATAGATACAAAGAACGAAACGTATATTTTGCTAACATTTTAAAAAAAACTAATCGCTATTTATTTACAAAATACTTGTTATGTTGTCATTTCTCTACAGCCATAAACATTTAAGTAATAAGCGCTTATAATGGATGCCTATAATTATTTTATGATCATACCTATAGACATTTTGAGTATGGTTGACAACTGATTTTAACAATCAAAGTAAATATATGATTGATATTGTATTTGTGCTTATTGTTTGTTCAATTACAAAAAAAATTTTTCATATACTTGCATAGGACAATGGAGTGCTTGAGCGCAGCAAGGACGTCGTAAAGTAACCCATCTCTCATCACATATTATTTAATAACCCCCTACCATAAGGTGGGAATGACTGATATAAAAGGACAAACAAAGATGAATTATTATAAGGATGCTGATAGCACCGAAACGCAAGAATGGTTGGATGCGTTTGAGTCCGTCATCAAGCACGCTGATAAAGACCGTGCCCAATTTTTGTTAAAAGCGCTGTATAACATGGGCGTACAAGAAGGCCTACCATTTAATCGCCTTGATACTGCTTATATCAACACCATTGCGGTTGAAGACGAGCCAATGTATCCCGGCGATTTAAGTATTGAGCGTAAGATTCGCGCCTTGATTCGTTACAATGCCTTGGCAATGGTAATGCGCGCTAATAAAAACGATGACGATTTGGGTGGTCACTTGGCCTCATTTGCGTCTAGTGCGACGCTTTATGAGACTGGTTTTAACCATTTCTTCCGCGCTGCTAGTGACCACTTCGGTGGTGATATGATTTACTATCAAGGTCACTCAGCACCTGGTATTTATGCCCGCTCTTATTTAGAAGGTCGTCTGACTGAAGAGCAACTTGATAACTTTCGCCGCGAAGTAGGTGGCAAAGGTCTATCTAGCTATCCACATCCATATTTGATGCCGGACTACTGGCAGTTCCCAACCGTCTCGATGGGTCTGGGTCCGATCATGTCAATTTATCATGCGCATGTGCATCGCTATATGGAAAACCGTAAATTGCTTGAAAAAGAAGGCCGTAAGATTTGGGCATTCTTAGGCGATGGTGAAACCGATGAGCCAGAAAGCTTGGGTGCCATCTCACTTGCTGGCCGTGAAAAGCTTGATAATCTGATTTGGGTCGTCAACTGTAACTTACAGCGTCTTGATGGTCCGGTACGTGGTAACGGCAAAATCATCCAAGAGCTAGAGTCTGTATTCCGCGGTGCTGGCTGGCGAGTGATTAAGGTTATCTGGGGTGGTAATTGGGATAGTCTACTTGCTAATGATGATACTGGTGTGCTGAAACATCGTATGGAAGAAGCAGTCGATGGCGAATATCAGCTTTATGAAGCCCGAACGCCTGACTTCACTCGCGAACATTTCTTTAATAAATATCCTGAATTAAAAGAAATGGCAGATGAATTAACGGATGAGGATCTCTCACGTTTGAACCGTGGTGGTCACGATCCTATGAAAGTGTATGCTGCATTTAGTGAGGCCATGAAAACCAAAGGTCAGCCAACCGTTGTATTGGTTAAGACAGTTAAAGGTTATGGTTTATCCACCACCCAAGCGGTCAATAAATCACATCAAGTTAAGAAGCTTGATCAAGAAGCGTTGGTGTATTTCCGTGATCGTTTTGATTTGCCATTTACCGATGAGCAACTAGAGACCCTGCCATTTTATCGCCCTGAAGAAGGTTCAGCGGAGATGAAGTATCTCAAAGGTCGCCGTGAAGCGTTGGGTGGTCATTTGCCAAATCGCCGTAGTGGTCATATCCCGCTTAATATTCCTGAGTTATCGATTTTTGATCGTGTGCTACAAGGCAGTAAAGGTAAAGAGCAATCGACTACCATGGTATTTGTACGTCTATTATCAGCAATGTTAAAGAATAAAGACATTCAAGACCGTGTAGTGCCAATTGTACCTGATGAAGCGCGTACCTTTGGTTTAGAAGGTATGTTCCGTCAATTGGGTATTTATTCTGCCGTTGGACAAAAGTACACGCCAGAAGATAGTGAAGCCTTGATGGGCTATAAAGAAGCCATCGATGGTCATATGTTAGAAGAAGGTATCAATGAAGCGGGTGCGATGAGTGCATGGATTGCTTTGGCAACCAGTTATTCTGTCAATGCGCTGCCGATGATTCCGATGTATATTTACTACTCAATGTTTGGTTTCCAACGCATTGGTGATTTGGCTTGGGCGGCAGGCGATTGTCAGGCTCAAGGCTTCTTATTGGGTGCAACTGCTGGTCGTACTACCTTAAACGGTGAAGGTTTGCAGCATCAAGATGGCCATTCGCAGTTACTATTTAATGTGGTACCTAATTGCGTGACTTATGATCCTTGCTTTGGTTATGAGCTGGCAGTAGTGATGCATGATGGTCTGCGCCGAATGTATGGCGAAGGTGAGCGTGTTTACTACTACTTGACCTTAATGAATGAGAACTATGAGCAACCTGCGATGCCTGAAGGAAGTGAGGAAGGTATTAAACGTGGTATGTACTTGCTTGAAGACAATGGTTCAACTCAAGTTCAGCTGTTAGGTTCTGGTGTGATCTTGCGTGAAGTCCAAAAAGCATCAAAAATACTAAAAGATGAGTTTAATATCACATCTAACGTATGGAGCGTGACCAGCTTTAATGAGTTGACTCGTGATGGTATGGCTTGTGATGATTACAACCGTTTGCATCCTATGGAAGAAGAAAAAGTCTCATGGGTAACAGAGCAGCTTGCGCCGCACGAAGGTATCGTAGTCGCTGCAACTGATTATATGCGTAATTATTCAGAGCAAATCCGTGCATGGTTACCAGATAACCGTCCTTACACCACGCTTGGTACAGATGGCTTTGGACGTTCAGACACGCGTGAGCAACTACGTAGTTTCTTCCACGTTGATGCAGCCCATATTGTAGTAGCTACACTCAAATGCTTGGCAGATGAGGGCGAAGTTGAGATGCGTTTGGTAAAAGATGCTATTTCAAGCTTTGGTATTGAAGTAGATCAGCCGCCAGCATGGCAGCAACAGCCTTATTATGATCATTTCCCAGATGCACCAGCTCCAGCATCTGATAATGTCCACCCGAAACCTGTACCTGAGTTTGTCGGTGAAGACGATGACGAAATCAGTAATGAAGGCCGTGCTGAAGATCAAGCCGATGCCAATTTACTCAATGATGGTGACGTCAAAGAATAATACCTATAGACAAGGAGAGAAAGGATGGAAATTAAAGCCCCCGATTTGGGTGTCGATAGTGCCGAAGTCAGTGAAATTATGGTACAGGTTGGCGACATCATCGAAAAAGACGATAATATCGTTTTATTAGAATCAGACAAGGCCTCGGTAGAAGTACCGAGCTCTGCTGCTGGTAAAGTGATTAAGGTTAGTGTTGCTGTTGGTGATCAAGTTAGCGAAGGTATGGTACTTATCGAGCTTGAAAGTGATGCGGCAGACGCAACAGATAATAACAGCCAAGACAAATCTGACTCAAATAAAGACAGTGAGGCAAGTAAAGATAGCGATGAAGGTAGTAAAGAGCCAGAAGCTAAGCCTACTGCTGAAGAATCAAGTGAGTCTGAAAGTAATGACAAGCCTGCAGCTACAGCGTCAGGATCGGCGTCTACCTATCAATTACCAGACTTAGGCGTTGATGAAGCACAAGTAGCTGAAATTATGGTTAGTGTGGGCGATACGGTTACCGCTGATCAGTCAATATTACTAATTGAGTCTGATAAAGCCTCGGTCGAAGTGCCAGCACCAGAAGATGGTAAGATTGAAAAAATCTTGGTACAAGCGGGTGACATGGTCGCCAATGGTCAAGACTTTATTATCATCGTTGGTAGTGGCACGAGTGATAGTAGTGACGAGCCTAAAGCCGCCGCATCAACGACTTCTGAAACGGCACGTCCAAATAAGCAAGCTTCGCAAACGTCAGGTGAACCTAAGCAAGCGCCGGTTAAAGCAGATGCTGATAAAGCGAGTGCTGCTACAAATACAGCAAGCAACAAGTTAAGTGAAGCTGAAGTTAACGAAAAATCAGCAGAAGTATATGCCGGACCTGCTGTTCGCAAGCTTGCTCGCGAACTGGGTGTAGACATTACCAACGTAACTGGTACTGCGCTAAATGATCGTATCTTAAAAGAAGATCTGTTCGCACATGTCAATAAGCTGATGACCAACAAACAGCAGGTCGCATCAGCTAGTGATGGTAGTACGCGTGCAAGTTTGCCTGCACTGCCAGACATGAGTAATACTGAAATTTGGGGCGAGACTGAAATACAAGACCTTACTCGTCTACAAAAGGTCTCGATACCGCAGCTTAATTACAATACCTACCTGCCGCAGGTTACTCAGTTTGATGTATCAGATATTACAGAGACTGAAAAGCTACGTGGCGAGCTAAAAGGCGGTATGAAAAAAGAAGGTATTGGTCTGACTATTCTAGCCTTCATCGTTAAAGCAACTGCCTATGCGCTTACTCAGCATCCGCGTTTTAACAGTCATCTAAGTGATGATAATACGCAAATTATCTTGCGTAAAAGCGTCAATATGGGTATTGCAGTAGCGACTGACGACGGTCTGATTGTGCCAGTGATTAAAAATGCGCAAGACAAAGGCATCAAGCAAATTGCGATTGAGATCGGCGAGCTGGCTGTAAAAGCGCGTGATAAAAAGCTTAGCACCAAGGACTTGCAAGGGGCTAGCTTTACGATTTCGAGCCAAGGTGTTTTGGGTGGAACGTCATTTACGCCATTGGTCAATTGGCCACAAGTAGGTATATTGGGTGCTTCTGAAGCAACAATGCAGCCGCGCTGGAATGCGGATAAGCAGACCTTTGAGCCGCGCTTGATGCTACCATTATCATTATCTTATGATCACCGCGTGATTAATGGTGCTGATGCGGCCGTATTTACTCGTTATGTTGCAAGTTTATTGGCTGACCCGCGTCGTATCTTGCTATAGAAAAGCTCATTGAGTAGTTATGAGTAGTATGTTTAAAAGATCGTCTACGGGCGGTCTTTTTTATGGTATTGATATTTTTACACCAATCATCAGACACAAAAAAGCCAGCAATCAAGCTGGCTTTTAAGGTGTATCTTTATCTTATGGCTGCGCTAATTTAGAACTGTTTAACGAAAGCTACGCCATATACCCAAGGACTGATGTCTACTTCACCAATGTCAGTGCCGTTTAAGCTAGCATCTGTTTTAATATCCATGTAACGAGCGTCAATACGGAAAGACTCTGTCTCTGCAAATGGAATATCAAGACCAATATGACCGGCGATACCAACGCTATCATCTAACTCTAAATCGTTGCCATTACCAAGATAGATTCTTTCTTTAAAGAAAGTCGTGTAGTTAACACCAACACCAACAAATGGTTTTACGTTCATTGGCATGTTATAGCCATCGAAGTGATACTGTACAGATAGAGTAGGCGGTAAATGCTGAGTTTTACCTTCAATTTCATTATCATTAGCATCAGTTAAAGTGATGTCATGATGAAACGGAACAGCAGCTAGCAATTCAACCCCGATATTGTTTGCAACAAAGTACTCGCCGCTGACCGTTGGACGAATATCGCTGTCTACATCTACAGAGTAGGCATCATTTAATACTGTACCGTTATCGCTTTTTGGATCAACCATATGGGCGCCAGCAGCAACGGTCCAAGTACCAGCAGGGACAGCAAAAGCAGTAGTCATGGTAAGTGCAGTAGCAGTTGCTAAAACTAGGGATTGTAGTTTCATCGGGTGGTTCCTTGAACTAATAAATGATGGAAAGTAAGTATTCAATGAGGGATTACATTAATTACTTATAAGGAATAATCACACTTATTTTATAAAATGTAACTAACTTGTTTCATTATAATACATATCCCTTACTAAGAGTAGGGCTGTGAAGCGTAATAAGCAAAATACCTGATATATGGTAGTAAATAAGTCTTTAATAGTGAATAACGTCTATTATCTAACCAATAGTATCCAAATATTATTTATAACGTGAAAAGTTAGAAGTAGAATAAGTCTTTAGGATTTATGCAAATTATCTGTGGTAACAGATAAAAGAGTGTTATAGGCTATATATATTGATTTTAGTCGTTATTCTATATTCTTATCTAATATAGATAAGAACATTTTAGACAACGAAAAGATCTATTAAAGTATTTTTATAAAGTAGTACAAGTGACAGGAGCGACAATATATTTATGACTGGCTATTGTAGTAATTCTCCTATGCGTTGTACAAACGCATATTCATTGATTATATTGAATCAAGCTGATAACAGCTGTTCTGAATGCGGGTTATCACTGGTGCCTGCAGCAAGCTCGAGTAGTAGCTCTCGGATGGAACTACAGTTTTTGCATATAAGTTTGGCTATTACTATTATGTTACTACTGGCTTTGATATATATATCGTATGCAAATTTTGTATGATTGATTCGTTTATTGTAGAAGCGACCTTATTCTTCTATACGTAAAATACGTATGTCTGTTCGCTCGTTTAATAAATTAACGATTATATTTTTTACTTTTTATTCATTCAATCACGGTATTTTACCGCATAGGGACGGCATGCTATTCCAATCTATACGGCGCCTGCGTCACTTTGTATATGATGTCTTGCAAAATGATGATCACGATACCTTATTTAGTCGTTATGTTGATTATTTTTTAATTTTTTTGATCATGACCAACGTTGCAGCAGTGATTGCTGAGTCTGTTGATCAATGGTATTACCCTTATCAAGAATACTTTACGTTGTTTGAAAATTTCTCAATTGTGGTGTTCTCTATTGAGTATTTATTACGTTTTTGGAGTGTGGCTGAAGCCAAGCCAGATAATACTACTTGGCGTCAACGCTGGGAGTGGATAAAAAGTCCATCAGCTTTGATCGATTTGATAGCGATTGTTCCTGCATTTTTAAACTTCTTTGTCAGCTTCGATCTGCGTTTTCTTAGAATCCTACGTCTGTTTAGAATCCTAAAGCTCACACGTTATTTTGCCTCAATGCGTATCTTACTAGTTGTTATTAGTAAAGAAAAAGGCTCATTCCAAGCCGTCATTTTTATTTTGATAATTATGATTGTAACGGCATCTAGCGGTATTTATTTAGTAGAAAACCATGCACAGCCAGAAGAGTTTGAATCGATACCCAAAGCGATGTGGTGGGCTGTTGTCACACTTACAACTGTCGGTTATGGCGATGTGACGCCAATTACCAATGCAGGTAAGATATTAGGGGCAATCATTACTATTTTAGGTGTGGGTCTGGCAGCATTACCAGCTGGTATTTTGGCAACAGGTCTCGCCAATGAGCTTGCCCAGCGACGAGATGAGCTTGAGCAACACTTTCGCGAACAGCTAGTAGATGGTGATTTTGACTTAGTGCAAAACCAAGTGATGATTGATAAGATTCGCCGTGAGCTTGGATTGGATAAAGAGCAAGCACAAGATATTGTGTTGCAAGTCCTACGTGAACAAGAGCTTGAGCGCCGCGAACAAGAAGTGCGCAAAAAGAATTTTTGTCCTAATTGCGGAGAGCCATTGGAATAGCGTTTTTCTTGATAACATTGTGAGCTTTAATTGGTGGTATGCAGTGCTGGGATGGGCAAAGCACGTGCAAGCTCATGTGCAACTTGTTGAGCTGCTTTTTGTAGGTCAGTTTCAGAGAGTGGAAGATTTTGTAAGGTTAAGTGCCAATCATCAATATCACGGCGCAAACCTGCGACCCAAACTGCACTGCAATCACGTGGCAGTTGCTTGAGATTGACCTTAAAAGCGTAGTTGCCTTCGTCGTCGCTTAGATGGATCTCACCGGCCTCTATCTTGCCAAAAGGTTCGCCATGATATGAGCTTGCAAGCAACCCTATATGACTGATATGAGATGGAACCTTATCTAGATACAGACGGATCTGTTCTTGATCCATTGGCGCATTGTACAACGCTTGCTCACCACGATCTTTGCCATTGAGACTATCGCCTTGATGACGGATAGACTCAGCTTTATCGCGCAGTTGTTTAAACCAGACCATATCACTGATCGTACAATTCTCGTCGTATAGTATGCAAGCAATATCGATATCCATTGCGCTTTGACTCTTTTTAAAGCGCTTCATTATACCTTTGGATTCGGTTTTAGTAAATTCGTAATTGAGCGAAAAAAACAACATATCGGCAGTCAAGCCCAACGTGCTTAAGCTTTTTGAAAGTAGGGGTGATGAGGCGGTAGATGACATGGTATTCCTTTTTTTTACTCAAACTTTTATTGATTATTTTGTTACTCATTGTCTGATGTTTTGTCCAAGACTACTTGATAAAGAAGCGGCGGCTTGGCCTCTAATAAGCCTTTTCCAAAACCGCGCAGCCACCAAACCAGTTGTGAGGTCAGATTAACGGTCGCATGAATCGTTAAAGTTTCATCGTCATTAAACACCACGATTTGATCGTCACTCAGCTTACTTTCTGTTAGACTTTTGCCAGCCCTTTTGGTAAAGCGCAGTTCAATAGGGGTATTTTTACCTCGATCAGGCAGCTGACTCAATAGGGGATGTGTAAAGCCCATGCTACCGGCGTCCAGATAGCTGTCTAAGTGAAAATCATTTGGTGTTACTGCAGTGCTATCTAGTATTTCAACACTAGCAAATCGATGCAGCGCAAAGGTACGGATAATGGCTTTTGGATCATCAGTTCGAGTGGCGAGCAAATAAATAATCACGCCACGTTGAATGATAGCAATAGGATTTAAGACATACTCACTGGCCTCTGACTTGTTACTGCGTGTATAACAGGCTTTAATCTGTAGTTGATAAAACAGCGCATGATAAATATTGTCTTTACTGTCCAAATCAATATGCGGCGCAATTAATGGCTGAGTTGCTGTTTCAATGCGTACGCGATCTATCCATGAGTGCGTGACTTTGCTATTTTTAAGCTGTCGCCGTGCCAGATCAAACCATGGGAATAGCTCATCTAAAATAGCTGGCGGAAGTAGCTGAGTAAGATTTGCTTCCACCATATTAAAGGCAACCGCTTGCGATAAATTCATATGTGGTAAGCTTTGCAGCGGAGCGTCGTCTTTCCAGCGCCAGCCTTGCGGGTTGGCATTATTTTTTTCAATTGGAAAACGTTTGGCCAAAGCGTTCAAATCTCTTTGTACTGTACGTAAGCTGATATCGAACCCAGCAAGCTTGAGCTGCTCATAAATATGTGTCGTGCCCACCCAGCGGTTGCGCTGGAGCTGTGACAACACTTGCCATTGCCGCGCAGTAGTCGCCGCTCCATGACGGCTAGCCGCTGTATCGTTCGCTACATTCTCCGTTTCTTCGGTAGCTGATAAAACAGGCTGTACTGTCTGCTCATCAGGAGCGTTAGAGGTAGAGAGTTCTGTTGCGTTAGCGTTTTGCGCAGTCATTGAGAGATAACCTATATAGAGTCTGTCATAAACAGTAACATGTTAAAACATAGCCTGCTTGGCATAAAAGACGTTTATCATCGCAGAAAATAGCTTAAGCGTCTAGAAGGTTTAAGTTTGGCTTTTGAAGATTGTCATCCAGCAATCTTCTGAATGATTTTAGCGAAAGAGTTTTAACACAAAGTATGAATGCAAATGATTGCCGAAGAGGACGATACTCGGTTTGCGTCATCATTGACCGTCATCAGCGTTCTCGCTTTTACGCTGTTTTTGTTTATCCTTTTTCTTACGACGTTTAGATTTACGTTTCTTGTTGGCTTTCTTTTTGGATTCTTTTTCTTCAATAGGCTCACATGTATCTTGATTATCGTCCCATATCATCAATCGGCGCAAGACTTTACCAAATAAAGTATCTTTACGATAACGACCTTTTTTATTCATTGTATCGATAGGCAAGCCTGTCATCAGTGTCAAGGCTTCACTAATCGTATGCACGCCATAAATAGAAAAGCTGCCTGCCTTGACCGCAGCAATAATATCGTCTCGCAACATCAATTGGCTGACATTGGCCATTGGTATTACTACCCCTTGTTGACCTGTCATACCTTGCTCGCGACAAGCATCAAAAAATCCTGCAATTTTGGCATTTATGCCGCCGACGGCCTGCACCTCACCCAACTGATTCATAGAGCCTGTAATAGCAAAGGATTGGTTGATAGGTACATTCGCTAAAGCTGAGAAGAGCGCACAAGCTTCACTGACTGTCGCGCTATCGCCATCAATATGAGCGTAGCTTTGTTCAAAGGCTAGGGAGGCACTAAAATTTAGCGCATGATGTTGGCTAAATAGCGCACGCAAATAGCTGGTCATAATCAACATACCTTTAGCATGTAAACTGCCGCCCAAATCGACATCACGCTCGATATCGAGAATCTCACCAGTACCAATGTTGGGTTGAATCAAAGCAGTAAGACGTGCTGGCATGCCAAACTCACTATCAGCATAGCTGACAACAGTAAGGGCGTTGACTTGACCGACAGCCTCTCCTTGAGTATTGATGAGCTGTTGGCCGTTTTTTAGCTCATCCCAGTATAGATCACGCAAGTATCCTGAGCGCTCATCCATATCACTGATGGCTTGGACGACATGACTGGCATCGACGATGCTCTTTTCATTGAGGCGTGCATGACGGTTCGACTCGTGTAAGAGCTTGATGAGGCGGTCACTGTGCAGGCTAAGACGGTCTTGATCTTCAGCTTGTAAGCTTAAATGCTCAAGAAGAGTAGTTTGTGCGCTATTGTCAAAAGGATATAGGTTGGCATAATCGATAATATCCGCCATTTTGGCGACCAACGCTAGCTCATGCTCAGCTGTACGTGTCACATCATCATGGAAGTCAGCACGAACTTTGAACACAGCATCAAATTCTGGCTCTAGCTCCAGTAGTTCATAATATAAATCTGCTTCTCCAAGCAAAATCACTTTAACATCAAGATCGATTGGCATCGGTGCTAGTGATAAACTGCCTGTTAAAGTCAGCATTTGCTCAAGACTAGACAACTTGATTTTACGTGATTGTAGAGCGCGTTTTAGACCTTGCCAAGCATAGGGGTGCTCAAGTACGTGACTGGCCTCAAGCAGCAGGTAACCGCCATTTGCTCGGTGTAGTGCGCCAGCTCTTATCATACTGACATCGGTAGTCACTGTGCCCAATTGGGTAATTTGCTCGACATGTCCCAATAAATTAAGATGAGTAGGCAGATCTTCAAAGATGACTGGCACGCCGCTTTCAGGCTCATGATTTACCATGATATTGACAGCGTATCGGCTAGGGGTAGTCGCTAGTACAGCAGGAGTAAACTCTTCATCATCGCCATTAACAATATGTTCGACATGGGTCACCATATCATCGAATATCGCATTAAGATAATTCATAACAGCTGGTAGGTTAGCAAACTGCTCCTGTATGGGAGCAAATAAGGGTTGTAACGCACGGCGAGCAATACTACGATGTAACGCTTCTATTGCGTCATTCGCTTCATCTTCTAGCTTTTCTAAAGCGATAGTGAGCTGGCTAAGACGCTTTTGCATGTGATTTTTTTGTGTAAAGCCATGCAGCTCAGACTCATAATCACTTTGTGTGGCAGTATTTCTTGGCTCAGTCGTCTCGGTGGATGTGGATTTAGAGGTAGTAGATGTCGTTTTATCATTTTCCTCTATAGGCAATTGGCTTGGATGCACAAACATCGCTTTATTATCAACTGCGCGAAACGTCAACGCCAAGTCGTATTGTTTACCTTCAGCATTTAGGGCGTCGTAAGCAAGACTCTCCTTTTGGTGCGTGTCGTTTTTTATCGCCTCGATCTTACTTTGATATTGGTCACTACGAAAACGTTGACTGAGACGTTTTTTTGCCTGTGTCCATAAGTCGCTAATTTGCTGTTGTAATAATACCGCTTGTCCAGCAGGCAACCGTATCGCTAGAGGGGTACGAGGGTCAGTAAAATTGTGCACGTAGACCCAGTCGTCTGGTGTGGGTGCATCCATAGCGATGTGCTGTAAGAAACGGCTGATAATGGTACGTTTACCAAGCCCATTTTCGCCAGCGGCAAAGACGTGATAGCCACTAGCTTTTATATCCAGTGCAGTGTGCAAGGCTTTGAGCGCACGCTTTTGCCCAAAACCAATGTCCAAATCGGGCGCAGTACGGGTGTCAGTAGGCAGGATATCAGCAGCACTATAACGTTTCAATTGCTTGGCGGCGATAAGACAGCGTTGATCAACTGCTCTAAATATCGGATGGGGTAATGAAGTATCTTGTTTGTCATCTGTGTGCTTCGCTTTTACTGATATAGGATCTGTCACAACAGTAGGTGTCGTCATCAGGTCAATATCGTCTGAAAGTTGCATTGTAGAGGCAATCGGCTGTTCGGTCATAGGCGTATGGTCATTTATCATGTAATAGTTTAAAAGGTGATAAGTTTTAATAACGATATCTTACAAGATATCTTAGTATTTTGAGTCATACGAACATAATACTAGAGTAGGTAATAACAAAACGGCAATCCTATATAAAGACATAAAAAATAAAAAGATAAGGGAATAACCCTCTAATCTTAGCGCTGATAGTATAAGATGATGGACATTAGCGCAATCTGCAACTATTCAATATGTGGCCTGCATGATAAAATAGAAGGTTCACATGCCAAAACTGGATGATTCGCCATATGTCAGCTTCTGCTAAAACCTCTTTACCTTCTACGAGCATGAGTAATACAAACATAGATGCTGCTGGTTTTACAAAACTTGGTAAGCAGTTGCCATTGCTTGCTGATATTTTGGCTCAAGCAGTGCAAGAGCTGGGTCTAACGTTGAGCCAAACGCAGCAGCGCACGTTATTATTGTACTTAGATCAGCTTTTACTATGGAATAAAGCGTATAATCTGACCGCGATTACGGATCCAGTCGAAGCCTTAATTAAGCATGTCATTGATTGTCTGGCTATTATACCGCATTTGCCTCAAGGGTCGCTGCTAGATATCGGTACAGGAGCGGGGTTGCCTGCAGTTATTATCGCGATTTGTCAGCCTGAACGCTCATGTACTGCACTCGATAGCAATCAGAAAAAGATTCGTTTTATCAAGCAAATTAGTAGTGAGCTTGGTTTGAGTAACGTGCAACCAATTGCTGCACGTATTGAAGCACATGAAACGACTTATGAAGTGGTCACTTCTAGAGCTTTTGCAAGCTTAACAGACTTTGTTGAAGTGGCGCAGTCGCGATTGGCGAATGGTGGTCGTTTGTGCGCTATGAAAGGCAAAATGCCAACGGATGATGAGCTACAAGTTTTAGAAGAAAAATGGCAAATCAAAACCGTTATTCTTGATGTGCCACGTTTACATGATAGTCGTCATTTGATTGAATTGTCTGCCAAAAATGACTAAGCTATGAGCACATTAATAACTGGGCGACATTTGGCATGGTCAGCTCGGTGTATATTTAACACAATGGCTAAAACGTGAGACCTTAATCTTAAGGTTTTCGTGTGATATTTTGCGTAAATTATAATAAAATTACGAACAGATTTTTTGTGAAACATGACAATAAGAATGTAAAACGAAAGTTTATTAAAGCGAAAACGAGCAACAGACCTTAATCAAATTGAGTAAGTGTATGGAAATCATAGCAATTGCAAATCAAAAGGGTGGCGTTGGTAAAACGACCACGGCGGTAAATTTGACTGCCAGTTTGGCGGCGAAGCGTAAGCGCGTACTGCTGATTGATTTGGATCCACAAGGTAATGCTACTAGTGGTACTGGTATTGATAAAAATGATTTAGAATTGACAATAGCAGATGTGCTACTTGATGATGTCTCATTACAAGATGCGACTGTTATGAGTCCGGCAGGTTTTGATGTGATTGGAGCCAATCGTGAGTTGGCAGGTATGGATGTCACATTAATGGGGCAAACCAACAGTCATGAGCTATTGCAGACTGCAATGACCAATTTAGTAGAGGCTCAGTCCAGCTCTAAAAAAGGACCCTACGATTATGTCATTATGGATTGCGCGCCAAGTTTAAACCTGTTAACAATCAATGCTTTGGTAGCCACTGATGGCGTCATTATTCCGATGCAATGCGAGTATTATGCATTAGAAGGTTTGGCTGATTTATCGCAAACGATTGAACGCTTAACCGAGCTCAACCCTAAACTGTATATTCGAGGGGTTGTAAGAACGTTGTTTGATGCACGCAACACGTTAGCGCGCGATGTGTCTGCCGAACTCGAAGCTCATTTTGGCGACATTATGTACAAAACTCATATCCCAAGAAACATTCGCTTGGCCGAAGCGCCTGCGCATGGACTACCAGTGATTGCCTATGAAAGATGGTCAAAAGGGGCGCGCGCGTATCAAAAACTGGCAGCTGAAGTTATCAAGCAAAGCCGTTAGCAGAGGCTAAAATTAAGAAGATATAGCAAACGTAATCATCAGCTAGCTGAGCGATAAAGTACTAAGTTGCGTATTTATCAGTGAGCATTTATTAATAAACATTTGGCTTTTATTTAGCGTTAGAGGATAGGTAATCATGGCGAAAAAACGAGGATTGGCTGCCAATCGAGGTTTAGATGCCTTATTAGGATCAATCAAAAAAGAAAAGCAAATTACCGCCTCTGCTTTGCAAGACGATTCTGTTACACGTGATGGTGACGATACGGTTACTGCCAGCTCTAGTGCTCAGACATCAGAATCATCTACTGCGCAGAGCAAAATTCAGACGACAAAAAATAATAAAAAAGTAGCTACGGACACAAGTGAGCCTACCACGCCGCGTACTACTCGCAATAGCGTAAAAACCCGTCATAATTCTAAACACAATACTAGAACCACAAGCGATGGAATAGATAGTGGTGCCTCTGAGGACCAGATCAGTTTGGTACAAATTGCAGTAAGCCAACTGCAAGCAGGTAAATACCAACCTCGCCGTGATATGAGTGAAACGGCGTTAGCGGAGCTGGCATCTTCGATCGAACAACACGGAGTGATGCAGCCTATTGTCATCCGGCCACTGCTTGCAAATGAGGATAAAAGTACAGTCGATGTGACTCACGAAATCATCGCAGGCGAGCGTCGTTGGCGTGCAGCAAAAATGGCAGGTAAACCAGTTATTCCAGCGATTGAACGCGCTTTATCTGATGAGCTGGCGATTGCACTTGCATTGATCGAAAATATTCAGCGCGAAGATTTGTCAGTCATTGAGCAAGCAGCAGCATTACAGCGCTTTCATACTGAATTTGGCATGAGTCATGCAATGATTGCAGATGTGGTAGGCAAAGCGCGAACGACGGTATCAAATTTACTACGTCTCAATCAGTTGCATGACGCGGTAAAAGATCATCTGGCAAATAACGCTTTAGACATGGGACATGCGCGTACGTTATTGGCGTTATCTTCTGAGCAGCAGCCTATCATTGCACAAAAAATTATTGATGGTGGAATGACTGTAAGAGAGGCTGAAAAGCTGGTCAAGTCAATCTTAAATCCTGTATCCAAAGCCGATCGTACTGAAAAATCACAGTCTCACGATGCTGAACGTTTAACGCAGCACCTCACAGATATGCTAGGGGCAGAAGTAAAACTTAAGCATAAAAAAGATGGTCAGGGTAGTGTAGAGATATTTTTTCACAATCAAGATGAGCTGGCAGCGTTAATCAAACAGCTAGAAGCGCAGCGCTAATGCACTCATTGAAACTGACGTATTAAAAACAACACACTTAATCAGTGTGTCAATGTTGTACTGTGGTACATGCTGCGCTAATAATGACTTTCATTACATAATGGTCGCAAGCTTTTGGACATTTTAGATAAGATATAAGAGAGTCATTATGTGGGAGTTGGTAAAAGCAGGTGGTTGGCTGATGATGCCAATCGTCATATGTTCGATAGTTACGCTTATCATTATCATTGAGCGCAGCAGTACGCTACAGTTTAGTAAAATCGTACCTGACAGATTACGTGAGCAACTAATAACGCGCCTACGTGAAAATGGCGATATTGGTCGCACTCAGTTAATGAATGTTAAAGAAAAAACCCCATTGGGCGATATCTTAGCGACAGGATTGGTATATCGTCAGTATGGTCTAGACTCAATGACTATGCACATGCAAAATAGAGCCAGTGTACAGATACATCAGCTCGAAAAAAACATTAATATGCTCGGTACAATAGGAGCAATTGCTCCACTACTTGGTCTATTGGGTACTGTACTGGGTATCATATCTTCATTCTTGGCCATTACAGATGGTGCGATGCAGGATCCTACTTTGCTGGCCGCCGGTGTCTCGCAAGCTTTGATTACCACGGCAGCTGGTATGGTCGTTGCGATACCAGCGCTCGTCGCTTATCGCTATTTTCAGCGCCGGATTGTAGATATTAATGCTAGGTTTGAGACTGAAGCTGGACTGATGATTCAAGAGCTTTACGACTATCAACTCTTGGCTGATGCTCATTTACCGTTCAATCAACCGTCCGCTACGGTAGTAAAGAATCAGCATACAGACGATGAGCAGTTGGGTGATACATTGGGTTTTGATACTGAAAATACGCACCAACCTGCATAGAAGATACTTGTATTTTCGCCTTCTAGCCTTACGTCATCAGAGAATTAGCCATGCGTTTTAGAAAGCCTACCGTTGAACCACTAGAAATCAACTTAACACCCATGATTGACTGCTTACTGTTTTTGATCGTGTTTTTGTTATTAGCAACGTCATTCAATCACTTTAGTCGCTTAAATATAGTTTTGCCTGAAGCGGAAGGTGTCGCACTTGTCGAGCAAACTACTAGTATTGAGGTGGCGGTACAAGAGGATGGCAATTATATGGTTAATGGTATGAGCCTTGCTAACAATAGTGAGGCTGAGCTGACCAGTATGTTGCAACAAGAAGCAGGTAATGAGCGGGACATTTTGTTTGTTATCGCTGCCGATGCCAACGCCACTCATCAATCAGTGGTAAAAGTAATGGATATTGCGGGCAAATTGGGCTTTTTAAATTTGAATATCAGTACTGTTATGCCGCTCGGTCAAACACTGCCGCAGTAGGCAGTGGTGAGCCATCTATTTTCTCATTACTATAGTTAATTCGCTATAAAAACGATACAGCGACACTGGTATAAATTTTTTGCAGCTTCTGTCAGCGTAGACACAGCAAGTAAGAAAAATTTATACCAGTTGCACATTACGTTACAATGTATCGGTTTGATTCGGTATCGACTATACATCCATATTCTTTTGTATGTAATGACGCTGCTAATGCGACGAATGTCACAAACCCATCTATCAACATTTGACCCGAGGCTTTTATGAGTCAATCTGACGTAACTAAAACCTCTGCCAATCTTAAACTTGAACAGCCATCGAGTCCGCCTAAGCGTAAGACGTTGCTGCGTCTGTTAAGGTATTTAAAACCCTACTGGTGGGCACTTCTTTTAACCGTATTAGGGTTTGCTATCAATGCGGCAACAGAGATCTGGATTGCCAAACTATTACAATATATCACCGATGCTATCAATCAAAACGATCAAGCAAAGCAAAATTGGTTTCCTGCTTTGATTATTGCGCTATTCTTTGTGCGCGGTGTTGGTAGCTTTTTGGGTAACTATTATTCTGCATTAGTCTCACGAAATCTGGTTTATGAGCTACGGGTACAAGTGTTTAATAAGTTATTACGCTTGCCAAGCTCTTTTTATCTGGCCAATCCTGCAGGAACCATCTCTTCCAAACTAATATTTGATGTCGAGCAGGTAACGGCGGCTAGTACCGACTCTATGAAGACTGTGTTGCGTGATGGCTTAACAGTCGTCGCTTTGATTGGTTTTTTACTTTATAGTAATTGGCGCTTGACGTTGATTTTGTTTTTGGTATTGCCACCGATCTTATGGTTGATTCGTTTTGCCTCTAAGCGTTACCTAAAGCTGTCCAAAGGTATCCAAGAAACCATGGGTGATGTGAGTCACATCACTAATGAGGTGATTGGCGGTTATCAAGTAGTAAAAAACTATGGCGGGCAAGCTTACGAGGCTCAACGCTTTAACGTCACATCAAAAAAGAATCTGCGTCAAGGCATGAAAGTGGTCGTTACCAATAGCATCAACACTCCAGCGGTGCAGCTGTTGATGGCAATGGCGATGTCTGTGGTAGTCTGGCTTGCTCTGCGCCCGTCGGTGATTGACAATATCTCAGCAGGCGAGTTTATATCCTACATTGCAGCAGCAGGTCTTCTAAGTAAACCTGTACGTTCATTGACCGATGTCAACCAAAAACTGCAAAAAGGTATCGCTGCAGGTGAGTCTATATTTGCATTACTTGATGAGCCTGAAGAGCGCGATACGGGTACGCTTAGTCCCTCATTGTCAGGTGAGATTCAGTTGGATAACGTTAGCCTAATCTATCCTGACTCAACTGTCGCGTTGCAGGACTTTAGCTTAGATGTACGGGCAGGTGAGACTGTCGCATTGGTTGGTCGTAGTGGTGCTGGCAAGTCATCCTTGGTTAACTTACTAACGCGCACCTTAGCCACAACTTCAGGGCAGATTACGATGGACGGCATGCCTGTTGAAGACATTACTTTAGAGAGTCTGCGTGCGCAAATTGCTATGGTTAATCAACAAGTGGTACTATTTAACACCACCGTTTTTAATAACATTGCTTATGGCAGTTTAGCGACTAAGTCGCAAGCTGAAGTTGAAGCTGCTGCTAAAGATGCCTTTGCTCACGACTTTATCATGAAAATGCCGCAAGGCTATCAAAGCCAGATTGGAGCAGAAGGCTTGCAGTTGTCTGGTGGTCAACGCCAGCGCCTATCGATAGCACGCGCCCTATTAAAAGATGCGCCAATCCTAATATTAGACGAGGCGACCAGTGCGCTTGATAATGAGTCAGAGTATTTTATTCAGCAAGCGCTCGACAATGTCATGAAAGATCGTACTACTTTAGTCATTGCGCATCGTCTCACAACGATTGAGTCAGCAGATCGTATTGCAGTGATGGACGGCGGGCAAATCGTTGAAATTGGTACCCATAATGAGCTTATGCAAAAGCAAGGTCATTATGCGCAAATGTATGATCGAGATTTTGAATAATAAACAGTTTGGGTTACAAATTACGGGCAAAACCAGATGGATGCTAAATAATGAGTATTGAGACGACAATTACTCGTGCTTGGCAGCAAAAAGCAGCTTGGCTTTGGTTACTATTGCCGCTTAGCTGGCTATATGGCTTGCTTGTTTGGTTGCGCCGTCAGGCTTATAAACTGGGAGTATTGACAAGTTTCCGTGCGCCTGTACCAGTTATGGTCATCGGTAATGTTACGGTTGGCGGTAGTGGCAAAACGCCTTTAATTATCACTTTGGTCAGTTATTTGCAGAAGCAAAGCATAAAGGTTGGCGTGATTAGCCGTGGTTATGGCGGCGATACATCCCAAATGCCAGCGTTAGTAACCAAAGAGAGTTTGCCAAATACAGTAGGCGATGAGCCGTGTTTGATTGTCAACACCACTGCTGCGCCAATGGCAGTATGCCCAAACCGCAAGCAGGCAATTACGACTTTGCTAAACGCGCATCCTGACTTACAATTAATTATCGCTGACGATGGTTTACAGCATTATGCGTTGCAACGTGATATCGAATGGATAGTAGTAGATGTAGCACGTGGATTTGGCAATCAGCAGCTATTACCGACAGGGTTTTTACGTGAACCGATAGCGCGATTAAAGGATGCAACCGTTATCTATCATGAGAAACCCAACGTAGTACCAGCTCTTAACGATAATGAAAACTTAGCTCAGCGTTTAACGATGCAGTTACAGCCAGATGAGCTGTATCCTTTGCTGTCTGATGATGAATTAGTCGAGTTGAACGTTTCAAACATAACCATACCTTTGTTATCTAAACCTTTGTCAGCTAAGGTAGTACCGTCAAAAGGTGATAAGGTACATGCGATTAGTGGTATTGGCTATCCTCAGCGCTTTTTTGCCACCCTGAGCACGCTTGGTTTTGATGTCATAGGACATCCTTATCCGGATCATCATAACTTTAGTCTGACCGAGCTACTGCAATACACTGAGCATCCTATGATTGTGACGACTAAGGACGCTGTAAAAATTCGAATAGTGCTATTAACAGAGCTTAGTAAAATAAATGCTATAAAATCCACTGAATCCACTGAATCCACTGAATCTATTGATAGTCACAGTGGCAATGACATTATAGCTTTAGTAAACAAGCTATGGGTACTACCTGTGACTGCCAAACTATCTGACGTTTGCTATCAGACATTGCAGCAGCAATTGACCGTACATGGTATCAACATGGTTGGGTCAAGTTATGATAATTAAGTTAAGGTAGTCGATGTATATAGTTGTTTTTATGTCTAAGCGTATGTCTAAATTACTCGCTTATTTTTATATTACCTATTTGAATTTATGTACCTTTTGTTATAGGAATTATTTATGTCGTCAGCTTTAGCACCTGCCAAAACTCATATCGTTATTCCTGCACGCTTTAAAAGCACACGTCTACCAGGTAAACCTTTGTTAGATATTCATAGTAAGCCTATGATACTTTGGGTCGCTGAAAAGGCTCAAGCCGCGCATTTTGCCGATGATATGTGCATTGCGACTGATGATGAACGAATCGCTAAGGTTTGCTCGGATGCAGGGTATGAAGTGGTAATGACAAGTGCTGATCATGCTTCAGGCACAGATCGTTTGGCTGAAGTTGCGACGATCAAAGGCTGGGCTGATCATGATATCATTATTAATATGCAAGGAGATGAGCCATTAGTGCCGCCGCTCTTACTACAGCAAGTCAAAGACCTGTTGGTACAAGATGATGACAGCGTTATGGCGACTTTATACGAGCCTATTGAAGATTATCAGACGTTCATAAGACCGTCGGTGGTCAAGGTTGTGAGTGCAATCGTTGGTGACACTCAGCGCGCGCTGTACTTTAGCCGTGCACCGATTCCTTGTGATCGTGATGTGGCGTTGGCAGTGGCTGCTGGTAACTTAGATATAGCGGATCTACCCGCCCCAAAAGAGGCTTACCGTCATTTGGGATTGTATGCTTATCGGGTAAGTTTGTTACAACAATTTGTCCATTGGTCTCAAACACCGCTTGAAACGCTTGAGAGCTTAGAGCAATTACGCATTTTAGAAAACGGTGGCAACATAGCTATTGCGGCTGCAAAAGTTCAGCTACCTGCTGGCGTGGACACGCAAGAAGATTTGGATCGTTTAAATGCAATGAGTGTCAATAAGTTTATAAGCAATACATAATAAATAGCCTAAGCATTTATTTAGCAATTGATATTTGAAAGAATCTATAAGATAAGATAAGTACCAAGCTTAGTAAATTTTAAACGAAATAGTAGGCAACAAGCGTGAATCATATGACAGACAGTATTTATTTTGCGCCACTATTACCATGGCAGCAAGCATTGTGGACGCAGCTTACAAGTCGTGTACTATCACCGCCCCATAATTTGCCGCATGCATTACTTGCCGCTGGTATGCAAGGAATGGGCAAGCGTGCTTTTATTTGGCGACTGATAGCTTGGCTATTGTGTCAAGAGCGTCAGCAGCATCCGCTTGGAGCTTGTGGTCATTGTCAAAGCTGTCAATGGCTTAGATCTGGTACGCATCCAAGCTTACAAGTATTGCCTATTACCAGTATGCCTATTAGCACTGAAAGTCAGGAAAATAACCAAGCTGTCAGTAATAATAAAAAAACGAAGACCAATACCAAGTCGGTAAAAGCAACCAGTAGTGCTGCGTTGACAGTAAAGGTAGATGATATTCGCGCATTGCAGCCTTTTATCTACCAGGGCGGACAGGGGATGCGCATTTGCGTGTTAGATCATGCTGAAAAAATGACTATCGCAGCGGCCAACGCCCTTTTAAAAACGTTAGAAGAGCCACAAGCACAAGTTCATCTTTTTTTAATCAGTGACATGCCAGCAAAACTACTGCCAACGATTAAAAGTCGTGTACAGCAGTTACCATTGCAGGGAGTAGAACCAACTATTACAAATGACTATGTGGCTCAAGAGCTTGGCAATACGATTAATCGTGAAGTGGTAAGTCCGATACAAATTACCCAGTTGTTACAGTTAGCAAACGGTGCACCACTTGCAGCAATAGAGCTGGCAAAAGCTACCTGGTATAGCAAACGCGCTCTATGGTTGACGACATGGCAAGCCTTACGTAGTGGTAAGCGTAGCAGTGTAGCGGCTAGTGACTATTGGCAAGCTGAGATTGATCTACCAGAGTTTCTCAAGCTGACTGAGCTTATGCTGATTGATATTCGGCGCGTTTGTTTAGGTCTTGATAGTAACCAAAAAGATATTGCTCTATCAGCCGCTTTAGAAAAATATCAGCCTACAGACAACGCATTAGAAACATTGCTAAGCCAGTTGCAGCAAACAAAAACAGCCCTTCAACAAAATGTGCAAGAAAAATTTGCCTATGATAAGCTGATGCAAGACTTGGTTTATCTATAGAATCTATCTGAGCATATAGACTCTATATAGTAAAACTAAAGTGACAGTCAAGCGATATCTAACCGTATATCAAAATTAAGGATGTTATTATGGCAATGCCAGGACGTGGCGGTATTATTACCTGTCATATTGAAGATGTCGAAAAACTATATGCCAGCTATTTATCTTTTGTAGATAATGGTGCCCTGTTTGTACCCACCAATCGTGTCCAGGAGTTGGGTGATGAAGTCTTCATTGCGATTACCTTACCCAATTCTAGCGAACGCTTACCGATGAATGGCAAAGTGGTTTGGATCAATCATAAAGCACAGGCCAACCGTCCTGCAGGGTTTGCCGTCCAAATCGGTACGGATGTTGCGGGACAAAAAATAAAACATGAAGTTGAACGCTTACTAGCAGGCAAGATTGATAGCCAGCAAGCGACTTATACTATGTAAGATAGACTATAGTGTAAGACAGACCATAGTAGGTCACATTATATAAGTAAACGTCTTGTCAGTTATTGACTGTGACATTACGAAGGTCTAATAACGTGATGGAACGTACATATCGTCTGGAATAGGCTCTCGATAATATTCGTCATCGCGTTTACGTTCGGGCAATTCTACTTCCTCGCGCGGCACTTCTTTGTAAGGTATCTGCTCAAGCAAATGAGCAATACAATTTAAACGCGCCCGTTTTTTATTGTTGCCCTCAACCACCCACCACGGCGCTTCTGGAATATGAGTACGCTCAAACATAGTCTCCTTGGCTTTGGTATAATCTTCCCAACGCCGCCTTGATTGCAAGTCCATTGGCGACAGCTTCCATTGTTTGAGTGGATCATGAATCCGGCTCATAAACCGCGAATGCTGCTCATCGTCAGTGATAGAAAACCAATATTTAACCAACCTAATACCAGAACGCACAAGCATACGCTCAAACTCAGGTACAGATTGAAAAAACTCCTCATACTGGGCATCGGTACAAAACCCCATTACGCGCTCAACACCGACACGGTTATACCAACTTCGATCAAACAACACAATCTCACCAGCTGCTGGTAAGTGCGCCACATAACGCTGAAAATACCATTGTGACTGCTCACGCTCAGTTGGTGCGGGCAGAGCAGCAACTCTACAAACGCGTGGGTTAAGACGTTGAGTAATACGCTTTATAGCACCGCCTTTGCCTGCTGAGTCACGACCTTCAAATATCACGACAATGCGCTCACCGCGATCGACTACCCAATCTTGTAATTTGATCAACTCACGCTGCAAGCGGACCAGTTCTTGAAAATAAGTACGACGATCAAGCTTTTCTTGCTCTGTCATCTCAAGCCCATCAAAACGAAAATCACGTACATAATCGTCTATTTCATTTTCAAGCTCTTCATCATAACCGTCAATTAAATCCTGATGCATCTTACGACGTAGCTCATCATTGAAGACTTCTTTGTCCATGCGTGTAATGAAGTTGCCTTGTTCAGGTTTGCTTAGCTCGGCATGTTCCTGCGGTGTCAAAGACTTTGGGTCAATTGCCGAGGGAATCTTACTCATAGAAAACTCCTAATAACTATTCTTATCATTGTATTAATTGTGGTCTTTACTTTAGCATATCTGATGGCGAAGCTATGCGGTGACTGCGTTTTATTATTGTGTGATGCAACCTTGTATTGCTCATTATCGCGCTAGCAGATTTGTCACTGCATTTAAAAATAAGGAAGCATAAAAAACACCCTCTAACCAATCGATTAAAGAGTGTTAAAAATTCAAAATATTTAAGCTATTTGTCTGATAAGCACCAGATTATTTTTCTAGGATACAAGTGACACCTTGACCGCCAGCTGCGCAAATAGAGATAAGCGCACGACCTGAGCCTTTTTGATCTAGTAGCTTAGCTGCTGTCGCAAGGATACGGCCACCAGTTGCTGCAAACGGATGTCCAGCAGCAAGTGATGAACCATTCACATTTAGCTTACTACGATCAATAGAGCCCAACGGCGCCTCAAGTCCTAGGCGCTCTTGGCAAAATGTCTCATCTTCCCAAGCGGCAAGGGTTGAAAGAACTTGTGAAGCAAAGGCTTCATGAATCTCATAAAAATCAAAGTCTTGTAGAGTAAGACCAGCACGCTCAAGCATACGCGGTACTGCATAGGCTGGTGCCATTAATAAACCTTCTTTATTGCCAGATTTACCAATGAAGTCAACAGCCGCTGTTTCTTGGTGAACAATATAGGCTAAAGGCTTCAGACCGTGTGCTTCTGCCCACTCATCATTGGCTAGCAGTACACAAGAAGCACCGTCAGTTAGTGGTGTTGAGTTGGCCGCTGTCATGGTTGGGTTGGCATTCTTTTTACCAAATGCTGGTTTAAGCTTGCCCATTTTTTCAAGAGTAGAGTCTGGGCGTAAGTTATTATCGCGTGTCAGACCTTTATATGGCGTAATAAGATCATCAAAGAAGCCTTCATCGTAAGCGCGAGCCAAGTTTTTGTGACTATTAAAAGCCAATTCGTCTTGATCTTCACGGCTGATGTTCCATTCAAGAGCAGTAATCGCTTGGTGCTCACCCATAGACAAGCCAGTACGCGGCTCACCGTTTTGTGGTGATTCAATCAGATCTTTTGGGTTCAGACCCATGAGGGCTTGCAAACGCTGTTTGTTGTTTCTTGCTGCTCCTAACTTTAGGATGACTTTACGTAGGCCATCACCCACAGCGAGAGGCGCGTCTGAAGTCGTATCGACACCGCCCGTAATGGCTGAGTCAATCACACCTAAAGCAATTTTATTGGCCGAGGCAAACGCAGACTGTAGACCAGTGCCACAAGCTTGTGAGACATCATAAGTGGGTGTGTGTGGGTCTAGAGCAGTATTTAGAGCCGCTTCGCGTGTTAAGTTAAGATCGCGGCTAAGCTTTAAAACAGCGCCGGCGACCACTTCACCCACACGCTCATCTTGCAAATTATAACGTTCGATAAGACCATTAAGTGCAGCGGTTAACATATCAATGTTGCTAGCATCAGCATAAGGTCCATTTGAGCGGGCAAAAGGAATGCGATTGCCCCCTAAAATGGCAACGCGATGTTGGCCTGAACTTAGTTTGGTAGCGCGGCTCTTTTTAGAAGCAGTATTTGGCTTGCTAGTCTTAGCCGCTGCCTCATCGGTATTATCATCAGCACGATCCTCTGATTTTACTGATTGGTTTTGTGTATTGTCTTCATGCGTTTTGGCCGCTTCAGACTTTGCTGTAGTATCAAATACATTGAGGTCTTCTGATTCACTCATATTAGACTCATTAACTAAATCTTCTTTAATTTTTGCTTTTTTCTGCGCTTGATCGTTTTCAGAGTTGTCATCAACTAGATTGCCGTCAGCATCAACAATATCAGTGGCTTTTTTTAACTCAGCAATTGAATCGTAATGGTCATTGTTCTTTTGGACATCTTTTTGTGATTGAGGGTTTTTCTGTGTGTTGTCTGCTGCTGGAGTGTTACCTTTGATAACTGTACTCTCAACGACTGGGCTATTCTTTTTGTTACTCATAAAGTTATCCTTAAAACGAGTGAATGTAGTAGATAATAAGGTAATAAAACATTGTCATAAACAAGGTAGGTCATCAATATAGAAGATGGTAGCCGTTTATCGTAATAGTTTTTACCCTGTTATTGTATACCTTTAGCAATTCAGGTAACAAAAACTCAAATTTACATAAGCCAAAAATACATAGACTGAGCAGTATTACTTATTAGTATTGCTTAAATGACTGTCTGATAATATATTGTTATCAGTATATAATTGAGTCATAACTTCTAGGTTTTATTTTAGCATATAAGTTTGTTTTTCAAAGAAAGAGAAAGTAACTGCTGCGTTTGTAAGTCTGCGCGTTTACTCATGTTTATATCGTTGACTTTTGGACTTGTTTAGCTTAGGCGTGTATAGTTATGTCAACTTTAAATTCACTTATTAAAGACCCCTCTGTTTTCATTCATTATTGTTTTAATTTTAGATACAGGAGTATTTTATGTCAGACCGTTATGGTGATTTTGTTCAATCTTCTATTGGTAAAAAAGTTGCTAAAAACTTAGGTCTACCGCTACCAGTAAGTCTTGATCGTTTTGAGAGCGGACAACGTCTTGTACGCGGCAGTGTATTAGTTGGTTCAGCCGATGGTAATGACAATCGTGTGAGCAAGTCTATCGCGCGTATCTTGTCAGAATTGCATGCTGAAGTGTTTGTTAATAGCAGAGACAGTATTAAAGATGCACTTGCTGATGCAAACGTAGAAGCAAAGGCCAATACAGGCAGTGAAGACAACTTTAAGGTATTATTGTTTGATGCCAGCAATATCAGCAATGCAGATGAGCTCAAGCAAGTCTATGAGTTCTTTCATTTTTTGGCTCGCCGCGTAGAGAAGTCAGGTCGCGTCGTCGTTATTGGTCGTCCACCTGAAGAGATCACTGATGTAGAAACAGCTTTAGCCCAGCGTGCGCTTGAAGGATTTGTGAAGTCTGTCGGCAAAGAGTTCAAACGGGGTATTACCGCTCAATTGATCTACGTCGCTGAAGGCTCTGAAAACAATCTTGATTCAACATTGCGCTTCTTTACCTCAGCGCGTTCAGCTTATGTATCAGGACAAGTCGTACGTGTCGGTAAGGGTAATGCAGTTGAAGTAGACTGGACGCAGCCATTAGGTGGCAAGACGATGTTAGTCACTGGCGCCAGTCGCGGTATTGGTGAGGCGATCGCTCGCGTATTGGCTCGTGAAGGCGCACATGTCATCTGCCTAGATGTACCACAGCAACAAGCTGACTTACAAAAAGTTGCAAGCGAGATTAGTGGATCGACTTTGATGGTTGATATCACTAGTGATGATGCTGGCGAACAAATCGCTGAAGCTGCCAAAAAGCGTGGTGGTCTTGACGCTATTATTCACAATGCAGGGGTTACTCGTGATAAAACGCTTGCCAAAATGGATGAAAAAAAGTGGAATATGGTTATCAATATTAACCTTGCCAGTATCGCTAGATTGAATCGTTATTTACTTGATAATGATGTATTAAAAGAAGATGCTCGCATTGTATGTGTGTCTTCAATCTCTGGTATCGCAGGTAACCTTGGTCAGACCAACTATGCTACCTCTAAAGCTGGTGTTATTGGGCTGGTCGATGCGACTGCAAAACAGTTGGCAGGCAATGACAAAGGCATGACGATAAATGCGGTTGCTCCAGGCTTCATTGAGACTCAGATGACCGAAGCCATCCCATTTGCTATTCGTGAAGCAGGTCGCCGTATGAACTCAATGAGTCAAGGCGGATTGCCAGTCGATGTGGCTGAAACGATTGCGTGGCTTGCTTCTCCTGCATCAGGCGGCTTAAATGGCAATATCGTACGTGTCTGTGGTCAAAGCTTGCTAGGTGCATAATATTTATATATAACTGTTATTTTTCTATATAAAATATATAGATATAAATTCTGTACTAAGTTGATGATGTTACTATTGATTTATTGTATAAATCATCGTTACTTATGACAAATTTACTAACTTATTGTAATAAAGCTGCCTATGGGTGGCTTTTTTATGTTAAAACCACAAGGTTGACAAGGTTAATAAAAATTTTGTTTTTAATAGATATTTTCATGTTTGTCTTTAGTTTTGCTTATTTAGTAACTTTTTAGTTCTGTATTTCTGAGCCAAGATGTTGCAAAATAAGCGACTAAACAGCCAATGGATGTGCTAAAAATTCGCTTAAGCCTCAATCAGGATAGATTTATGTCAGATAAACACTATGATGCGTTGCCAAAAGCGCATACCACTTACGCTAATATTATAAAGAGCCTGTTGCCTATCGGTGACAACGCAAAAGTTGGCAAGGATGAGCTGCCGCAAGCGACCTACTATGTGAATGATTTGCACATCGATCAAGATAATTTAGAAGATTACCGTAATATTTGCGGTTTTGCTGATGATGGTAAAATCCCTATTACTTATTTTTCTGTGCTATCGCAAGCGTTACAGATGAATATGATGGTTAAAGAACCATTTCCTTTTGCAATGTTAGGGCTGGTACATGTAGATAATAGTGTGACGCAGTATCGTCCTATTGGCGAGCGTGAGACGATCGCTATGTCCGTGTCGTTCGATAATTTACGTGATCATGCTCAAGGCCAGCAGTTTGACTTTGTAACTACGGTCAAGTCACAAGATGATGTCATTTGGGAAGGGGTCTCGACGTATCTAGCCCGTGGTAAAAAACCTGCTAGTAATGCAAGCAACAAAAACAAGCCGCGTCCCGCTACTGTCAAACCAATGGTCGATGAAGAAGGGACCCATTCTGTCTTTGAAGTGCCAGAAGATATTGGTCGTCGTTATGCCTTTATATCTGGGGACTTTAACCTTATTCATTTGCATCCATTGTCAGCACGAGCTTTTGGGTTTCCTAAAGCAATCGCTCATGGCATGTGGTCTAAGGCCAAATGTTTGGCAATGATGGGCGAACTACCCGATGCATGTACTGCTGAGGTATCATTTAAGCTACCTATATTTTTGCCATCTGAGGTTGAGCTGATTGCTGAATCCCTAGCAAAGCTTGAGAGCAGTGATGACAGCTGTAATTTTGGTTTGTATAGCGCCAAAAACGATAAGCCGCATCTTGCTGGTGTTGTTAAGTTAATTTCAGAAGATTAATCAGTATAATCTTAACTCAAATCTTAATATCTACCAATATATATACGACTATGACTCTAAATACAAATGCCCAATCCTTTACAGATGAACATGATAATCAAGACCCGGTAGCTGACAATGGTATGAATCTTTCAGAAGTACTAGAGCCTTATTTTCGCCCTGATGAACAGACAATCGTTTGCGGTGCGCTTGATGAGTCCAAAGTAAAAGCGTTAGCAGCTGCAGGGGTTGAGCTTGTTATTAATTTGCAGCCTGATGATGAGCTTAGTTTCGATGAGTCAGAGGCAGTAACGCGCGCTGGTATGCATTACGAACAGCTACCTATAAGTGGCGCCAAAGATTTAAAGCAGCTCAATATATTAGCGTTTGATAATATACTGCGCCAGTACCATGGTAAAAAAACCGCATTGCATTGCGGGTCAGGAAATAGAGCAGGGGCAGCGATTGCCCTACGTGCTGGCTGGTTACGCGGGCGTAAGATGGATACTGCTATGGAGCGTGGGCGTAGTCATGGACTGGCTGGTCTTGAGCAAGAGGTACATAATCGATTGCTAGTACCGCGTTAATGTGATAGTAGGGTTAAAGGTGTGTTTTAGAAGGCGACCAATGGGTGGCCTTTTTTATTATTGTCTAGTAAAACTATCTATCATCAAAAACCACGTGATAATTAATAAGTGAGTAAAACGACAATGCCATATACTGCTAACAACTATGATCGAAGTGGTAGGGTTGATACCAAAATACAGCAGCGCCTACAACAATTACTGACCGATCTACAGCTAGATGACGCGCCAGCAGGTGGGTCAATAGTCGTTTATCAAGCTGGCAAGTGTATTGCGCAGGCCAGTGTCGGCATGGCACAACCTGATGTCTCATGGCAACCAGAAACTTTATCCCTAAATTTTTCAACGGGCAAAGGCATATTAGCAACGTTGGTCCATGTTTTAGTGTCACAAAAACTACTTGATTATGACAGACCAATTGCCAACTATTGGCCTAAGTTTGCCTCCAATGACAAAGCTGATATCACTTTACGCTCATTAATGTCGCATCAAGCCAATTTGTTTTCGATAAACAGTATTGATGCTGATAGCGAAACCTTGCTCGAATGGGACAGTATGCTTGCTAAGGTCGCTGCAATGCCCATAACCTTGCCTGAGGATGCAATGCGATATGATAGTGCTTATAGTGCGCTGGTTTATGGCTGGATATTAGGAGGTGTCATAGAAGCGGTCACCGATATGGCGCTGGCCGAAGCGTTACGTCATTATCTAACGGAGCCGCTAGGTATTGCTGATAGTTGCTACTTTGGTGTGCCAAGCGATAAAGCAGATAAAGTGGCTGTATTGGTCAAGGATTTTGTAGCCTCAACGCAAGATCATACCGTAGAGCGTACTCAGCTCCGTTCTCGTCGAAATAAGCCCGTATTAAAACCGGACTCTGAACATACATTACGTACCTATGCAACTCTGTCAAGTTATGAATGCTGGAAACAGCATGCGGCCAAATTTCAAACAGTTGAAGAATATAATAACGACAAAAATACAGAAGAATTGTCTATACTAGATACCGCTCAGATCAACCGTCTATACCTTAATACAAATCAGTTAAATTTAAAGAACTATAAGGCTGCACTCATACCAGCCAACAAGCAACCTATAGATTACTATAATCGTCAAACGCTACAGGCAGTTATTCCAGCTGCCAATGGTGTGGCTTCAGCACAAGCCTTGGCGACCATCTATGCTATGTTGGCAAACGGTGGTAAATGGCAAGGGCAAACTCTAATCGATGAAGCAACATTCGAGCAGCTATCTACTCCGCAAGTCACAGGGATGGATGCAGTAATGCCTGCTCACATGCATTGGCGCTTGGGTTATCATCGTCTGTTTAGCGTTTGTGCTAATACCGAAGCGGGTTTTGGACACATGGGCTACAACGGCTCAGTCGCTTGGTGTGATCCTGCTCGGCAGCTGTCTTTCGCTTTTATACATAACTTTGATGTAACTATGCTAAATGATGTCCGCCAGTTTGCCCTGACGGAAGCGGTATTAGATTTGATCAATACAGATTAAACATACGAATTGAGATTACCAACTTGAACTATGAGCGTGGTTTATTAGCTGTCATTTTTAGTAATTTTGGCGCACTTAAACCATGCATAAAGATAGAGGATAAGATAACAATAGAGCATACCACCCAAAGCTTAAGCGCATCTTCTTCTCCAAAAAACCCGTGATTAAGCGCATAAGACAAATAATATAAAGTACCAATACCTCTAATACCAAGGGCGGATATTGCATATTTTTCCGTTCGAGGTAGGTTCAGTCCTGTCAGAGCAATAATACCACCTAGCGGACGGATAAATAGTAAGAAAGCAAAACTGACAATATAGACTCGCCATGTCAGCTCAACACCTGATTGCAACCCTTGTCCAATAAGCATGCCAAAAGCTACCAGTACTAAGGACATCAATAGACCTTCTGACTGCTCAGCAAAATCATGCAGTTTTTCATGGTAACTATGTTCATGCTCCGAGCGGCGAAAGGCAAAAGCGGCGATAAAGACAGCAATAAAGCCATAACTATGTATATATTCAGCCAAGCCATAAGCTAATAATGTCAATGCAATGACTACATAACCTTGAGAGATGGTAGTCTCACGAGTATGCTTAGAAAACACCACTTTTGCCAAAGTCTTTCCGACGACTATACCGACGACTAAACCTGCACCAATCTTCCATAATACGTCGTGTGTAAACCACGTCCAAAGTAGCTCACCTGAGAACCCTTGACCTTCATTATAAGCTTCAGCTATTTTGATGGCCAAATACACAAAGGGGAATGCTAAGCCATCATTGAGCCCGGCTTCTGATGTTAAGGTAAAACGTGGGGCGTCTTCGCCCCCAGTATTAGGCGGTCCAACTTGAATGCTAGATGCTAATACAGGATCGGTAGGAGCAAGTACAGCCCCTAGTAGAATCGCTGCACCTATGGTTAAACCAAAAGCATAATAGCCCAAAAAAGCCATGGCAAAAATGCCAATAGGCATAGTAATAAGTAATAATCGTACAGTAGGACGCCATAGTCGCCAAGACAATGGCGTATCAATTTTAATACCAGCTCCAACCAGTGATACCAGCACCACAATCTCAGTGAGTTTTTCGATAATAATGCCGTGTTCCATGGGGTCTAGAAATGACAATGAAAGCCACAAATAGCCAATCACAATGCCAAAAGTAACTTGGAGCATGGGTAGAGATAAGGGTAGGGGCCTAAATATAATGGGAAAAACAGCACCAAATAAAAAAGCGATACCGCAAACTAATAAGAATAAATTATAATTTTCAATCATAAGGTTTATGCAAGCCGCTTGGTCCATTTAAAATTTAAAATTTAAAATTTAAAATGGAAAGTTGATAATAGCAATCTGTAGAAGTTGTAAGATGTAGAACATAAACGTAATCTATGAAAGCGGTCAAAAACCTATAGTGACGAAAAAACGCAATGAGTTTCGCAAAAAATCGTTATCAAAACGTCAGCTGCGTTGTTTTTTGGTGAAAAAAAACCAGCATAAAAGCTGGCTTGATTCAAAAATTTGGATAGCTGCTCTGTAGTTAGCGCTCCACTTGACTCACATCTCGTATCGCACCCGTGTCTGCACTGGTCGTCATAGCAGCATAAGCACGTAGGGCAGGTGTGACATAACGCTCACGACTCACAGGCTTCCATGCATCGCGGCCGCGTGCTTCCATTGCGGCGCGACGTGCGGCTAGGTCTGCATCACTGACCTGCATATTGATGGTACGGTTTGGAATATCAATATGGATGGTATCGCCTTCTTCAACCAGACCAATCGCACCGCCTTCAGCAGCTTCAGGGCTGGCGTGGCCGATAGATAAACCTGATGTACCCCCAGAGAAACGACCATCAGTGAGTAGCGCACATTCTTTACCCAAGCCTTTTGACTTAAGATAGGTCGTTGGATACAGCATCTCTTGCATGCCAGGACCTCCTTTTGGACCTTCGAAGCGGATAATAACCACGTCACCTGCTACGATTTGATCATCAAGCACAGCTGCTACGGCTGCATCTTGTGATTCAAAAATACGCGCACGACCAGTGAAGGTTAAGATGCTTTCATCGACGCCAGCAGTTTTGACCACGCAGCCACGCTCAGCGATATTGCCATAGAGTACGGCAAGGCCACCATCTGCTGAATAGGCATGCTTGACGCTACGAATACAACCCGACTCACGGTTGACGTCAAGGTTGGGCCATTCTTTTGACTGTGAAAACGCCTCAGTGGTACGTACGCCACCAGGTGCAGCAATGTAGCGCGCGCGCGCCTCAGTATTATCAGGATTCATGATATCCCATTTATCGATGGCTGCTTTCATGGAGGGGCTATGGATAGTCGGTATATCGGTGGTAAGTAAACCTGCTCGATCAAGCTCAGCAAGTAATGCCATCACGCCGCCGGCACGGTGCACATCTTCCATATGATATTTTTGCGAAGCAGGAGCAACTTTAGAGAGACAAGGGACACCGCGACTCAAACGGTCGATATCTGCCATTTTGAAATCTACTTCTGCTTCATTTGCCGCAGCCAATAGATGCAAGATAGTATTGGTCGAGCCGCCCATCGCAATATCTAAGCTCATCGCATTTTCAAACGCAGCTTTGGTCGCAATAGAGCGCGGCAATACCGAATCATCGTCCTGCTCATAGCGGCGTTTGGCCAAAGATACAATCGTGCGACCTGCTTCTAAGAATAACTCGCGGCGTAATGCATGAGTTGCTAATAAAGAGCCATTGCCAGGCAATGATAACCCCAAGGCTTCAGTCAAACAGTTCATTGAGTTGGCAGTAAACATACCAGAGCAAGAGCCACAAGTTGGGCACGCTGAGCTTTCAATAGCCAAGACATCTTCATCGCTAATGGTGTCATCAGCAGCATCCATCATCGCATCAACAAGGTCAAGCTTACGAATGGCGTTGCCTTTACTGTCAGTTGCATGTACGTCGCTGCCACCGTCGTTATTGTGACTGTGAGCAACGGTACTAGCGACAACTTTACCCGCTTCCATTGGCCCGCCAGAAACAAACACCACAGGCACATTTAGGCGCATGGCAGCCATCAGCATGCCAGGGGTGATCTTGTCGCAGTTAGAGATACAGACCAACGCATCAGCGCAGTGAGCATTGACCATGTATTCTACCGAGTCAGCGATGAGGTCACGACTTGGCAGCGAATACAACATACCGCTATGACCCATTGCGATACCATCATCGACGGCGATGGTATTAAACTCTTTTGCCACACCGCCCGCTTTTTCGATTTCACGCGCCACCATTTGTCCAAGATCTTTTAAATGTACGTGTCCAGGTACAAACTGCGTAAATGAGTTGGCAATCGCGATAATCGGCTTGCCAAAGTCACCATCGGTCATGCCAGTGGCGCGCCATAATGCGCGAGCACCTGCCATATTACGACCACCGGTAGAGGTTTTTGAGCGATAATCCATATGATATTCCTTACAAATAGGCGAGACTCGTTGAAGATATAGCCTCAGCTTTAGCTTTGATGTTTATAGTGTGCTTTTTATACAAAGTGAATACTAGTGAATAATACTAAGACGTTACCATACCATTAGATATGAATAACTAAAAACAATTCATGGGTAATGTGAAGATGTCTTACATAAAAATTGGCGTCATATGCTTAGGCGATTCGTTCTAGAATGGCTGCTTCAAACCAAGGCAATTCTGCTTTATCCGCTTCTAGCTTAGCGACAATCGTTAAAGCATGAGTAGCCAATAGCTGTTGATAGTCTGTACTAGCATTGATGATGATTAGCGGCTCATCATTTGCGCTTTGCTCATCAATACTGACCAAATCTTGCTTGTCATTTTTATACAGTACATCCACACGGCCAAAAAACTGCCATTCTTTAAAAGCCGCTGTCATAGCGTCGTCTGCGTCTTTGGTATATACCTGCTGCGTTGCTTTGCCCGTATTTGTCCAATGTAGGCGTACCGCTAATTGCAAAGCTTCGCTAAACACAACCAGCGAGCCGATAACTTTTACATGCCACGGGCTGGTGATAAGCGCCTTATCAATACCGATGAGTTTGGCGGCCTCACTGGCTGTCATAGGTGTATTAAACTGAGCAAGTAGGGCAGGTGTTAACGGATGAGTCTGTTTGATCGCGTCATCTAAACTGTCGTAGTAATATAAAAACGCCAAAGGCATATCTTGAGTGAGCGTTTTTTCACTAATTTTGCAATTATGAATGCGCCAGCTGATGGTTGTATCAGTTAGAGCGTCAGCCAAAATAGTGGCATTTGGCGCGATAGTCTTTGTGACAGCACCACTTTCTGATGATTCTATATCATCTGATGATGCAGATGATAGTTTATCAGAGTCAGAAAATGTATCGGCATTAGAATGGGATGATAACTGAGTAGGTAGGGTAGTCAAATTCATAAACCTAGCATTGGCAGAGTGAAGGTTTAATATAACATTTAAAGCACATACATCGCGAACAAAATAAGTGTTTAAACGATCGATATAACGATTTAATATTTGATGACTACACCGTGTTATAAATGATAATAGTGAGAAGGTATCTTGTACTCAGACTCTATTTCGTCCACTATATATGGCAGATGATAGGTAACTAGATAAAATGATGTATTAACTGCTAATGAATATTTAAGGAATAATATAATGAGTCAGGAAAATCAGGTAGTCAAGTACGATGACAATAACATCTTTGCCAAAATGTTAAACGGCGATATTCCGCACCATAAGGTGTACGAAGACGACAAAACGCTCGCCTTTATGGACATCATGCCGCAGGCAGAAGGTCATGTACTGGTCATCCCTAAGCAAAAGGCCATTGATTTGGCAAATCTTGAGCCAGAATATGCAGCAGCTGTGTTGATGACTTCTAAAAAAGTCATGCAAGCGCAGCGTCAGGTATTTGCGCGTGAAGGTATTATTCAGATGCAGCTAAATGGCGCACAAGCAGGGCAAACAGTGTTTCATTATCATGTACACCTGATACCAGGAAACATACATGAATTGGGTATTCATGCTGCCAAACAAGCGGATGGCGAAGCGCTTGCTAATATGGCAAAGAAACTTGCAGCAGCGATTTTAGATTTTTAATATAGTGCTATTGTTTTTGGTTATATAAATTAATTACATCAGATAAAGGCTTTAAGTCCTAACAAACTTACCATAGATATAAAAAGGTAGCTGACAAGCTACCTTTTTTATTGCTTGGTAATAGTCATGTAACAATCGTTAAATTAGTGTTACAAGACAAGCTTATATCTGGGGTTTGATCGGATAGTGTGGTAAAAAATATGTTTTATTGGGCGCGTTTGTTCTACTTCACCTATACGAATGAGTTTTTCGTTCGATAAAAGTGCCTTTAATTTGAGGACAATGTCTTTTATGAGTAAATTACCTCGCTCCACTATTTTGCTGCCAGTATTTTTACCCGCCGCCGCTATTATGCTGTTGCTAGTGATTGGCACAGCGATTAATCCCGAAGCTGCTGGCGAATTGTTTAGTTCTGTACTAGCGTTTACCACCGATACTTTCGGTTGGTTTTATATGTTGGCAGTTGCCATATTCTTGGTATTTATTGTTGCTTTGGCTTTCTCGTCTTATGGCAGTATCAAACTTGGGCCTGACCATGCGGAGGCTGAGTATAAGTTTCTGGAATGGTTTGCTATGCTGTTTTCAGCAGGCTACGGCATTGCCTTACTGTTTTATGGCGTCGCCGAACCTGTGCTACATTTTGCCAGTCCGCCACTCTCAGAGCCACAAACCATTGCTGCTGCCAAGGAAGCGATGCAGATTGCTTATTTTCACTGGGGATTCCACATTTGGGCGATTTATGGCGTGGTAGGGTTATCGTTGGCATATTTTTCTTTTCGCCATGGTTTGCCATTATCAGTGCGCTCAACGTTATATCCATTAATTGGTGACAAAATATATGGGCCTATTGGGCATACGGTTGACGTGTTTGCGATTGTAGGCACGATGTTCGGTATCGCCACCAGTTTGGGTTTATCGGTAGCGCAAATCAATGCAGGTTTGAATTACTTATTACCTAACACGGTGCCAGTAAGCACGACAGTGCAAGTCATTATTATCGCTTTGGTTACGGCAGCGGCGCTCGTCTCTGTACTGGCTGGAATGGATAAAGGTGTTAAACGGTTGTCTATCCTAAACATGGTCTTGGCAACAGCGCTGATGCTATTTGTATTTGTCGTCGGTCCATCAGTATTTATCTTAAATGCCTTTATGGAAAATACGGGCAGCTATTTGGGCAATATTGTTGAGCGTACTTTTAGTTTGCAAGCTTATCAGTCAAGTGATTGGATCGGTAGTTGGACGTTATTTATCTTTGCTTGGACGATTGCATGGGCGCCGTTTGTCGGTTTGTTTATTGCTAAGATTAGTCGTGGTCGTACCATTCGTGAGTTTGTACTGGGTGTGATGCTAGTACCAACGCTGTTTACGTTCTTTTGGTTTTCAGTATTTGGTGATACCGCGCTACATATGATTATGGTTGATGGTTACGATGCTTTGATTGGGGAGGTGCAAAATAACCAAGCGATAGCATTGTTTAAATTATTAGAAAATTTGCCGTTTACACAGATAGTTTCATCATTAACGGTTCTATTGATTATCACCTTTTTTGTGACGTCATCGGATTCAGGGTCGCTGGTCATTGACTCACTTGCTGCAGGTGGTCGCAGTGATACGCCGTGGTGGCAGCGTTCGTTTTGGGTGGTAACTGAAGGTGCAGTCGCGGCAGCGCTACTGATTGCTGGCGGTCTGAGTGCCCTACAAACTGCTGCTATTGTCAGCGCGCTACCCTTTGCGGTCATCATATTGATCTCTACATTTGGCATGTGGCGTGCGCTACGTATCGAAGGGCATCGCAACGAGAGCTTAGCCAATGACAATCATCTCCCACCGCATTTACTCAAACTAGATGCATGGCGCGACCGTATTGATTATATAACCCATCAACCAACGCGTGATAAGGTACTAGACTATATTAAAGGCACGGTTTTATCTTCAATGCATGAAGTTGCAGAGAAGTTTGAAGAGACAGGCTGGTTGCCTGATGTGAATTATGATGAGGTTAATGATCGTGCAGTGCTTGAATTAAGACGCGGTGATAACGTTGAGTTTTGGTACGAGGTTCGTTTGTCCGAGCATGAGATTCCTGATTATTATACTGAAGATATGGCCAATACATTACCGCAAGAGCATCACCATCGTGCTGAGGTATATCTGCGCCGTGGTGGTCAAACCTATGATTTGTATGGTTATCAATCAGAATCGGTGATTAACGATATCATCGATCAGTTTGAGAAATATCTACACTTTGTTAATGTGTCGCCAGACATTTTGCCTTGGCGTATGCAAGAGCATGATGATGATATTACGCTTGAGCAAGGTAGTGTGTTTGATAAGTAAGTATCGAATCATTTGATTGTCACTAAAGGCAGCTAGATGGCTGCCTTTTTTCTATAGAAAACACCCTTTTCATTATAGTTTAAAAGCGCTATGGTTAACGCTATTCTAAACTATCGCTTACTAGGCTTAGGGATGAATGAATTGTTGACAAGCGTTATTTATGCATACTAAAGACATATAAATACTTTAAAAAAACAGATGTTATATAAGCGTATCATATACCCATTCAAATTTATGATTTTTGAGAACCCTTTATGAGTAAGCTATCTCGTTCGACTATTTTGATGCCGGTATTTATACCGACTGCTGTGGTCATGGTATTGTTGGTGATCGGTGCTTCGGTCAATCCACAACTGGCAAGTGGTTTGTTTGCACAAGTGCTGGGCTTTACTACCGAGACTTTTGGTTGGTTTTATATGCTGGCCACAGCGCTGTTCTTGATGTTTATCGTGATTTTGGCATTTTCACCTTATGGTAGTATTAAGCTAGGACCTGATCATGGTACGGCGCAATATAATTTTATTGAATGGATCTCTATGCTGTTTTCGGCAGGATACGGTATCGCCTTATTGTTCTATGGTGTTGCTGAGCCTGTGATTCATTTTGCTACGCCGCCGCTGTCAGAGCCGCAAACAATTGCTGCAGCCAAAGAGGCCATGCAAATTGCGTATTTCCATTGGGGTTTTCATATTTGGGCTATTAACGGTGTGGTGGCACTCACCTTGGCTTATTTTGCTTTTCGACATGGTTTACCTTTGTCAATGCGCTCGACGCTGTATCCGATAATTGGCGAAAAAATCCATGGCCCCATCGGTCATGCGGTTGATGTATTTGCTATTTTGGGTACTTTATTTGGCCTAGCAACCAGTTTGGGTATCTCTGTCTCGCAAATTAACACTGGCTTGAACTACTTGGTGCCGAGTATTCCAGTTAATACCACCGTACAGGTTATTGCAATCACCGTAATAACAGGCTTGGCCTTGATATCAGTGTTGGCGGGTATGGATAAGGGCGTCAAACGCCTGTCTATTTTAAATATGACACTCGCGACCTCCCTGATGCTGTTTGTATTTATCGTCGGTCCTTCAGTGTTTATTCTAAATGCCTTTATGGAGAACACAGGCAGCTATCTGGGCAATATCGTTGAACGTACCTTTAGTTTGCAAGCCTATCAGCAAGGCGATTGGATCACCAGTTGGACGCTGTTTATTTTTGCATGGACGATTTCATGGTCACCGTTTGTCGGCATCTTTATTGCCAAGATTAGCCGCGGGCGTACTATTCGTGAGTTTATCGCCGGTATAATGCTAGTACCGACTATCTTCACTTTCTTTTGGTTTGCCGTGTTTGGTGATACGGCGCTAAATATGATTATGGTACAAGGCTATGAGTCACTAATTACTGAAGTACAGAACAACCAAGCTATCGCTCTATTTAAGCTGCTTGAAAACCTACCATTTACTCAAGTGGTATCTGGTCTAGCGGTCGTACTTATTATTACCTTTTTTATCACTTCTTCTGACTCTGGATCGTTAGTGATTGACTCGCTAGCTGCAGGAGGGCGTAGTGACACGCCAGCATGGCAGCGTACGTTTTGGGTGGTGATATTGGGTGTTGTCGCCTCGGTGCTGCTGCTGGCAGGTGGGCTACAAGCTCTGCAAACGGCAGCCATCGTCAGTGCTTTACCGTTTACGATGATTATCTTGATTGCAATGTTTGGTATGTGGCGGGCGCTGCGTATTGAAGGTCACCGTGATGAAAGCTTAGCAAATGAAAACCGTTTGCCACCGCATCTGCTTAAGCTTGAGTCATGGCGCAATCGGATTGATTACATCACTGAGCAGCCAAGCCGCGAGGATGTTTTGGGCTATATTAAAGGGACGGTCATGACATCGATGAAGGAGGTGGCGGAGAAGTTTAAGGAAACGGGTTGGAATCCTGAAGTCAATTACGATGACACCAATAACCGGGCAGTATTAGAACTACAGTATGGCGATGATGTGGAGTTTTGGTATGAAGTGCGGTTGACGCACCAAGACATACCTGATTACTATAAGGACAGGGTCAGCAGTGAGATATCGCAAGATCACTATTACCGTGCCAAGGTCCATTTGCGCCGCGGTGGTCAGGTTTATGACTTGTACGGTTATCAATCAGAGTCGGTGATTAACGATATCATCGATCAGTTTGAAAAATATCTATACTTTTTAGAAGAGTCGCCTAATAGCTTACCTTGGCGTATGCAGGAACATGATGACGATATTACGCTAGAGCAGGGCAGTGTGTTTGATAAGTAGCATGTTTGATAAATAGTTGGTTTCATTGTTGAAACTGAATGTTTATTGTTGCAAGTTATTCACCTGAATGGCTTGCATTAAAACCAAGAACCCTTAGAATAACGGCTTGTTTTCTATGCAAATCAAGCCGTTTTTTATGTCTATAAATAATCCAGCCCACGCTGAATCGGTCGTACAATCTGCCAGCGATCATCCATTGTTGCAGCCGCTTAATATTGGCGGTTTGTCGATTGAAAATCGTCTGATGGTCGCACCTATGGCAGGGGTGACGGACAATCCTTTTCGTAGGCTGTGTAAGTCGTTTGGCGCAGGTCATGCAGTCAGCGAGATGATTATCGCTGATACAGCACTTTATGCGCGCAAAAAATCTCTCTATCGTGCCAATTTTGATAATGAAATCGCGCCAATTTCTGCGCAGATAGCAGGAGCTGAGCCGGATAAACTTGCCGAGGCAGCGCATTATCAGATTGATAATGGCGCGCAGATTATCGATATCAATATGGGCTGTCCTGCCAAAAAAGTCTGTCGCAAGCTGGCAGGTTCGGCGTTGTTGCAAGACGAAGACTTGGTCGCGCGTTTATTAGATGCTGCGGTAAATAGCGTCAATGCGCCGGTGACATTAAAAACGCGCTTAGGTTTTGAAAATGGACGAGAGAATATTTTGCGCGTGGCGAAGCGAGCAGAGCAAGCAGGCATTGCTGCCATTGCTATTCATGGGCGCACGCGTGAGGATATGTATACCGGTGAAGCGCGTTATGAGCTGATACGAGAAGTCAAAGAGAGTATTAGTATTCCCGTCATTGCCAATGGCGATATCGATAGCGCGCAAAAAGCCCAACAGGTCTATGAGATGACAGGATGTGATGCGGTGATGATAGGACGGGCCGCCCAAGGACAACCGTGGTTATTTCGGGATATTGAGCATTTTTTACGTACTGGTGAGAGCCTTGACGCGCCAAGTGTTAGCGAGATAAAAGACATCGTACTGGCCCATCTACAAGAGTTATATGATTTTTATGGTGAATACTCAGGTTGCCGTATTGCCCGTAAGCATATCGCTTGGTACACCACTGGCATTCCCAACTCTAATGCTTTTCGCCAAGCAATGTATGGCGAGGAAAGTACCGCTGGACAGTTTCGCGTGGTCGAAGATTTTTTGCAAACGCACGAATAACTTAAATAAATGTCATACCAAAAGTATTATCTATAATCCGCATTTTGAGTCTGAGCTTAAGGGTCTAAATCTGGGCTTGGATTTAGATTATCAGAATTTTCATTATAAAGTTTTTGATTCACACGCTGTGCCCCCTGCGGTGATTTTTCTTTTTGCCACGGGAAGCGTCCTTCTAGCTCGACTTGTAGTGATAAGCTTAAAAAAGTTCGAATGAGTACAATAAAACCTAATACTAAAACGCCGCGTAACGTCGGCTCTGTGACCACGGTTGCCATAATGTCGGCAGCGATGAGCACCTCTAAGCCTAATAAAATAGACTTACCAACGGTCTGTCTAATCTCGACATAGGTATCATGATTGAAGCCATTAGTTAATCGTATGCCGCGATAAAACGCAAAGAACAAACCGAAAAACATAATAAGTACACCAATGATTTCAACTACCTTGGCAACCAAATCGATATAATGGGCTAGCATTTCTATCAAAATATATCCTTATTATCAAAAATCTTAGTTAAGTAAAGAACTAGTTAACCAAAGACCCGCCATAATATCCAAAACAATCCTGCCATGATGGCTGCAATCACTAAAAGCCGCTTAGCCAAATAAGGGATGAGCGGTTTTTTATAGCCTATATCATCCAATTTACTATCGACGCCTTTTTGTAAGCTTCTAAAACCTTGCTCAGGTTGCGTTGTTTTGACGCGGTGCTTGACAAGCGTTTCAGTCGTGGTCTCTACCTCTGGTTCTCTATCGAAACTTAAAGCTTCATTTGGGATGCCTTGTCTATTGGCAATTGTAGTTAGGTTTTGATGTTGTTTATTCTTAATCTCGGTCTCATAGGCGTCAATACGTAATTTTGCTGCGTCCATGCTGATGTTTTCGTCTTGAGCCAACGTCTTGATTGCCATCACTAGATTGCCTTTTTCGACCATCATACCAATAGACTTGGGTAGCTTTGCACTGACAGGTTTTGAGTTTGAGTCGGAGTTAAACATGATGGTCCTTGCTATTTGATGACGTTAGAGCGCTTGTTAAGAATGCCAACCATTATAGCAATGTTATCTCTATAAAATTATTGTTCGATGGTATCGTTAATACTAAATTAAATGGATACACCAGATTATGACGCGAGACTGGGAAAAAATTTTCTTGCGTGCTGTGTCTACACTGACAGAGACTGCGCAAAACTTGTCCCAGTCTTACTGACTCTCTTTTTATTGGCCTGACTATAAAGCAAAACCTTTACAACTTGATAGTTTTTCAATATGACCTAAATTTACACAAAAAAATACCGCCGTCATAAAGATGATTGCGGTATTTTAAATAATGCTTACTTATCACCTAAAGCAGTAGTTTACATATCTTTCCAGCGTTGGATAGACTCTTTGATGACTTCTTTCGCTTCCGTGACATCACCCCATGATTCGACCACGGTAGTACCTGCTTTTTTCAGGTCTTTGTAGTGGCTAAAATGGAAATGTAGCTGCTTAATGAGCTGTTCTGGCAAATCTTCTAAGCTGTTGTAGGCATTACCATTGTTGCGATCATCAGCTGGTACGACGACGATTTTGTCATCTACTTCGCCATCATCGACGAACTTCATCACACCAATAACCTTGGCTTTTAAGAAAATACCAGTCGTTAATGGCTGCTCTGTAATAAGCAGTGCGTCAAGCTCATCGCCATCTTCATCAAGGGTTTGCGGGATAAAACCATAGTTGCAAGGTTTGGCAAAAATCTGTGGATCAATACGATCAAGCTCGAACACAGCCAATTCGCGATTCCACTCAATTTTGTGACTGCTGCCAGTTGGGATTTCGACTACGACATTAATAATGCCGCCATCAACATCGCCTGCGTCTAAGATTTTATTGAAATCTGCCATAAAATACTCCTATCTGCTCTTGTTATAAATACTTGATTGGCTAAAAATGTTTAAAGGATGATATGTGGCGTAGGATGTGTATCGCTGCGCCTAATTTGTACCGCCTGCGAGTATAGCAAGTTTGACTTAAATTTTCTTGTTAAGCTTAAGTCTAAGAAGGCACGATATTATGCAAAATAAGACTCAATACTTTAGATTGGCATAAGACGATTAATATAAAGTAGTGAGACCAGCTGTTATTTATAAGAAGCAATCGGTCGCAATTCAATCAGACCAGCATGACGTTTGGCCACATTATCGATAAGTTTTTGGGTAACTTGCTCATAACTCAATGCTGCGCTCATTTGCAGTTCTCGCTTTGCATCATTATTCATTGACACAAAATCAGCCAATCGTAGCATTTGCATGCCAGCATAACCGCAAGGGTTAATCGCATTAAACGCTGACAAGTCACAATCTAAATTAAGTGCAATGCCATGATAGCTAAAGCCATGTTTAATCTTAAAACCTAATGAGGAAATTTTACCTAACATAATAGTGTCTTCTACTGACGAGTCAGATTGTTTATCTATATCGCTATCATCATCAGTATCGTTATCGTACGTATGAGACATGTTGGCATATAAATAGACACCCGGCGCATCACGGCGCGAATGAGCGCTAATAGTGCTACTAACATCGTTACTATCCGTTGGCGGCAGGATTTGTAGACAGTCGTTGACGACATCTTCTATCGCTTGTTCGGCATGTGATACTAGATTTCGAACACTCCAGCCAAGACTGTGTAAGTCAAATAGCCAATATACTACCAGTTGTCCATGGCCATGCCACGTGACTTGTCCACCGCGATCGGTCTTAATGATAGGCGTGTCTGTATGCTGTAGTATGTGCTCTTCTTTACCTGCCTGACCTAGGGTATAGACATCATTATGATCAACTATCCATAACTCATCAGGCGTACGTAAGCTTTGCTCTTTCTTTAAAGCAATGCGCTCAAGTGTGCGCTCAAGCATCGCATTATGAGTTGCATTATAGTCTGCAGAAGATAATGACTTACTGACAAGCATATCGCTTATTTGTGAAGCCTGTTGCGATGTTTCTTGTGAGGTTGTTTGCATAGTTTTTAGTGTGTGCTTTGGCATGAGGGTCAGCTTCTTATTGTGGTAGGTGCAATTTGTCGTATTTATGATTTGTTTAAGAGAGAATAATACATAATTAAAGATAATAACGAGTTTAGCAGTTTTTGCTATTATCACCCAGTCTGTAGATGACAGCTTATTTTATAAATAGGTTAATGTAGCCAAGTACTGCTTTAAAAGACAGCTGGTGCAAACCTATCAGTATGTGAATCAACCTTTTCATTCCTCACTCGATACGCTACATTAAGTAGCAACTGGCTAGAGTGCTTTCACTTTAGCATGTATGACAAGGAAGCAACATGACAGATAATGACCAAACTATAAACAGCGAAGCGATAAATAATCAAACGTCAATTGACTCTCAAAAGCCATTGAGTATTATTACGACGATAGCGCAATTACAAGCAAATTTTTCGCGCCTACAAACCTTGAGCCGTCATCAGCCCATTACTGATTGGAGCACGCGTGAGAGTCAGTTAGACAATCTAGAAGCGCTATTGAGCGATAATCAAACAACCTTAGCCAAGGCTATTAGTGCAGACTTTGGCTATCGTAGCGAGTCAGAGACGCAGTTTGCAGAGCTATTCCCTAGCTTTACGGGTATCAGTCATGCCAAAAAACATGGTAAAGCTTGGATGAAAACCCGCCGCGCATCCATATCAGCTTTATATATGCCTGCGCATAACGAGATTCAGCCGCAGCCCTTAGGCGTGGTCGGTATCATGGTGCCATGGAATTACCCATTATATTTGGCGATAGGGCCGATGATTGATGCCTTGACTGCTGGCAATCGAGTAATGGTTAAAATGAGTGAGGCTGCACCAAAATTTGCTGAGGCATTTGCTAAAGCAGTCGCGCATTATTTTTCATCAGATATGGTCTGTGTCGTACTGGGAGAAGTCGATATTGCTGAAGCTTTTAGTAAGCTGCCGTTTGATCATCTGCTTTATACTGGCTCTACTGCTGTCGGCAAAAAAGTCATGGCAGCAGCAGCACCGAACTTAACACCAGTGACACTTGAGCTGGGCGGTAAGTCGCCAGTCATCGTGCTCGATGATGTGAATTTAGAGAACGCAGTCAATCGCGTAATGATGGGCAAGACCCTTAACGCTGGTCAAACTTGTATCGCGCCTGATTATGTGTTGATTCAACGTCAATATCATGAGCGTTTTATTAGCCTAGCAAAAGAGTGGATGCAAAAACATTATCCTAATATTGGTAACAATCAAGACTATAGTCACATTATTAATGACGACCAGTTTAAGCGTGTAGCAGGTTATTTACAAAAATTGCCAGAAGAACGTGTACAGCCGCTTACTGATGTTAAGGCAAGTTCTGAGACACGTTTGATGCCTCCGGTTGTCGTTACTGATCCTGAAACGGACAGTGACGTGATGCAGGAGGAGATTTTTGCACCGATTCTTCCATTAATGGACTACGAAACACTTGATGATGCCATTCGTTTCATTAACGAGCGACCTCGTCCGTTAGCATTATATGTATTTGGTAATAATGATCGCGACGTTGATAAAGTACGCACGCATACGGTGTCGGGTGGTGTTTGTATTAACGAGGTCATCTTGCATGTGGCCCAGCATGATATGCCATTTGGCGGAGTAGGTCACTCAGGTATGGGGGCCTATCACGGTAAAGCAGGATTTGAGCGCTTAAGTCATATGAAGCCTGTCTTCGTACAATCGAAGCTTAATGGTATGAATTTGTTGTTGCCGCCTTATGGTGAGCTATTTAAAAAAGGTATGGCTCTGCTGTTAAAGTAGTTAATATTTAAGCTTCGTTATTTAAAGTATCAAAGCGTCTATTAGCATAGGCGCTGTTTTTTTATTTGAAATATAGTCAGTTTTTAAAAAAAGAGCTAAAACCATTAGCATGTACTACCAATTATAAGCTTTTTTTAGTCAAAAAAAGCACTAGTGATGAATAAGTAAGCGTTTGTCATCAATACTATAAATCGCTACACTTCGTAATATTACTAGATGGTAGTTGTGGTAAATTTATATTTCTGGTTAGCAATAAACTTTAATATTGATAATGACTGGCTAAAATAATAATAAATAGGACATAACATGCGCCAATGGATTGCGTTAAGTTTACTTTGTATGAGCGCGTTGTTACTGCCAATATCGGCATCAGCAGCCTGCCAATCACCTATCAAATTTGGCGCGCTGACTTGGGAGAGTGGTCAGTTTATCTCTGGTGTGCTTAAGTACATCACTGAAGATGGCTATGACTGTACGATCGAAGAAGTACCAGGAGCAGGCCCTGCGCTTGAGACGGCATTGTCACAGGACGATATTCAAGTCATTGGTGAGCAATGGGTTGGACGCTCGCCGATTATGGAACAAGCCATTGAACAGAATAAAGTGGCAGTCATTGGCGATACGCTCAAGGGCGGCGCAACTCAAGGTTGGTATGTACCCAAATATGTCTTAGAAGAAAACCCAGGTTTACGCAGTTATCAAGATTTGCCTAAATATGCTGAGTTATTTCCAGACCCTGAAGAACCTGGTAAGTCACGTTTTATGAACTGTCCATCGGGCTGGGCATGCGAGGTTTTTAATACTCGTTTGCTTAAAAATACTGGTTTAGACAGCACTTTTAATAATGCCCATCCTGGTACTGGAGCAGCTCTTGATGCTGAGATTGCCTCTGCGTTTGAGCAGCACAAACCGCTACTATTTTATTACTGGCAGCCTACGGGTTTGATGGCGAAATATGACTTTGCGTCATTAGAGTTCCCAGCTCATGATAATGCCTGCTGGCAAGATCTGTTACGAGCTGATGGTACCGCTGATTGTGTGTCTGGCTTCCCTGTGTCTCCTTTAGGTATTGCAGTATCCACGCCTTTTATAGAATCTAATCCTGAGCTCGCTGATGTCTTCAAAAAGGTTCAATTCACCCCTGACAAGCTCAATGGCGCTATCTTAGAGATGAGTGAGACTAAGCGTAGTGGAGATGAGCAAGCGTTAGCGTTTTTACGTGATAACCCAAATGTTTGGCAAGATTGGTTGTCTGATGAAGCAGCCAAGCGTCTAGCTGCTAAGTTAGGTATAAGCTTAACAGGCGCAGCTGTTACTAATACTGGCATTGTTAATGACAGTGCAGCCAGTGACAATCAATTAGGTCTAGCATCAAGCTTCCCTTCTTGGTCACTTGAGACTCCGCTGAATAATACTTTGGCAAGCGTCGTTCAAAATTATGGTGATGTGTTTCGTACCATCAGTACGATGGCATTAACCTATCTATTACTACCCATTGAGCGTCTGTTAACCGTTATTCCACCATGGATCATTATCGCGCTTGTAACGATACTAGGATGGTTTGGTGTCCGCAAAATATGGTTTGCGCTAGCCTGTGGTGCAGGGCTATTTTTAATTGGTGCTTTTGGTCTATGGGGCGCGCTCATCGATACCTTAGCGCTACTGATTGTATCAGTATTGGTTACGGTAGTGATTGGTATTCCTATTGGTATTGCCATGTCAGGTAGCAAGATACTTCGTAAGATTGTGACACCTGTACTAGATGTGATGCAGACCATGCCAAGCTTTGTTTATCTTATTCCGGTACTTATGTTGTTCGGGATTGGTAAAGTACCGGCGCTGTTTGCCACAGTCATTTATGCACTGCCGCCACTCATACGTCTAACGACTTTGGGTATTACTCAAGTCAATCATGAAATGGTCGAGGCAGGACGCTCATTTGGTAGCACTCATTTGCAGCTGCTTGTCTGGATTAAGCTGCCCCAAGCACTGCCTAGTATCATGGCGGGGATTAATCAAGCAGTAATGATGTCGCTTGCTATGGTAGTACTGGCTTCCATGATTGGTGCACCTGGTCTTGGCGAAGATGTCTTGCAATCTATCCAAACGCTCAATATCGGTCAAGGCTTACAAGCAGGTACCGCTATTGTCATCGTTGCTATTATTATCGACCGTATTACTCAAGCTTTTGGTCAAGGTAAGCGTGCGCGTCAAAAAACCATTGAAGGGGGCAAACGTCCGATTGGTTAGGAGTTTGCTTGGCGTTAAGGTGCACATGCCCCGTTAAAAATGAGCGTAACAAACAGCGAAAGTGACAATAACGAAAACCATAACAACGACAACAATAAATACCAATAGCGAGAACCACGATGAATCATATCCAATTAGAGAATATCAGTAAGATTTATAATGCCAATAGTACGCAAGCACAGTCTGCACTGACGTTACTGGCTGAGGGTATGGACAGCATTAAGGTGAAAGAGCAAACTGGCTATTCGGTTGGGCTATATGATATTAATCTGAATGTTAAAGCGGGCGAGCTGCATTGTATTATGGGTTTGTCAGGCTCTGGCAAGTCAACATTGATACGCCATATCAACCGCTTAATTGATCCAACCAGCGGCAAAATATGGGTAGATACCTCTATCAATGCAAAAAATATCAATACAAAAAATACTGCCAATGTGCAGCCAACTACAATGACTGCTGACAACATTAAAGACCCAGTAGGATCTGAAAAATCATCTTCTGCGATCAATGTGTTAAAGCTTGACGATAAAGGGCTACAACACTATCGCCAGCAAACCGTTAGCATGGTGTTTCAGCATTTTGGCTTAGTGCCTCATATGACCGTCATGCAAAACGTCGCTTATGGTTTGCGCGTCCGTAAAATGAGTGTCAGTGAGCGCCATGAGGTTGCCCGGCACTGGCTTAATGAAGTGGGCTTGCAAAATTTGGAACACAGCTATCCTGATGAGTTATCAGGTGGTATGCAGCAGCGTGTTGGGCTTGCGCGCGCGCTGGCAACAGACAATCCTATTTTGCTGATGGATGAGGCGTTTTCTGCACTTGATCCACTGATCCGTGCTCAATTGCAAGATCAGCTGCTTGAGCTACAAGAGCGGTTGAATAAGACCATTGTCTTTATCACGCATGATATCGATGAAGCGGTCAAAGTCGGTCAACGTATTAGTATCTTAAATGGTGGGCGCTTAGTGCAAACGGGCACACCGCATGAGTTACGCTACCATCCAGCCGACGACTATGTCGCCCAGTTTATGAGTGCTAAAGCCTAAAGTAAGTAAAACATCTATAAACTAAAAAGAATGTAAGCCAGCTAAAAGCAATTGTCATAGTCTTTGGAAAAGCGTATAGCCAACAAATAAATTTTTCTCAGTTATGTATGTTTATCTATTTTATTTGGGACTGACGATATCAATGGTATTGACTACTCCAAAATAAAAATTAAGGAAACCATCATGGATAATTTTGAAGAACTAAGGCAGCAAATGATAGATCGCCAACTTGCAGCTCGCGGCATTCACGATCAAACAGTGCTTAATGCGCTAGGTACGGTACCACGTGAAGCATTCATACCTACAGATCTCATCGAGTTTGCTTACAAAGACTCACCCCTACCTATTGAAGAAAACCAGACCATCTCACAACCCTTTATCGTTGCTTTGATGACGGCGGCACTTGAGTTGAAGTCAGACGACCGCGTACTGGAAGTCGGTACAGGGTCGGGATATGCTGCAGCTGTGCTTGCAGAGATTTGTGAGCATGTCTATACGATTGAGCGCCACAAAGCTTTGGCAGATACTGCCCAAATGAGACTAAAAAAATTGGGGTATACCAATGTTCAGGTCAAGCATGGCGATGGGACACTTGGGTGGGTAGATTATGCTCCTTTTGATGCCATTATAGTTGCAGCAGGAGGACCTGAAGCGCCGCAAATCCTCAAAGAACAGCTCGCCATCGGCGGACGTATGGTCATTCCCGTTGGCTCAACATTGAAGTCACAAAAACTGGTTCGTATTCGGCGTATCAGTAAAGAGGAATATGAGACAAAAGATTTGGGAAGTGTTCGTTTTGTACCTCTGATTGGTGCAGCAGGTTGGAAGGAGAAAAGGGATGAAAGCTAATAGAGCTTTGTCTGAATTGATTGGTCAATCAAGTGAACATTTTGCAAGTATTGATGACGTCAATCTAGATAATCTCATGGAGCGTATTGGAGACAGCCGTGTTGTATTGCTTGGCGAGTCATCACATGGCACGGCTGAATTTTATGAGATGCGCGCACGTATTACCAAAGAGCTCATAGAAAAGAAAGGCTTTACTATTGTCACTGCTGAAGCGGACTGGACAGATGCTGCGCATATCCATCATTATATTCATGGAAGAGAGCAAGATGCTTTGCTACAGAATAAACCTTTTTCCAGATTTCCTACTTGGATGTGGGCTAATCAATCCATGCTTGAGTTTACCCATTGGCTTCATGCATACAATACTAAAATTGAGAATGCTAAAACTGAATCTTCAGAACAAAAAGTAGGTTTGTATGGTCTGGATTTATACAGCTTATACAGTTCTATTGACAGAGTATTGGACTATTTGCAAAAAGTGGATCCGAAGACTGCAGAAATTGTCCGCGGGCGTTATGATTGTCTGATACCTTGGGCAGATGACCCTGCTTTGTACGGCCGTGCAGTGATGACCGAGCAACATAAAAGTTGTGAAGCAGAAGTACTCAAAAATCTGCAGGATTTACTCAAGACAGAGTTAGAGCATTCTAAAGCTAACGAAGAGCAGTTTTTTGACGCCAAGCAAAATGCTCAGCTAATAGCCAATGCCGAACGCTATTACCGTACCCTATATTATGCTGAAAACAACTCATGGAACCAGCGCGATCAGCACATGTTTGACACACTACAGGCAGTGCTTGAGTTTAGAGGCACCCAATCAAAGGCAGTTGTTTGGGCACATAATTCCCACCTTGGTGATGCTTGAGCAACCCAAATGAGTACACGTGGCGAATTAAATATAGGCCAATTGGCGCGTCAAGAATATGCTGACAAAGTTTATAATATAGGTTTTGGTACTGATCATGGTACGGTTGCTGCTGCGTCTAGCTGGGGCGGGCCCATGGAGATAAAACAAGTACAGCCATCACATATTGACAGCTATGAACGTATTTTTCACAAGGTCGCTGCTGATAATTTTCTTTTACCACTGCGCTATCCACTACATAAAGACATTCGTAAAAAATTGCTTCCAGAGCGATTAGAGCGAGCGATAGGCGTCATTTATAGACCTGAAACTGAGTTACAGAGTCATTACTTTTATGCCTCTTTGCCAGCCCAGTTCGATGAGTACATCTGGTTTGATAACACGCGTGCCGTTGAAGCGCTGCCAAAACAGCGAGAGGAAGGATCATTCGATACCTTCCCGTTTGGTTATTGAGAATACGCTCTAGGCAATCGTAGTAATTTTGCTGCAATCAACAGCGAATTCTGAAAAAAACAACAAACTTCGTTATACTTGACCTTTTATTGATGACTCATGAACAGTAATCATCTTGAGCTTATCAATCACCTATTATGTCGCTTTAAGTGTTAGGTGACGTTTATTTATTATTTTTGCGTTTTAAGGCCCTAGCATGACCGTTACCTATGCACCTATTATTACCTCGTTACTTGATAACGATTTGTACAAATTCACCATGCTACAAGCCATGCTACATCAGTTTCCGCAGACGCATGGGGTTTATCGTTTTCGTTGCCGTAATAACAAAGACACCGCTTATCCGCTAGCAGATATTAAAGCATCACTTGAGCAGCAGCTCGACAGTTTATGTGAATTGCGGTTTTTAGAAGACGAGTTGGAATATTTACGAGGGTTGCGTTTTATTCGTTCAGACTTCGTTGATTATCTTGAGCTGTTTCAGCTAAAGCGTCGATTTATTACGGTCAGTACTGACGCAAAAGGCAGGTTATGTATTGATATTGAAGGACCGATGATACAAGCGATGTTCTTTGAAGTGTTTGTATTAGCCATCGTGAATGAGCTATATTTTAATGCATTGTCTGATCCTAGTGTGATTAAAGAAGGCCAGCGTAGACTGGATGCAAAAGTTGCCTTGTTGCATAATTATGCAATAGAACAAGCCCAATACAGTCATGACACACCGCCTTTTATTGTTGCTGATTTTGGTACTCGCCGGCGTTTTAGCAAAGCTTGGCAAGCGCATGTGGTTGAGACTCTACACAAAGTTGCTCCAAAAATAGTTGGCGGTACCTCTAATGTATATTTGGCAAAAGAGCTGGGAATGACGCCAATCGGCACGATGGCACATGAGTTTATGCAGGCGTTTCAGGCACTAGATGTGCGTCTTCGAGATTCACAAAAAGCGGCGCTTGAGGCGTGGGTACATGAGTATCGCGGCGACTTGGGCATTGCTTTAACAGATGTCGTTGGTATGGATGCATTCTTACGCGACTTTGATTTGTATTTTGCCAAGCTATTTGATGGCCTGCGTCATGATAGCGGAGATCCCTATAGCTGGGGTGATAAAGCAATCGCTCATTATAAAAAATTAAAGATAGATCCCAAGACCAAAATTTTGACCTTTAGTGACGGTCTGAATCTCAATAAGGCGTGGGAGCTGCATCAGTATTTTAAAGATCGTATCAAAACCAGCTTTGGCATCGGCACCAATCTCACCAATGATATGGGCATCACGCCAATTAATATCGTTCTTAAACTGGTTGAATGCAATGGGCAGCCAGTTGCTAAGTTGTCTGACAGCCCAGGTAAGACGATGATCAATAATGATACGTATCTTGCCTATTTGCGCCAAGTCTTTGAGGTCGATGAGCCAGAGTAACGACCGTCTAAAGATCGTTATTCTCTGTTTTCTCTTCCTCAGCAAATGCTGCATCTAATGCTTGTTGCACGGCATTGATACGAGTTTCGCATACGCGATAAGCGGCGATTGACTCTTCAACGGTTGTCATTAGGTTATCAATATCAGGCTCATCTTGTTGTTGTAGTTCAGCTGCATTGGTCTTTAGAATATCGTAAGCCGCCTTAAAGGTTTTTGGGGCGGCTTTTTTGCGTCGGCGAGCAGGGGTTGTCATAAGGTTTCCTAGTTTCTTGTAATGGTCTAAGTAGATAATATGGTTTGAGTAAGTAAATAATTATTAAAAACTGTTTTATGATTCGGTTAGCGTATTAGCAGATTCTGTCATCTTGTTATTAGTTTTGATATCAATAATCTGCGCTTTTGCTTTACCGTCTTTTAAGACAATATGAATGGTCTGCTCGGGATAAAGCTGCGTACTGCTGGTCAATATCTGCTTATCTTTTGTATCAGTCAGCATGGTATAGCCTTGTTTGAGTACGCGAGACGGACGATGTAGTAGTACAATATCACGTAGATGCTCGCTGTTACGCTGCGCTTGTATGACGCGCTGCTGAGCATTTTGCATAACAGTTTTTCGATAATCCTTACTATTTGTAGCAGCCGTTGCCAACTGCTGATAAGCTGAGGATTGGGTCTGCGCGCGTAGCTCACTAGTTCGTCTTGCTGCCTGCTTAACTTGGCGCTGTGCGCTTTGCTGAATGCTACGCCACGCATAATCGCTGTCTTTTCGCAGTGCGGTTAGCTGACCGACAGTTTGCGATTGTATTTGGCTCAGTTGTCGTGACGTTCTTTGCTCAGCCATATTCAACTGCCGCTTTGCTGCTTGCTTAATCTGTGCTTGGTATTGCAGCGTCTGAGTGACTAGCTGGGCTAAATGCGCCATTATAGCTGCAATCACTTTAGATGGCGTATCAAAGCTAGTATGCGCGACCTCATCTAAGATAACTTTGTCACGCTCGTGACCAATACCGACCCACACAGGGATAGGCTGCTCAGCGACTAGGGCCGCTAGCTCATAATCATTGAGATAGGCTAAATCACCAACGGCACCGCCGCCGCGAATAATCACTAACAAATCTGGTATACGCTGATAAGTATCTTGGAATTGCTGTTGGGCGCTAACGATTGCTTGGCGGATCTCGCTTGGGGCATGATTGCCCTGAAAGGTAGCATGATGATAATGAAACTGACACGCACCGGTACTGGCTAAGCGGTTTGCGTCGGCTTGAAAGTCTCCCAATCCTGCGGCCTTTTCGGGTGCGATGACCAGCACATGCTCAATATCAAATGGCGTAGGCAGCTGCTGATTCAGGTGTAACAAACCTTCACCGGTTAAGCGGTCGATCATCTCGGCATATTGCCGCGCCAAGTCGCCTAACGTATAGCTGGGATCGATGTCTTCGATAGTGAGCGAGAAGCCGTACTGTGCATGAAAACCTGCCGATACTTTGAGCAGTACCGTTAAATCGCGCTCAAGCGGCATGCCAGTTGCGCGCTCAAACTTCGCTAAGACGCGGTCGGCTTTAAAGCGCCACAGGTTACCACGGCAGCTTGCGATAACTTTGCCATCGTCGTCTTTTTCTGCCAATTCAAAGTAATAATGTCCACCTTTGCTAGACAGGTTGCGAATCTCAGCTTTTACCCACACGCGATGATTAAAGGTTTGCTTGATGACCATATCAACGGCTGATAGATAGTCGCTAAGACGCAGAACGGTGTCTTCTAGGTTGACTTCAGGACTGTTTTCTTGCTCGGCGAGTTCAGCCTCCAATGTCGCCAAATCCTTGGCAGGTGCTAATACCTTTGCTTGTTTGATATTTGAGAGATTGGGTTTGCGCATAATAAAAAACCAAAGGTAAGGACAGATTAAAAGCTGAGTGTTTGTAGTCTGTTTGTTTGTGAATTGATTGTTTTAGACTAAATAAGATGGCTTAAACATTTAATACGACAGTTTAACCCAAAAACGGGCATACAAAAAGAGAAGCCAGTGATGCTACTATCAACCTGTTTTATTTGTTATAGGCGATTGACGATTACTGACAACGAAAGTTAATTTTATACTCATAATCGTCACTACGGGACAAATCTGGCGTACCAGTGCCGAAGATTGAGCCAATAACGGCACCCGCTTGTCCAACCATACGTCCAGTGCGCTCATCCAAGATACCGTTATACGTCATTTTGTCATCAACGATAATGACCTGCTTACTCTTGCAAGTCTTTTGCGCACTATCTATCGCATTTTGTTGAGCCTTTACCTTAGTATCTGCGATACCAGTTGTTTCATAAATTGAGTTGGCGCGCTGAATAACAGGTGATGAAAGCGTACTTTGACACGCACTTAAGGCAAGAACAGTGGCTACAGTAGCCGTCAATACTGTGGTTTTACTAAGGGTCTTCATAAATTATCCTTAATTTTTGTACATTGTTTCTATTTGTACTTTGTTTCTAGATGATAAGCACGAAAATTCACTAATTACTCAAAATAATGGATTATAACAAGCAAAAGTCAAACAAACAGCAACAGTACACAGCAAATCACTTGAAATATAAATCATATCTAGGATAATTAACCTATCTATTCTCAATTTATAAGTAAATCTATGCAATTGATTCCTGCTCCGGCTGGCGTGCTTGAAGTTGACGCACTATGGCAACAAGATAACCCTAATGATCCAGATACCGATACAGTGGCGCTGCTTTGCCATCCCAACCCACTTTTTGATGGTACGATGAATAATAAAGTGGTCACGACCATGTACCGTTTTGCTCGTGACAATGGTATGCATGTGGTACGTTTTAACTTTCGCGGTGTTGGGCAGTCGACTGGTGAGCATGATTATGCCGATGGTGAAGTAGTAGATGCAATGACCGTGCTACAATGGATTGCAGAACAAAGCGCTGCACGCAAGCTATGGCTTGGTGGTTTTTCGTTCGGTGGCTATGTGACAGCACGCGTCGCTGAGCAAATACTTGAAGCCTCTCATATTTGGGGGTTGAGTGATTTTGAAGTTGCAAAAATCGCCCTTATCGCACCATCGGTGGAGAAGAACGACAGCAGCGATTTGTATTTGCCAGCCGACAAGACCTTTGAGGTTTATGGTAATGCTGATGAAGTGATTGAGCCTGCCACTATGCAGGCATTTGCTGAACGCTTAGGTATTAGTGTTAGTGTGGTGGACGGTGCAGGACATTTTTTCCATGGACGTTTATCTGAGCTTAAGGGTTTATTAGAAGAGCACAGCTTTGGTAGTGATACATAGATTTTACTTAATAGTTTTATCTATCAGTATTACTCTTAATTATAACTGGTTCTCAGTTTTGCCGAGATATGGTGAAGCAAGATCAACAGTTTACTTTATTATTTATTTTGTCTAACGATGAGTCGCATTATGAGATTATCGCCATTGCAACGCTACGAACAAGCGATCGGTACTGATGAGTTTACTCGAGATGAGCAGCAATATCAGGCTATGAGCTACCTTGATGATCTCTATCATCAGCTTAATAGTAGTGCCGAACAAAAAAAGGGCTTTTTCAGTTTTTTAAAGTCAAAACCTGCTGCACCAAAAGGTCTGTATATGTGGGGCGGCGTTGGCCGCGGTAAAACATGGATGATGGACATGTTTTATGACTCTTTGACGATTGAGCGTAAGATGCGTCAGCATTTTCATCATTTTATGCAGCGTGTACATAGCGAGCTCAATACGTTACAAGGTCAAAGTGATCCGCTAGAAAAGGTCGCCGATATTATTCATACAGAAGCGCTGATTATCTGTTTCGATGAGTTTTTTGTCTCTAACGTCTCTGATGCAATGATCCTAGGGGATCTGTTTACTATGTTGTTTAACCGCGGTGTTACCTTGGTTGCCACTTCTAATATTGAACCATCGGGCCTGTACAAAGATGGCTTACATCGAGATCGTTTCTTGCCTGCCATTGCTGAGGTTGAGCGTCATACTACCGTGATGAATATTGACTCAGGCATTGATTATCGTTTGCGTGTATTACAGCAAGCAGAGCTGTATGAGTCGCCGATGACCAAAGCCAATCATCACTGGCTTGCCAACCGTTTTGCCAGCTTATCTAATAATCAAAAAATCAGTAACGAGCCCATCGTTATCAATGGCCGTGAAATAAAAATCAATGCTCGTACCGAAGATATTTTGTTCTGCGATTTTCGTCATCTGTGTATGGAGCCGCGTTCTGCCTCTGATTTTATTGAGATTGCTAAGCGATTTAACACTGTGTTGGTCAATGCAGTACCAGCACTAGACGATGACTTGCGCGATCCTACTCGTCGTTTTATTTATCTGGTTGATGAGTTTTATGATCGCCGTGTCAAGCTACTGGTACGAGCGGAACAATCGATTCTAGAGCTGTACCAAGGAGAAAAACTCGCGTTTGAGATCGAACGTACGCGCTCACGCTTGCTTGAGATGCAATCAGAAGATTATTTAAAAATGCAGCACCGTGTTGAAAACGTTGACGCTGCGTAACTGTTTTTTGATTTAACTATCAAGTATTTAGTTGTAGAATACCACTCATACTGAGCGACAATGATGATAATAATTAAGGATAGATGATGAATGTATCTGACGAAAATAAGAATAATAAAGAGATAGTTGATGATGATAAAGGAGTTGATAATATAGACGTTACTGGTGAGCAACTAATCAACTGGATTAATTCAAGACGCAGTATGGGTAATCTGGATGCGCCAGCACCAACTCGTGCCCAAATCCAAGAGGCTATTGAATGCGCTGCAACTGCGCCTGATCATAAGAAGCTTCGCCCATGGCGCTTTATTGTGACGGAAGGCGATGCTCGTCATGAGCTGGGTCTTGCCCTTCTTGAAGCTGCAAAGACAAAAGCGGTGCAAGATGGCGAGGACTTGTCTGAAAAAACCATCAAAAAAACTCAAAATATGCCATTACGCGCCCCCCTTATCATTACTGTTGCGACTCAAATGCAAGCACACAAAAAAGTCCCACCTTTTGAGCAAATGCTAAGTGCTGGTGCTGCTGTACAAAATTTGATTTTGGCTCTAAAAGCACAAGGTTTTAGTACCGTATGGCGCACAGGGTTACTGTGTAACGAGCCTGCGGTAAAAGCGTATTTCGATGTCGGCTCAGATGATTATGTCACCGCTTTTGTTTATATTGGCACTAGTCCCAAAGATGAGCCAAAACGTAAACCGATCGATATCGAACCGTTAGTACGTTTTGAATCATAAGCGTCATTTTATTGGTTTTAATCATAGCTGGTGTGGTGATGTATCAGAACTAAAGCATCATATAACGCTATACCTTTTTATGCAGACAGTGTAATCTGCCTCAATGATATAAGCAGTCAACACGGATAATTAGATATGACAAGCTCTACCAAAAACAATACATCCAACGAAAAGCCAAATAAAGAAGCTGTCGATACAGTAGCGCCCAATCAAAAGACAGACGATATAAGTTTGGATACCGCTAGTACTGAAAAGTCTAGTGGTCTGCTGGCAGGTATTATTGAGCGCGCAACTAAATCAGGGCTTGGCCGAAGAAAGCTTAATCCTAGTGCCGTTGAAGCCGATGTCGCCAAAAATATGGAACAAGTACGTGATAATCCAGATCAGCTACGTTTGGCGTTTTTAGGCGGCGGTAGTTTTGGTACAGCGATGGCAAACTTAGCCGCCCGTAATGGCTGTGATACAACCCTCTGGGTTCGTAACAAGCGTACGGTTAAATCTATGGCTAAATCGCAGATGAACAAAAAATATCTGTCTGGTTATAAGCTAGATGAAAGCCTTAAATACAGTCACGATTTAGCATCTGCCGTCAAAGATAAAGACATTATTTTTCTTGCAGTACCAAGCTTGGCATTTCGTGAGACGCTTAAGAGTATTGCGCCATTTATTACAGGACAGTCGGTTGTATCTTTGACCAAGGGTATGGAAAAAGACACCTTTGCGCTGATGAGTGACATCATCAAAGATGAGCTGCCAGAAGTAAATTTTGGGGTGATGTCAGGGCCAAATCTCGCTATTGAGATTATGAAAAATATGCCCTCAGCGACAGTAATAGCCAGTCATTCTGAGCCTTTGCGTCATGCAGTGCAAGCTGCACTACACAGTGCATTTTTTCGAGTATTTGCCAGTGATGACATACGCGGAGTAGAGCTTGGCGGGGCGCTCAAAAACATTTATGCCATTGCCATGGGTATGGCTGCTGCATATGATGTGGGCGAAAACACCAAAGCCATGCTACTAACCCGAGCGTTGGCTGAAATGAGTCGTTTTGGGGTAGAAGCTGGCGCCAATCCTTTGACATTCTTAGGCTTATCAGGCGTTGGTGATCTGTACGCTACCTGTAGCTCGGAGCTGAGCCGTAACTATCAAATTGGTAATATGCTCGGTCGCGGTATGAATATTGATGCAGCGGTCAAAAAACTGGGACAAACTGCCGAAGGGGTTAATACGATCCAGCAAGTGCATGAAAAAGCGTCCAAAGACGGTATTTATATGCCGATAACCCATGCTTTGTACGCTGTTATTTATGAAGATAAAGCAGCGCTTGGTGTAGCACTGCACTTGATGGAAGCAGGGTTTCGTAGCGATGTCGAGTTTGTCATGCCACACGATTATAGTAATGCGGCGCTTACTGCACAGATGCAAGCGGCTGCTAGTAATCCAGATGACCAAGAACAAGATTCTGACTCTAAAAACGATGCTGAAAACGTTACTAATACTGACGATGATTCGGTTGAAAATAAAGATGCTAAAAAAAGTACTGCTAAAAATGACAGTGCTAGCAAAGACAAAAAATAAGTTTGCTAAAAGTTATGTAATAAGCGGTAATAAAGGGATATTATGAAGATTATATTAATGCGTCATGGACAAGCAGAAGATGAGACTCGTCCAGATAGCGCACGGCAATTGACTGAGTATGGTCAACAGCAAGCAGCACAAACGGCTGAATATATTATTGAGCATTATGCGCCAGACCATTTTGTAGTAAGCCCTTATAAACGCGCGCAGCAAACATTGGCTGCGCTACAATCGCGTGCTACTGCAGTGCCGTCTATAGTACAAGACAATATTACACCGTCCGATGATGCCCATATGGCATTAGCAGATATTGCAAAGATTGAAGCCGAGTGTTTGGTGGTGGTTTGTCATATGTCTATCATTGCCTACCTTGCTGGGTTATTAACTGGTGATAATCCTGAGTCGTTCGCTTTGGCTGAAGCACGTGTCTTTGAGATGGAATTTGTCATGACTGGTATGGCAAACGAAATAGACCGTTTTGTGCCGCAGCAGCCCCATTGATATTATAAAGGCGTAAGTCAATACCGCGCTTTGATTTAACTGGCGACCATGACTAACTACTGAAATGTCTGATGGTTGGTTTTATTTTAATAATTTATCTCATAAGTTAAGTAAGGACACGCTTGGTGTTACATGTTTGGATAAGATCGCAGCATAGTCCGTTAGCAGTTTGGCACGCTGATACAAAAGAATGGCAGTCTGTGACCGGCTGGCAACAGCTGTATGATATTTATGGTAATAACAAAAACAGTGCTCCATCACTTTGTCTTTATTTTCCCTCCAGCTATCTGTTGCAAGTCGATACGAAGCTAAATGCAGCCCAGCTAAAACAGCTTGGTAACACAGGTAAGCAGTACTTATTTGAAGAAGCTTCTTTAACTCCAGTTGAGCAATTGGCAATTAGGCAGATTGGCGATACGCATGCACATCACATTTATGCGCTGGCTGAAAACAATATAGAGTCATGGCAACAAAGCGCAGCTTTAGTCGGCCTAAGTATCAACGCGCTACTGCCGGACTTTTTACTGTTGCCAATTCCTGAAGAGGGGGCCGCTCAGCAGATAATTTTATATCAAGATGAATATACTGCTTTATTACGACAGTCACAATATCAGGGCTTGGCAGTAAATTACTTGCCACTTATTTTTGAGCGCTTGCCGCATTTGAGTGAAGTTTGTATATTGCCTTCGATATCATCGGCTGATTTAGCATCTATTAGCGCTCCAATTGATGCATTTGATGACTTGACAGATAATAGCAATAACTTGCAAAAAACTGACTTGGAGTCAGGCTTTACATCAGACTCTATAGCAGAAACACGTATCGCGACAGAAACGGCCAACTTGCTGGCAGAACAGCAGATATTATCAACGCCTTTATCTACAGTCCCTATGCCAATAGAGATACCAGAACGCCACGCACTTAACTTTTTCATCAAGTCATCAACCACAAATCTATCGCCCTATTTACGAGTGGCGATGATGGTTGCATTGTCAGCATTGGTATTGCAAATGGCAACTGATGCCTTACAAACTTATCGTTATAATACTGCCGCTGATGTCGCACAGATGGCAACCGCGAAGCAGTACCAGTCATGGTTCCCAGATGAGGTGCTCAATACCAGTCGCACCAAGCTGCAAGTGCAGATGCAACCAAAACTACGTAGCGACAGTCAAGAGTCGGCTTCACACTTAGCGGTATTGGCGCGGATATCACCGCTTATTAAGCAGTCATCGTTACATGCACAGGCATTGGTTATGGAGCCATCTGTCTTAAGTTTTACCTTAATAGCGCCAGACCGTGGTAGTCTTGATAAGTTCGCCAGCACATTGACGGCACAAGGTATTCAAGCAAGCCTAGAGCGAGTCAACAGTAATGAGCAAGGACAGTTTAGTGGACAGATTACCATCGATATCGCCAATGATCCTGCGGCCGTAGACAATATGGCACAATCTTAAATTTTTAGTTTTTAAATTTTATACCATCCATCAAGGTCAAGTGATGAAACTATTACAGCGCCGTACCACCCACAGATCGTTAGCAACCAATGCCTTGTCAGCACGTGTGAACAACTATCAAAACGCACTATGGTCACGCTGGCAAGTACTCTCTTCTCGTGATCAGATGGCATTGGTTATTTTGCTGGTGTTTTTATTGTTATTTGTTGGTGGTTACGGTGGCTATAGTGTTCATCAAGCCGCTAAAGAGAGTAAGTCTAATTACCAAGAGCAGGTCGCTGATTATTTTTGGTTACGCTCACAAGCAGCCAATATCGACCCCAATGCATTAAATGCTGCTAGTAATCAAGATGGTGCTGATGCAATGCCACCAGCAAGCCGCGTGAATACTGCATTAAACAGCTCAGGTATCGATAATGCACAAGTGGTGGCTAATGGTGCAGGGGTGCAATTGAGCTTTAGTCATCCGAGCCAAGCGACCGTCAGTGCTGCACTTGGTAAGCTTGAGCAACAAGGCTGGCAGTTTACAAAGCTGTTGATGCAGCAGGATGTGGCGACCAAGCAGGTGCAAGTACAAGCGACTGTCACGTCTTAATAAACCTTATTTTTGAAAACTTGTCTCAAAGGCTCTTTACATATTCATCTACGTTTAACCGTTACTGTAAGTTAGATTATCAGGACATGGTAATTTTCATCTTGAAAGCGACGCTATTTGCCACAATTGAGTACTTAATGGCTACTGTCAGTTATGGATAAAAATTATGAACCAGTCTTCTAACGATAAAACCGATAAGCATTCATATACAAAAACACGGACTACCGAACCCTTTATTGACTCACAAACGACACACAGAATTATGCAGCAAGAGAGACCACTGTTGACTCAAAAAGAGCAGCGCGCATTAATCACTTATAATCACATCACCTATCTGCTTTATGTGATCAGCTATTTTACGGCAGGGCTGCTGTGGATTGTGCCAATCATAATGAACTATGGCAAACGCCGTGATGCCGAAGGTACATGGCTTGCGACACACTTTGACTGGCAGATTAAGACTTTTTGGTACAGTATAGTCTTTTTTATCATAGGAACGATTATCATAACGTTTGCGCTCGGTGGCGTTGGCGTCAGTATGTTGGCTGATAGTGGTAATATAGCTATCGGTTCATTTTTGTTGGCCGGGTTTGGCGCGTTACTGATGCTCTTTACTTTTATTTGGCACCTATACCGTATTATCAGAGGCTGGATCGCGCTTACTGACAATCGTCCTGTACCATAATTTAGTTGACTACTAATGCGTCCGTCTATGCTTGTCAAAACACAGCTAGTATTCAGTCGTTGCCCATGATATTAAGAATGAAACTTTGGTCTTATTATTGTTAAGCTGATATAATTGCAGCGCTTTATGACGCTCAATGTTTCATCCATCTTATTTCATTCACTATTTCTATCCAGACCGGGTTTATCGTTATTATGTCTTACGCCTTGCTTCGCCCTTTTTTGTTTAAGATGGATCCTGAACATGCTCATGATATGACTCTATCTTTACTGGCAAAAGCTCATAAAGCACGGGCTTTGGGCTTGGCTTATGGCCAATCTATGCAACCTACGAACTGTATGGGTTTGCAGTTCTCTAACCCTGTTGGTCTGGCTGCAGGATTGGATAAAAATGCCGATTACATTGACGCACTGGCTGAGCTTGGATTTGGCTTTATTGAGGTGGGTACGGTCACGCCAAAGCCGCAAGTTGGGAATGATAAGCCACGTCTGTTTAGAATAAGACAGGCAGATGCTATTATTAACCGGATGGGTTTTAATAATCAGGGTGTCGATTATCTGATTGAAAATGTCAAACGCTGTAAATATAAAGGCAACATCGGTATCAATATTGGTAAAAATGCCAGTACGCCCGTCGAAAATGCGGCTGACGATTATATTTACTGTCTAGAACGTGTTTATCCCCATGCCTCATATATTACAATCAATATCTCATCACCTAATACAAAAAATTTACGTGATTTACAAAGCGGCGAGGCGTTAACGCAGTTATTAGACGTGATTAAAAATCGTCATAGCCAGCTTGCGACAGAGTACGGGTTCTATGTGCCGTTAGTATTAAAAGTCGCCCCTGATTTAGAGCCGCTACAAGTTGATTATATCTCGCAGCAATTGTTAGATTTTGACATTGATGGTTTGATTGCAACCAATACGACCTTGAGCCGAGTGGGGGTTGAGGATCTGACCGATGGTGATCAAGCAGGTGGTCTATCTGGCCGTCCCGTCAGTCATATTAGTACTCAAATTTTGCAACAGTTCTCAGATCAGCTAGAGGATAAAGTGACTATTATAGGCGTTGGTGGCATCGATAGTGGCGAGAAGGCAGTTAAAAAGATTAAAGCTGGGGCAGATATGGTTCAGCTTTATACAGGTCTTATCTATCGAGGCCCAGGCTTGGTACAGTCTTGTATTCAAGCTATTGGCGGCTATTATGATGCCCAAGACATTTGATTAAGATGGTCCTATAAAGCCATGAGGCGGTCAGTATGAGTGGTCTAGATATCGTCATTGCCATTGTGGTCCTTATTGGCTTATGGCGTGGTTTTCAAATAGGACTTGTCAAGACGGCGGTTGGCTTAGTTGGTTGGTTTATCGCTTTGATTGTTGCGACTCGTTTAGCTGGTCCTATTGCGCCGCAGCTATCGGGGCTGACCCAAAGCTCTGTATTACAAATGGCGATGGCTTTTTTGCTCATCGTAATCGTAGTGTTAGCTGTGATGCATTTAGTAGCGTTTGTATTTTCAGGAGTGCTTAAAACTTTACGCTTGGGCGTGGTAGATAAAATGGCAGGCGGTGTATTAGGGGCGGCCAAAAACACTCTTGTGGTTTTAGTCATTATTAGTGTCAGTGCGCCGTTATTAGTACAGCTTCCGCAGTGGCAAACTTCTGTACTGGCCCCTGAGCTACTTCCTTATGCGCCAATGGCAAAAACGCTTGCATCAGATGTATTAGGCAGTGCGTGGGAGCAGATGAATCAGTCTTAATTATGGTAAAATTAAGGGCAAAATTAGTTCTAACGACTCTAGTTACGACAAGTGATACCTTGATAAATTGGCATTCATCATTATGTAACATCTGTGGTATCTACAATTTAAATCGCCATTGTTGATAATGCACTATCTAAATATTGTCGTTAATATGTCATCATATATAATATCTTTATTCTTAAATCAATCAGTATCTTTATTCTTGAATCAGTGAGTTAGAGCCAATAAAATGCTCAGTTCAGTGAAACAAATATCAGTAAATATATATCATCAGGTCATCGGTAAGCTAGTAGGCAACATTGTTATTTAGCTTACCGTTATAGTGTTACTAATGTGTGGTTTTAAATAGGACATAACTATGTGTGGAGTCGTTGGGGTTGCAGCTCATGAGCCAGTCAACCAAATTCTTTATGATGCCTTAACTATGTTGCAACATCGTGGTCAAGATGCGGCAGGTATTGTGACCTTGCAGGATGGTCGCCTATATCTACGTAAAGAAAACGGTATGGTTCGTGATGTCTTTATGAACCGTCATATGGTCAGACTGGTGGGTAAGTTCGGTATTGGCCATGTTCGTTACCCTACTGCAGGTACTTCAAGCAGTGCAGAGGCACAGCCATTTTATGTAAACTCACCTTATGGCATTACTTTGGCGCACAACGGTAACTTGACCAATGCTGAAAGCTTGGCCAAATCGTTATATCAAGATGATCGTCGTCATTTAAATACTGACTCAGATTCTGAAGTACTATTAAACGTTCTTGCTCATGAGATGCAAAATCTAGGTAAGACTCATCCAACGTCTGATGATATTTTTGAAGCGGTAAAAGCGGTCTACGCTCGCTGCGAAGGCGCTTATGGCGTAGTAGCGATGATTACTGGTCATGGCTTATTGGCGTTTCGTGACCCAAATGGCATTCGTCCACTAATCTTTGGCGAACGTTTAGCTGCCAATGGCGGCACAGAGTATATGGTTGCCTCTGAGTCAGTGGCCCTAACTGGTTGCGGTTTTAGTATTATTCGTGATGTCAAACCTGGTGAAGCTATCTTTATCGATTTGGATCACAATCTACATACGTATCAATGCGTAGAGCAAAAAGAGTATACGCCTTGTATTTTTGAGTATGTCTATTTTGCGCGTCCAGACTCTATCATGGACAATATCTCTGTCTACAAATCGCGCCTTCGTATGGGCGAAAAACTGGGACAAAAAATCCTCGATGAATGGGGCGATGACCACGATATTGATGTGGTGATTCCGATTCCTGATACGTCGCGTACTTCAGCGATGGAGCTGGCACTGAAGATGAATATTAAGTACCGTGAAGGGTTTATGAAGAACCGTTATATCGGTCGCACCTTTATCATGCCAGGTCAACAGCAGCGCAAAAAATCAGTTCGTCAAAAACTTAGCGCCGTGCCGTTGGAGTTCAAAGACAAAAACGTTTTGTTGGTTGATGACTCTATCGTCCGTGGAACCACCTGTCATGAGATTATTCAAATGGCACGCGATGCAGGGGCGAAAAAAGTGTTTTTTGCCAGTGCTGCGCCACCAGTAAAATATCCTAACGTATATGGGATTGATATGCCGGTACGTAGTGAGCTTATCGCTTCAGGGCACAGTGTGGAAGAGGTACGTAAAATCATCGGTGCTGACCGTCTGATTTTTCAAGATTTAGATGATCTTATCGATGCGGTAAAAGATACAAAGCATAGCCGCGTTGAAGGTTTTGATTGTGCTGTATTTAATGGCTGCTATATCACTGGACAAATCAATGAAGCTTACCTTGATCACCTGCAAGAGCAGCGTAGCGAAATCGCTAAAGCTGGTAAAAAAGGGGTACAAATTGTCGCAGATACGCCTGTCGATATGATGGGTGTAGAAGAGTCTTAAATAACCATTTTTAGTCAGTATAGTCGATATCGAATAAAACCGATGCGTTGTAATATGATACGCAACTGGTATCAATTTTTCTTGCTTGCTGTGTCTACGCTGACAGAGACTGCAAAAAATTTATACCAGTATCGCTGTATCGTTTTTATAGCGAATTAACTATAGTATGACTTAAAGGTATTATATAAAATAAAAGGCTGGATTCTTAATTGAATTCAGCCTTTTTTATTATTTTTGTTTACTAAGTATTAAGGGATAATCTATCAACTTATGAATACGATTAACCCAAAACGTTGGTTAACATCCAAAGTAGGCCGTTAATTGCTGCAATACCCACGACCATGCTTATTAATAACTGACGGCTAATATGATAGATAATTAGCACTAATAACAATGCGCCAATTTGAGCAAGTAATAGTTGCACCTCAGCGCTATTTAGCCCAGTGCTGGCAGACAAGTCTTGATAGGAGAGACTGGTCAAAATCAATAAGACCATGACAGATAGCGGTAAGCTCTCATTGAGTCGATGTAGCCAAGGCGTATCAAGAAGCTTTTTTGGTATTAATGCTGGAATAGCACGAGTAATAAAGGTAACTCCAGCCATCGCGAAAGTGGCTGCAATCAAATAGCTACTATTCATCGTTCTCTCCTGTCACTTTATGTTGTACCCAAAAACCACGTGCCAAAATCATGAGCATACAGATGGTAATCGCTACCAGAAGTAACCAATTGCTGGTGAATAACGAGGCAATAGCCAAAGCAACGACCGCGATGCCAATAGGGAAGTAGCGTTTAATACTTTGAAATTGCTCGTAAGCTAAGATTGCAAACAAACAAACCAACGCAAAATCCAAATGCGGCACCAAGTCACCAAGAGTGCTGCCGATCATTACCCCAATAGCGCTTGCCAATACCCACCAGCTCTGGTTAAACAAACTAATGGGTAATATAATCGCACGCCGTATTTCATGTGGTAAGCTCGTCATCACTGAAAATGTTTCGTCTGTTAGCGCAAATAAACAATAAGTTTTGGCTATTTTGTTTTTTGGTAGAGACTGTAGCAGCGGCATCCCATAAAATACGTGACGCAGGTTAATGGCTGCAATGTTAGTTGCAATATTACCTATGGGCAGGCCGGCACTAAGCATGGGTAGACAAGCGTACTGAGCCGCCCCTGCATACAGTACGATACTGAGCATAATCGTTGCCCATATCGGCACACCAGCGATTTGTGCCAAGACACCAAAAGCGATACCTGCAGGTAAATAGCCCATAGCGACTGGAATGCTTTTTTTAAAGCCTTCAGCCCATTGATAAGCGGATTTTTGCTGTTGTTCAGAGTAAGTATTCACAAGATATCCTAAGATCGTCAAGCTTAATAGATTGGTCGAAATATTGATTTATAGACATGATGGTTTGTAAACAATACTTCTTACTATATGCGTTTATAATATGGATAAAAGTATATTTAATAACTCATCAAATTGGTTGTAATTCTTCATAACTGCCAGTTCTATGCGCATAGTACAAAAAACCACTAAGAATTAGCATGCGTAATAACAACAGGCACCATACACTAAGCCAAATACCAGTCATGTCCCACTGCTGATAAAGTAGCCAGCTAAGGGGGAAAAATATGATAGCCAGTATCAAAGCGGCATTGCGAATGACATGTCCTGCCGTCAAACCAAAAAATATACCATCAAGCCAATAAGCACCCACACCGACGATTGGGAGTAGTATGGCATAACCTTGATAACTATTAGTTAAGGTAAAAACCGTTTCGATATTGGTCATCAAATCTAAATAAGTTGGCATGGCAAGCCACCAAATCGTACTTAATAGTAAAGCAAGAGCATAGCTGACAATGCCTGTACGCTTGACAATAACACGAAAGCGCAACCAGTCACGACGTCCCGCTGCTTGTCCACTTAAAGTCTCAGCTGACACTGCTACGCCATCAAGTGCAAAGGCTGAAATGCTTAATACTTGCAATAATATTGCGTTAGCAGCCAATACTAAATCGCCGCTTTGAGCAGAGAGGCGAGTAATCCATGCAAAGCTCACTGTTAAGATAAGCGTACGAATAAAAATATCTTTATTCAAAGAGAATAACCTAAGCATTTTATCTTTAGTAAAATGCTGCGGGTCCACTTGAAAGAAAGTAGGCCAAGTCAATTGTAAATGTCGGCGACTAAGCCACAAGGCCAATACAACCCCTGACCAAAATGCAATGGTAGTCCCTAACGCAACGCCAGCTATTCCCAACTGCATACTGTAAACAAAAAACAGTGTCAAAATAATATTAAATACAGCAATAAATCCTTGCTGATAGAGCATATAACGCGTTTTGCCTTGACCTGCAAACCAGCCAATAAAAGCAAAGTTCATCAGCTCAGCAATGACTCCCCAAAAACGTACATCTAAATAAATCTTGGCAGCAGCGCCACTATCAGGATTGGCAGACAACGCTTGCAAGCCAAAGTTTATGAGCCAAGGCTTCGCTAGTAGTAACACCAAACCAATGACGACGGCTAATAAGAGCGCACGCTGCAAAATAGATAGCAGTGGCGATGCTTTTTGCTGCGAGTTTATAGAGTTGCTACTATCTGAAAGTTGCCCCAATGCCTGTGCAGATAAACCAGAAGATGCATATTGTAAAAAGTTAAAGCTAACAAGCAGTAGGGACAAAAGCTGTATTGCCAGGCCCATGCCTGCAAGCTTTGCGGCATCATTCATATTGCCGACGATGGCAGTATCAATCACACTTTGGAGCGGCATGGCTAGATTAGCTAATAAAACTGGAACAGCAATCGCGACAATACGCCTGTAGCGTGTGTCAATAGGCGACGTGACTGTTGATGGGGTAGACGTTGGCATAAGATGATCACTTCTGCGTAAACACAGCTAATAATACCCGCCCGTTTGCTACATGACTGCGGGATGAGCTTTTACTACTAAATATATTGGATGGTCATACAAAGATAAAAGCACCTAACGGTTAGGTGCTTTTACTCGATTCTTTAGTCGTCTCTTAGTCAATACTACTATTATTAAACACCGTTATTGAAGCCAATGCTATCAAAATAGGTGTGTACCATTAGTCTTGTTCAAACATCTTTGGATCATTGAAAGTCACGATTTCTTCTTCAAACTCAGGCTTCACTTTTACAACGAAGTCATCGCGTGATAGACCCATTCTAAGAGGGATAGAGCTTGCAATATAGGTTGACGAATAAGTACCAGCAAGCAGGCCAATGAATAGCGCTACTGAGAACCAATACAGTCCGTCACCGCCTAAGAACATCATGGCTAATACAACTAATAGCACTGTTGAAATAGTCATAATGGTACGGCGCAGCGTTTCTGTTAATGACAAATCAACCGTCTGACTGGGACTAATCCCGCGGACACGGCGGAAGTTTTCACGAATACGGTCGTAGACGACAATCGTATCGTTTAGTGAATAACCGATCAATGCCAATATGGCTGCCAATACGGTCAGATCAAAGGGGAAACCAAATAATGCAAAGACACCGATAGTAACGATAGCGTCATGAAACAACGACATGACCGCGCCAAGTGACAGCTTAAACTGAAAACGTAGAGCGACATATCCAAGCATACATACTAATGCTAGCCCTAACGCCATGACTGAGTTTAAATACACCTCGTTACCGACTTGACTGCCGATAATGTTAACGTTACTAATATCAGCAGTGTTATTAGGCAAAGCTAAAGCTTGAGTTAAGCTGGCGCTTAGACCGTCAATATTGTCAGATTGTGGTGGCAAGCGTACAAGCAGCTCTTGACGCGTGCCTAGATACTGTACGACAGCATCATCAAAACCATTATCCGCCAATGCTTGTACGACTTCAACTTGCTCAGCGGGCTGCTCATAACGTACATCTGCTGAAACCCCGCCCGTGAAGTCCAAACCAAGATTAAGACCATTGACCGCAATCGCAATAATACTAGCAATGACCATGAATAAAGACAAAATTGCCATAGGCTTTTCTATCTTCATAAACGGAATAATACGCTGATTACCAACTGCCTTGATACCGCCTTCTTTTGCAGCAGCGTCATCAGCAGCGCTATCGATTATTTGGTTATGATCGTTATCGATAGCAGCATTGTCTGCTTGAGTCGCCAATGCTTGCTCATTTTTTGAGCTTTTGTTAGTCCCATGAGACTTACCTTTGCCAGCTTTTGCCGTCGTAGGATTATTGGCTTTAGCATTGCTGCCTTTACCATCACGACGCGGCTTACTACGGCGGCGACGTTTTTGGTTGTCATTAGGGTTATTGCCCGCACCGCCTGAGCTACTAGACGTCGGCGTATTATTCTCAGGATTGTTATTTTGTTCAATCGCCATGTTATTCTCCTAGCCGATACTCAAACGTTTGATAGATTTACGCTTACCATAAGCAATTTGTACCAGTGCACGTGTTACCAAAATCGCGGTAAATAGTGAACTGACAATACCAATAGCTAAGGTGATCGCAAAGCCTTTAATCGGACCAGTACCAATCGCAAATAAGATAAACGCGACCAATAACGTGGTGATGTTGGCATCAAAAATACTACTAAAAGCACGATCAAAGCCTGCCACGATTGCAGATTTTGGCCGTACCCCGTTTGCCAGCTCCTCTCGGATACGCTCAAAAATGAGTACGTTGGCATCTACTGCCATGCCGATGGTCAAGACCACACCAGCAATCCCAGGTAGAGTGAGCGATGAGCCTAAGATCGACATAATCGCAATAATGATAATGACGTTTACTGCCAATGCTACATTGGCAATGACCCCAAACAGGCGATAAAAAATAATCATAAAGACAAAGACTAGTAAGTAACCAATCTGAGTTGAAAACAGACCTTTAGCAATGTTTTCTTGTCCTAGTGACGGCCCAATGGTCCGTTCTTCAACAAAATACATTGGGGCTGCAAGTGCGCCTGAGCGTAGTAATAGAGCAAGCTCAGCCGCTTCAGCATTGCTATCTAGTCCAGTAATACGGAACGATGAGCCTAGTACTGCTTGAATATTAGCGCGGTTAATGACCTTGGTCTCAGCGTAAGGGGTACGCACTTCAACAGATTCCCCTGTAGTTGGGTCTTCTTCATACGTAATTCTTTGTTTATTTTCGATAAACAATACCGCCATTTGATCGCCAACAGCGGTACGGGTTGCATTTTGCATAAGCTTGCCGCCCGCACTGTCCAAGGTAATATTGACCTCAGGACGGCCACTTTCATCAAGACTGGTTTGGGCGTTAGTAACTTTGTCACCAGTGACGATGGCTTGACGCTCTAACAGTACAGGTGGACCGTCAAGTGTCTGGAATGGAAAGGCTTCGGTACCAGCAGGAGGGATACCACCCATAAAGTTTTCGCTGTCTTTGGCAACCAAACGGAACTCAAGGTTTGCAGTACGTCCAAGTACACGTTTGGCTTCCGCGGTGTCTTGTACGCCAGGTAATTCGACGACGATACGGCTAGCACCCTGAGACTGTACTAAGGCTTCAGTAACTCCAAGCTCAGCAATACGATTACGTAGGGTGGTTAAGTTTTGATTGACTGCATAACTGTTAATCTCATCCAATGTCGCATCATTATAAGCCATGATTAGCGCAGGACCTTGATCATCAATAGAGGACTGTAAGGTAAAGTTATTGCCCATCGAGCCTTGAAGAATATTCTGTGCACGGTTACGGGTATCTGTATTAGCGAAATGTAATACAATACCTTGTGACTCAGACTTAATACCCTTAACTGCAATACGCTCAGCACGTAGCTCACGGCGCACATCACGACTGGCACTGGACAGACGCTGCTCTAAAGCTTTGTCCATATCAACTTCTAGAACGAAACGTACCCCACCGCGCAAATCCAAGCCAAGCTTCATCGGTTTTGCACCAATATCACGTAGCCACTGCGGCGTTGTCTGCGCTAAGTTGAGCGCAACCACATAATCGTCACTAAGGTTCTTTTTGAGGACCTCTTGTGCTTTGAGCTGAGCATCTGGATTGTCTAAGCGTACCAGGGCGCTGTTGCCCTCAAAAGTGCCATCGTGGTGGCTTACGCCAGCTTCTTCTAACAGGCTCTCTGACTGAGTCAAAATACCTTCAGATAGCTGTGTACCTGCTGCAGCACTGGTAATCTGCACAGCAGGCTCATCAGGGTAGAGGTTGGGTGCAGCGTACAGACCAGCGATGATCAGTACGACGGTGATAAGTAGGTACTTCCAAGCGGGATATTGCATAATCACTTCTTTAAGTTGATAAGATACTGGCGATGCAGGCCACAGATTAGCAGATGGAGTGTTTACATTTATCATGAACAATGATCATAATCAGTATGAAGCATCATTCATCATTGCAAGCATCCGCTATAATAATAGAACGCTAAGCATTATAGAACGACTAACTTTTGAGCCGCAATACGCAGATAAAAGGTAAGTTTGCTACAATGAATCGACTAACTAAAAGGCAACGGATTAACCTAGAAACTAACGAGGAATCAATGTGTCATTAATTTGGCAGTCTAGTAGCAGAAAATGACCGTAGAGTATCAACGGTCATTTTCATCGATGTATGAGTCAAGGCCATAATGATAAATGCTAAACGCGATGATCCATCATCGATATTTATATGCTTTCTATTTATACACTTTCTATGGTGCCTGCAGGTAATACTGAAATAACAGAAGCTCGTTGTACTTTAATGTCAGTATTGTTGTTTAAGCTAATAATAGCGTAGTCGCCTTCAAGGCTTTTGATGCGGCCCATAAGCCCACCAGCGAAAATCACTTCGCTGCCAACAGTTAAAGCATTTACCATAGCACGATGCTCTTTGGTACGCTTCGATTGAGGACGAATGACTAAAAAGTAAAAAATTGCAAAAAAAGCTACTGGCAATAGAATTTGACCAAACAGTGATGCGCCGCCTGCGGCTTCAGGAGCAGCAGCATGGGCAGCTTGAATAAATAAGCTCATAATTTCTCTCAATAAGTCATAGGGAACGATAAAATTAAACGCATAGTAACAAAAAATCCCAATCTTGGTAACTGTTAATCATGGGATGAAGGTATTTTCCTTAACGTACTGGCATACTAGCAGCCGATATCTAGTGCGACAATCCCTTTAAGCAGTAACTAACTAAAATAAAATGACGATATATTGAAATATACTAAGTCAGTAGATATTGAATTTGTGTCAATTTGACACCACCAATAAGAGCATTACTCATACAATTTTATTACTATGTTTTTTATTTAAAATAGGGTGTTTTTTGGACAGGTAGATAGCACGACATTTAATTGTTAAATATAAGCATCAGTGCTAATATCAAATGATTGATTATATCGTCTGTTAGCGTAAGGAGTCGCGGGTTTGTCGTTCTTATTATATAGAGCTATTTTATTCGTTAAGCTTTGTTCATTGTGAGTTAAACGCGAGCAGTCACTGTATTTACTAGCAATAAAGCTCATTGTATTTTATCCTTTTCCATTCTTTTTTCATTGTTTAGGTTACCTAACTTGTTCACCATTTTTTCGTTTACACCTCGTCTATGTTGTCCACGCGCTCATCGTAAAGAAGCGCCTGCTGAACCTCCCCCGACGACGCGTTATTCTCGTCCTAGCACAAAGGTAGTATTTGGTCTATCAGCATTGATGACTGTATTAATCACTGCTTTACCTCATTCAGCACAGGCGGCTTTATCACAAGCTGCTGAAACCCCAGCATCAGCGGCACCAACAGCTACCAGCATTTTTTTACTTATACTTTTTGTTGCTATCGCTATTGGTATATCGTTTATTTGTTCTTTAGCAGAGTCCGCATTACTCAGTATGACCCCTTCGTATATCGCTGATGTCGAAGAAAGCAATCCTAACAAAGCAAACATGTTAAGACGTTTAAAGATTGACAATATTGACCAGTCTTTAGCGGCTATTTTGACATTGAATACGGTTGCCCATACGCTAGGTTCGATTGGTGCTGGTGCACAGGCAACGATTGTCTTTGGCAGCGCATGGTTTGGTCTATTTTCTGCAATCATGACTTTGGCGATTTTGTTCTTATCTGAAATTATTCCAAAAACATTAGGAACGGTTTATTGGCGTCAGCTAAGCGGCATAGTAGCTTACTTTGTACGCGGTATTGTTCTTATACTCTATCCTCTGATTTGGTTTTCAGAACGTTTGACAAAATTACTAGTACGCAGTAAAGAGACACATGTTTTTAGCCGCCGTGAGTTTGCTGCGCTTGCCAGCATAGGTGAAGAATCTGGCCAGATTGATCCATTAGAGTCACGAATTATTCGTAACTTACTCGCCTTTGGCGCCATTAAAGTCGAAGACATTATGACACCGCGCTCAGTCATGCTTGCGTTTGAACAGAATAAAACGGTCGCTGAAGTATTGGTTGATCGTCCAAAACTGACGTTTTCGCGCTTACCTATTTATGATGGCGATTTGGATAACATTACCGGTTTTGTCCTAAAAACGGATATGCTGTTGGCAAAAGTCAATCATGCGATGCATAAACCTTTGACGCAATTTGAACGAGAAATTACCTTTGTATTTTCAAAAATGAAGTTGTTTGATTTATTAGAATTGATGCTAAAAAATCGTATTCATATCGCTATCACGGTAGGTGAATATGGTGAAGTTAAAGGTTTGGTGACATTAGAAGATGTCTTTGAGACTCTCTTAGGTCTTGAGATCGTCGATGAGATAGATCGTGTCGAAGACATGCAGGCACTGGCTCGTCAAATGATGGATAGGCGAGTGGAGCGTTTAGGTATGAAGCTTAACGATGATGAAGAAGCGATACATGACAATACCAAAGCTTAGTAAATGTATAAAAACTTCATAAAGACTTATACATGAGCCTATAAGGGTAAAGCGTTTAGGATGTAATAGTAGGATACTAGGTAGGTATACATGCAATAATTACACATGGCGTTACATAGGTGTGAGTATTTAGTGATAGGCTAAAAATACCATTAATAGAGTGTCAATTACTCAACACAATTAGATAATAAGAAACACCTTAAGGATTATAATGAAACAACTGTGGAATAAAGGGCTATTGGCTCTGTTTATAAAAAGCGCGAGCGTTGCTACGTTGACGGTAATGGCCGGTACTGCTGCTATTACTGCTCAAGCTGCGACCATGAATGAGAGCTTGGTACAAAACTATGCTACTGCGATGAAAGCAGCAGCTAATAATAATGACATCAACCAAGTTGCCCGTTTGGTATCTGATGATGCACTGATCTCCTTATCTAGAAAGGGGAAGTCTACCAGTCTCGATAAAAATGCGTATTTAAAATTATTACAAGACAGCTGGAGCCAAACGTCAAATTATCGTTATGATATTAGCATCAACAATATCGTTACGACTGGCTCACAAGCAAAGGCAAACGTTAGAACCGTTGAGAGCTGGGTTAAAGACGGCAAAAAAGTCTCATTTGTGACTACATCAAGAGTCACACTTACTTTGTCGACTGGCAACGCTGTGCTGCTACGTGCAGTTTCCCAAGTAGCGATTGATTAATTTAATTTAAATTTTGCAGATCATCTTCTATAGAATGATGGTCTGTTTCTTACATTGTATATTATACTGTCGATTATCTTCATTACTTCTTGTCGCTAGGAACCTTCTATCATCATGTCTACTGTGTCATCAAAACCCCAATCATTTATAGCTTTACCATTGACCCTTGCAGTGTCAACCCTACTTATCAGCGCCTGTAGCAATACGTCAACGGTAAAAAATACCAGTGCTACCAATAGCTCGTCTGTTGTGAATAAGCGCCCAGTCAAACAGTCTGGAGCTGCTCGCCCAAGTACGAGTGATGACTACTCAACTGCATTTTTGGATGCAGAAAGCTTAGATGAGTTGGCAGACTTATTAGAAGCGACTGATATGACCATGGTTGAAGACAATAAACTGGCTATTCAGCAATATGGTGATTTGTGGAATCGTCTAAGAGCTGGTTATCGTATGAATGGCGGTCAGCCTATCTACAATCAACGTATTGAAGGGCAAAAAAGCTGGTTTACTAGCAGACAAGATTACTTAAACCGGTTGACTGCGCGTGCCAGTCGCTATATTTACCATACAGTACGTGAAGCTGAGCGTCGCAATATTCCAACTGAGCTTGCCTTATTACCAGTAATTGAGAGCTCTTATGATCCAAGCGGCACCAGTAGTGCAGCGGCAGCAGGTTTGTGGCAGTTTATTCCAAGTACGGGACGAATTTATGGTTTGAATCAAAGCAGCACCTATGATGGTCGCCGTGATGTGATCGAATCAACACGTGCAGCCTATGACTTTTTGACAGCGTTATACAATCAGTTTGGTAGCTGGGAGCTGGCACTAGCAGCTTATAACGCAGGTCCTGGTCGTGTACAAAAAGCCATTGATGCCAATGCGGCTCGTGGATTGCCCACTGACTACTGGTCGCTTAGACTGCCTACTGAAACAATGAATTATGTACCACGCTTTTTGGCGGTAGCAGAAATCGTCGCTAAGCCTGAGCAGTACGGTGTTTACCTGCCAGCTATTGCCAACCGACAGCATTTTCGTAGTGTACCAGTCAACTATGGTGTCAGTTTGGCTGAAGTGTCGCAAGTAACTGGCGTTAGTTACGATGAATTAGAAAGGCTGAATACAGCTCTAACATCAGGACGTGTTGATGCCTCAGGCCCGCAGCGTATCATCATCCCTAATGATATTAATACCAATCTTGATGCCAAGCTTATATCGTTAAGAGGCAATGGTACGAGTAACGTTATTGCCTCAAGTAACACCAGTAGCCCAAGTAGTACTGCTACGCCAAGCTATAATAGTCGACCATATACCAGCTCGTCATTACCTTCTACTGGTGGCGGCTTGGCAGATTACGCTGCCAGTGCAAGCGTGCCGCAGCAAACGACCAGTTATATCTCTCCGGCATCGTCTAGCGGCTCTGGATATAATAGTAACTCGACTGTTAGCACTGAGCCACCTATCACAAGTAAAGAGACCAGTAAGATTAATGCTGAACTGCAACGCAGTAATAGCTTACCGACGACCTCTGCACAGATTACACAAAACAATACCATTGTCCAAGAGCCTCCACTTAGTAAAGAAGAGCGCGACTTTATCGCCAATCAGATACGAGTCAAAACACCAGAAACCGAGGTCATTAACGCTGATGGCAACATCAATCTATCCGCGGTACAGACACAGCAGTCTATTTTGGAGGCCAGTGGTGAAGATAAAAAGTTGAGCTTTGCAAAAACGCCAGTCAGTAAGCCAAAACCTCAGGGCAAACGTACAACTTATACGGTAAAACGCGGCGATACCTTATCAAATATCGCCAGTCGTGCAGGCGTCAGCTGGCGTGATATTACTGAGTGGAATCAGATAGATGCCGAGGCAAAGTTGTTGTCTGGTAGTACTCTATATTTGTACGATGCCAAGACTATTGAGCCATTGAGTAGTGCAAATACACAAACCAAAGATCAGCCAGACAGTTACGTTGTACAGTCGGGCGACACGCTTATCGGTACGGCAAATCGCTTTGGCCTATCAGTGACACAGCTGGCAAGTTATAACAATTTGAGCAGCCGTTCTGATTTGCTAAGAGGTCAGAAACTGTGGCTAATACCAGGTAAAGTCAAGGCCCCAGCGACAACGCCTGCTGCACCATCTACTAAAGCTCGCAAATCTAGCAACGCGACTCAAAACTACAAAGTAAAACCTGGTGATGGCCTCATTGCATTAGCACGCCAGTTTGACATGTCAGCCAATACTCTAGCCAGTCTTAATGGTATTCGAGCAACAGACTCTTTATACGTGGGTCAAACGCTCAAAATACCTGATAGCGTCGATCTTTCTACCAATAGCAATTCTAGTAGTACAAATACCAGTAGTGCTAACAGCTCAGTCTCTAGCAGCCGTTATACAGTAAAATCAGGAGAGACGTTAATCGGTATTGCAAATAGTATCGGGGTCAGTGCAAAAGAAGTCGCAGCAGTGAATAGTAATTTTAATGCTAACGCGCGCTTGCAACGCGGACAAACCATTAGAGTGCCTGTATCAAAAGCAGAAGTAAATCGCCAATTAAACAATCAACCTATAAGCTATAAAGTACAGTCCGGCGATAGTTTGACAGGGGTAGCCAGTCGCTATAATATCGGTATCAGTGACTTGGCGGCAGCAAATGGCTTAAGTACGACGTCAAACTTATTGCGTGGTCGTACTATTACTATTCCAGCAAGGGGCAGTGCTCGCGCCACTATCAATAATACAAATGCTAGCAGCCAAAGTACGACAGTCAGCAGTAGAAGCGGTAATGGCAAAGTACTTGGTAACACTGAACGTTATAGAGTACAGTCAGGCGATGGTTTAATCGCTTTGTCACGTCGTTTTGGTATTGCAGTAGAAGATTTGGCAGCAACGAATAATATGGCGACCAATGCCCAGCTACAGCGCGGCCAAACGATTAAAGTCCCTAAAGCAACAGTGCGATATACGGTTGGCTCTGGAGATAGTCTTATCGGACTGGCTCGTAAATATGGGGTCTCAACCCAAGCGCTTGCTGATATGAACAATATCGCAGCAGACACTATGCTACAACGTGGTCAACGCCTAACAGTACCTAATCGCTAACTCACTGTTAAACCCGACTAACATAATTGAACAGTAAAAAAGCTGCTCTTACATAAGAGCAGCTTTTTTATATTTCCTCTATAAACTCATATGTCTAGACCATACGAGTTTTAATCGTTTCAAGATAGCTTCTGATATTACTTACATAATGCATCGCCTGCCCATAACGGCTATTGGAAGCTCTATTTTCTGATAAATATGTATAGACGTTCGCCCAGCTTTTATCATCGATACCAGCATCATTCAATTTGCGCTGTATACGTTTGACCGCATTAGGGCCCATGTTATAAGCCGCAAGTGCAAACCAGATTCGATCAGTCTTTGGCACATCAGCGAAGTCAGCTTTCATCTGTTCTAAATAACGAGCGCCGCCGCCGATGCTTTGATAAGGGTCAACACGATCTGAGACCCCCATTGCTTTTGCAGTGTTGTTAGTGAGCATCATCAAACCACGTACGCCTGTCGGCGATACGGCATTGGCATCTAAATGCGACTCTTGATAACCCATCGCCACTAGCAGCTCCCAATCATGGTTATAATTGCGGGCTTGTTCTTCAAAAGAAGATTGGTAATCAGGCAACTTTTCAGTCAACGTCTTTTTAAAATGATCTTGACTATAAGCATCTTTTAGTAAGTTTTGATTATAAAACGCGGCAAGCTTTTGCGTGTTTTCAAGCTTGATACTATCACATAAGAAGTAACTGGCTTTTTGTGATAACGGATCATCGGCTTGGTTAAATGTCCAGCTGACTTTAGGATGTAAGCCATTTTTTGTTAGGCTAGCATCATAGCCGCAACTAACATTAACTGAAGACAAATTCAGCTGACTCTTTAGCTGCGTACTCGCTGTCGTCAATGCCATATCAGCGTCACCTGATTTTATTGCTCTCAATGCCGCCTCTTCGCTAGCATAAGCCTTTAAATCAATCTCAACGCCTAGCTCATCAGCATAACTACGTATCAAATCAAAGCCAAAGCCGTGCTGAAAGCCATCGGTCGCAAAATAAGTGCTGTCTCCTGGGACAGCTGCGATGGTAAGAGTCTCCTCAAGCATCACCTTAGCATAGGCTGGTACTGTTGAATCCATCGTAATCAGGCTCTCAGCAGGTAAGGAGAGAAGGGCAATACTAGATACTTGTGCCATCTTTTTTGTTTTGGCAAAACGGTTCAATTTGGTAGGGGTAACGGATGAAACGAGGTTACTTTTGGTGCTAAGTGAGCGCTTGGATGGACGCAGTAAATAAGAAATACGACGTTTGGCACCTTGCGCAGATACTTTTACACGATAAGTAATACGCTGCATGGATGTCTCCTAATATTAGCCATCCTGCTTACCAGGGAGCTGCCATCATCTCAATGTGTACGTAAATGATAAATAAACATTTTGAAGGCAGCTTAGATGTTACACAGCTCATTAATCTAAATCGCTAATAGAGATCTTAGTGTTATGAGCATTACAACACCTTGATTAATATAATAATAAGTTTATAAAACAGCATAATAAACCGTGTGCTACCGTTCTAAGCATGTCAAAAATAACATCGCTCAAATAAAGCTACACAGATAAAGAATAATGACAGTTATGTCACCTTTATCGATAATGGCTGAAAATACACTTAAATTATTATATTAACTATAGGTAAGGTCATGAATAAGTTATTGAGACAAAAATAATAAACATACGGTAAAATCAAACAATACGGTAATATCTAACCGTTTGATTTTACTTGCAATATTATATTGTCCAGCAGTATTGATAACGAATTATACGAGCTTTGAGACATCAATTACTTATAATGTAAATGACATCGCACCTCATAAGATCGAATTATACAATCGTTGCAACGTCTCGCTAAAAAGTATCAAACGTAATTTATAGTAAATGTACGCATCATTATTAAATAGCTAGGCGTTATAACCGGAGGCCATAGTAAATGGGAAGTTTCATGACAAAACATTCTCTTTCTAGTTGACTTTATAGGGCTTATAAGGCCATTATTCAAGTAAAGTTAATTAAAGAGTGATAAAACTTAACAATTGAGTAATAGACGGTCAAAAACAGCTATTATATTCATATAAACGAATAAAGTCTATTTTATCGCCAGTCAGGCGGTACTATGTCAATATTTTTCGAAAAGGCCCTATTTTTGAGAAAGTTCTACGGCGTAGCGTTAAGCAGGGTTATCGATATCGATAAATGTCACTGGTAGTCCAAAGTGCTGAGCAACCATCTCCCCAAGCGCCTGAATACCACCTCGTTCTGTCGCATGGTGGCCACAAGCAAAGTAATCAATCCCAAGCTCTCGTGCGCTATGTGTAGTACGTTCAGATATCTCGCCAGACAGATAGGCATCGCATTCCATTATAGCTGCCTGCTCAATCATATCTTGCGCACCGCCTGTACATAAGCCGATACGTTCGATCATTTTTGTATTGTTTGTTTCATCTTCGTTTGTGAAACGACAATCGCTTGAAATATGTAGAGGCACGCGGCCGAGTGCTTGAGTAATCGTCTGAATTAGGGTTTCGGCACTTTGCGGCGTACAAATAGCGATATTGCCCACAGGATGGGTCTCATGAGGGTAGAGTGCTTCAGTGATCGTCAGTCCTAGCGTCTCAGCGAGCTTTGCATTGTTACCGATGATAGGGTGTGCATCAAGCGGTAGGTGATAGCCAATCATCGAGATACCATGCTGCATCAATTTGCGAATACGCCGACCCTTCATACCAGTAATAGGCTCAGGTTCACCTTTCCAAAAGTAACCATGGTGTACCATAATCGCGTCGGCTTTCGCCTCGATAGCAGCATCGATCAAGGCCTCACAAGCAGTAACACCGGTCACAATACGTCTGATAGGCTGCCCGCCATCTACTTGCAATCCGTTTGGAGCATAGTCTTTAAAGGCATTTGCAGATAAATAGTCATCGCAAAACTGCGTTAACGCTTGGGCAGTAATCGCTACATTTGATGAGTCGTATGATGGGTCTTTTGCTGACATTGGGTGTCCTTATGATTTAAGTTGAAACTATTGTTCTAGCTGACCTTGTTTGAGCCAATTTAACAATCACCGTTCATAAATTTGTAGTAATCATTTTAGCATGATGTTGCAAATGAGTAGATAAACCCCATAACTGAAATGGTACACGATACGTTACTATTTTGATGTATGGGCAGTTATAATTTACATACGTGAGCCTACTGGATGAATAGGTTTTAACGGGTTGTGTGGTACTTAATAGCAAGCAAAAAATAGTCGTCATCCCATTGTATTCAATAACGTCTGTTTGATTAAATTTATAGAGGTTTATATATGTCGTCATCTCCAAACACCAACAACAAGGCAACACTGTGGAAGTGGTTACCTTGGGTTTTATTGCTGGTAATAATTGCAGCGTTTGTCTGGTTGTTTATGAGTATGAAGACACCATCGAAGACAGCGTGGGAGCCACCAAGAACGACCGCGGCTGAGCAAGAAGCTATAGCACCTGCATCTGATAAACCTGAACCTATTGACTCGTATCATAATGCGGTCGCTCGTGCCTCGCAGTCGGTGGTCAATATCTATACCACTCAGACCATGGCCGAACATCCTTACATGGATGATCCTGTGTTACGTCGCTTTTTTGAGTTCCATGGTGGGCCACAAGGTCAAGGGCAGGGGCCAACCAACCTTGGCTCTGGTGTCATCGTGTCGGAGGATGGCTATATCGTTACCAATGCTCATGTGATCGAAAAAGCAGATGAGATTACGGTGGCTTTCAACGACGGGCGTAAAAATCGAGCCAAGGTCATCGGCACGGATCCCGATAGTGATTTGGCTGTGATCAAGGTCGATATGACAGGGCTTACGCCGCTTGGCTTTCGTGAAGAGCCTAGCCGCGTTGGTGATTTAGCATTAGCAATTGGTAATCCGTTTGGTGTCGGTCAAACGGTCACTCAAGGGATTATTTCGGCAACTGGTCGTACGGGTCTTGGGGTCAATAAGTTTGAAGACTTTATCCAGACTGATGCTGCTATCAATCCGGGTAATTCGGGCGGGGCACTTGTCGATGCTCGCGGAGAGCTGGTCGGTATTAATACAGTGATTTTTTCGCGCTCTGGCGGCTCGATGGGGATTGGCTTTGCTATTCCAACTGCCATCGTTGAGCAAGTCATGAATGCGCTTATTAAAGACGGTAAAGTCAGTCGCGGCTGGTTAGGTATCGAGATTCAATCACAACTACGTGATCCAACGCGCCTTGAAACCTCGACAGGAGTAGAAGTCTTAAATGTCGTCGCTCAAGGTCCCGCTGCCAAAAGTGGCCTAAGAGTCGGTGATGTTATCTTGACCATCGATGGTATCGAGATGACAGATGCCAATACTTTGATTCAGTATGTGGCGCGTAAGGCGCCAACGACTGAGCTAAACGCTCAAGTATTGCGCAACGGTCAAAACAAACAAGTTAAGATTATGCTTGAAGAGCGTCCTGTGCAAGAAGTCGTAGAAGTTCAGACACCTAGAATCTTGCACGATGACAGATTAAACGGTCAAGGCGGTACAGGGGCTCAAGGTGAAGAGCAATACTATGATGATCCAGATGCGCCGATGATGTCAGAAGAAGAGCGCAACCGTATGCGTGAAGAGCTGCTAAAACTGTTTGAACAAGACACCGCGTCGCAATAAGCAAGACGGGCATGGTAATTACCCAATAAAAAGCGCGCTATCTTATCTAAGGTAGCGCGCTTTTTATTGGGTATTTTTATTTTCATAAATGAGTGGTTATTTCACGATAGGCTCATGATTGATGTAAATGACTCCTTGCACACGGCAACAGCAAGGCAGGATTTCATCTTCTTCGATCATAGCAAGCGGTGCAAACGGATAATCAACCACATGTGAGCTGGCTATGCGCTTGACTCGGCAGCTACCACAATAACCTTCACGGCACTGATAATTGACCTCGTGCCCTGTACGCAGCAGCCCATCGAGCAGGCTTTCATCATCATGCAAATAAAACTGTTTTTTACTGGTCATTACCCAAGTCATAGTCTATCCCAGTAGTACTTTGTTATCGTTGTATCCATCTACGCAAAGCATATTCTATCTTTAAGACTCAAAACGGTCTTAAAGCTCAAAACTGTATTAGAGCTCAAAATCATCAAAATCGCTTTCTGATAGATCCGAATCAATCTGCCCGACCAAGTATGAGCTTATCTCTGTCTCTTGCGGGGCAACTTGTACGTTATCAGACGACAACCATGTATTGATCCATGGAATCGGATTTGATTTCGAATTTGGGAACGCTGATGGCAAGCCGACCGCTTCCATACGCAAGTTCGTAATGTATTCAATATATTGACAAAGGATGTCTTTATTTAGACCGATCATCGAGCCATCTTTAAACAGATAGCTGGCCCATTCTTTTTCTTGCTCGGCCGCCTTACGGAATATCTCAACACTCTCATCATAGCACTCGCTTGCAATCTCGACCATCTCAGGATCGTCTTTGCCGTTACGCATTAAGTTAAGCATGTGCTGCGTGCCAGTTAAATGTAGCGCCTCATCACGAGCGATAAGCTTAATAATTTTGGCATTGCCTTCCATCAATTTGCGCTCAGCAAAAGCAAACGAGCAGGCAAACGACACATAAAAGCGAATGGCTTCTAAGACATTGACTGCCATGATGCACAGATACATCTGTTTTTTGAGAGACTTTAAATCGACAGTGATTTGCTCGCCATTGATATTATGCGTACCCGGCCCGTATAAGCTGTATAACTGCGAGTTACGATACAAGTCGTCGTAGTATTTGGCAATGTCGGACGCACGCTCCAAGATGTGCTCATTTTGCATAATATCATCGAACACAATACCCGGGTCATTGACGATATTACGAATGATATGGGTATAGCTACGCGAGTGGATGGTCTCAGAGAACGACCATGTCTCAATCCAAGTCTCAAGCTCAGGGATAGACACCAGTGGCAGTAGCACCACGTTTGGGCTACGGCCCTGAATAGAGTCAAGTAGGGTCTGGTACTTGAGATTGCTCAAAAATATATGCTGTTCATGCGAGGATAAGTTACCAAAGTCAATACGGTCACGTGATACATCGACTTCTTCTGGACGCCAAAAAAACGACAGCTGCTTTTCGATCAATTGCTCAAAGATAGGGTGTTTTTGTTGGTCGTAGCGGGCAATATTGACCGGCTGACCAAAGAACATCGGCTCTTTTAAAGCATTGTTTGGCGTTTGAGAAAAAATCGAGTAAGTCATGGGACTGCCTTTATAATTGATACGGTTATTAATTTATAGGGGTTTGACTGGTTTTGATCTGATGTTATGACACGTTTTTGGATTATAGCGTTTTAGCTTAGAGGTTCTCTAGTGATATCTGTGACGACTCTTGCCCATCGTTCATATAGGCTTTGAATATCTCGCTCAGCTCACTATCATCGAGTGCTTCTAATTCATCAAGTGCGCTTTTGCGTAGGGTGCTCACATCAGACTCTTCCGCTGCTGTTTTTACGTCTTTTTTAGCCGCTCTCGATACTGGCTTTTTGGCTGCTTTTGCCACGCTTTTTTTGGCGACAGTTGTCTTTGGTGCTTCATTCACACCTAACTGCTGACGCACCTCTGCAATATCAACCTCGACTTGTACGATATGCGAGCCACCATCGTTTAGGTCTGAAAATACGTTTGGAATAAACAAACCACCGTCTTTGATGATTGCGGTATATTGCACATGACCTCCGTCGTTTTAGTTCTGTCTGTATGTTTTCATTATAACAGTAGCCAATCCCGCCTACCGCTTGTATCTGCTTTGCCGCTGGCGTGCAGTCTATTGTGTCTGACCGCATTCCTGTTGTCTCGATACTACGTTCAGCCTCAGACTGCATCGCCATCGTCGTCAGCAGGATACCGATATAGTCGCGGCTAAAAAGCCTTGCTGGGGCATCTTTCTTCTTTCTTAACAATTTTTCTGTTTGGGCGTAATTTGTAGGATGCGCTTTGCGCACATTTAAACATGATTTCTATATCATCGGTGCGCTGGGCGTACCTTACAACTCATTTATTATGCTCTTTTGATATTATCGATAAACTCATATTTTCCATTAGAGTCTCGTCTTTGGATTTCTATATCTGTTATATGCTCTAAACCTCTAAAGTTAAAAAGTTTTTTTGCTAGAAACTGACACTGACTTGCTATATCAGCATCTTTCTCAGCAATTTCCAGTGCTTTCTGTCCAATAGATGTTAATTGGTAAGCAGTTATTGATACTTCTTCATTACTTTCAGATTTTAGGAATAATACATAATTTCCGTTATAAGACTTGGATATATAAGGCGTATTTTTGTTGTCAAGCATACCAAAAGAAAGGGGAAAGCTAGTTTGAAAAGTTGAATTGAATTCTTTTATTAGCTTTAAATCTTGAAGTTCTTGTAATTCAAAAGATGATGTGCCTTCAAATGCTTCATCCTTTGGTCTATTATTGTCATAAAATATAAGATGGCTATATGCTGTGTAAGGGACAATTTTGAGAAATGATTCTAACTGTCTTTTTGACATCAATGAAAAGGTATTTAGAACTAAATAATTGATAGTATTAGGAGAACAAAGCTCTTCAGCCAGTAATCTGCCCCATAAAGACTGCAATTCATCATCAGAAACTTCTTTTGAGAAATTAAACCATTTATTAAAAAAGGTTTGTTCAATGATATCATCAGATACTTCATGGTCTTCAATTCCAGACAGGTATTCCAATGCTTTATTTAATGATTGCTGGACATTTTCTTGTTCTATAGTTGTTTGATTATTAATCATATTGCCGACAACAGTAGTGGGGTTATTTACCATTTCTGAACTTAAAATGAACTTGCCATCCCTAAACTCTGCTATACCATTCTCAATTAGTTTAATATCTTTTTCTGTTTGAGCACTAGAAAGCCTATCTGTCCTTTGTTGACGATTAAGATGTTTTGAAAATAAAAGATCGAAAAGTTTATTAACACCTTTAGGTGCACTTTCTACCAAAGGTGTTAGATCTACATTAACAGGTGAAATTTTAATATCACTCATCTTTCCAGTCCTTGAAGTTATTTGATAAGTTTCAATATTACTTTGCTATATCCGTGTTAATATTTAAAGTAGATATAAGCGGATGACGAGCTTAACCAAAAAGTTAAACCCGCCATCTATCAAACCTAAATCTTACAAGCCCCGCCAGCACAATCATCTTCCATATCCGCTTGCGCATCGTTCGCACCATCACGCGTATTGTGATAATACAAAGTCTTTACGCCAAGCTTATACGCGTTTAGCAAATCTTTTAGCAATATCTTCATCGGGACACGACCACCTTCATAACGAACGGGATCGTAGTTGGTATTGGCAGAGATACTTTGATCGACGAACTTTTGCATGATAGCGACTAGCTTTAAGTAACCGTCATTGTTTGGCATTTGCCATAGTAGCTCGTACTGATGTCTCAGCGTACCGATATCAGGGACAACTTGCTTTAAAATGCCATCTTTTGAGGCTTTGATAGAGACCAGACCGCGTGGTGGCTCGATACCATTGGTCGCGTTGGCGATCTGACTAGAGGTCTCAGACGGCATCAAGGCAGTTAGGGTAGAGTTGCGTAGACCGTGAGTGGTAATCTCACCGCGTAGCGTTTCCCAATCGAGATGTAGCGGCTCTTGGCAGATGTTATCCAAATCTTTTTTGTACGTATCAATCGGTAAGATACCTTGCGAGTAGGTAGTCTCATTAAAAGCAGGGCACGCGCCTTGCTCTTTTGCCAACTTGTTTGATGCTTTTAAGAGATAATACTGCAACGCTTCAAAGGTTTGATGGGTCAGACCAAGCGCACTACCGTCTGAATAGCGTACGCCATTCTTCGCTAAGTAATAGGCATAATTGATGACACCAACGCCCAGCGTACGGCGGCGCATACTGCCGTTTTCAGCTGCTTTGACAGGATAGTCTTGATAGTCGAGCAGGGCATCAAGCGCACGAACGATGAGTTCTGCTGGCTCTTCGATATCGCTGACGTTTTCGACTTTACCCAAGTTGACCGCTGATAGCGTACAAAGCGCGATTTCGCCTTCTTCGTCGTTGATATTATCAAGTGGCTTGGTCGGTAGCGCGATTTCCATACATAGGTTTGATTGGCGAATCGGAGCGATGCTCGCATCAAATGGGCTATGGGTGTTGCAGTGGTCGATATTTTGAATATAAATACGTCCAGTGCTGGCGCGCTCCTGCATCATAAGGCTAAATAAGTCAGCGGCTGGCACTTGACGCTTACGAATAGAGTCATCTTGCTCGTATTTGGTATATAGCTCTTCAAACTTGTCTTGATCTTCAAAGAAAGCATCGTACAGGCCAGGAGTATCACCTGGAGAGAATAGCGAGATGTCTTGTCCTTTAATCAGACGGGTATAAAGCGTTTTATTAATCTGAACGCCATAGTCCATATGACGAACACGGTTGTCTTCGACGCCGCGGTTGTTTTTGAGTACGAGTAATGATTCAACTTCTAAATGCCAGAGTGGATAGAATAGTGTCGCTGCACCGCCGCGCACGCCACCTTGTGAGCAGCATTTAACTGCAGTTTGGAAAAGCTTATAAAAAGGAATACAGCCAGTATGCTGAGCCTCACCGCCACGGATAGGACTACCAAGGGCACGGATACGACCAGCATTGATGCCGATACCAGCACGCTGTGAGACATAACGCACGATGGCGCTGGTGGTAGCATTGATAGAATCTAGGCTATCACCACATTCGATCAAGACGCACGAGCTAAACTGACGCGATGGGGTACGCACACCCGACATGATAGGCGTCGGTAGAGAGATTTTGAACTGTGAGGTTGCATCATAGAAGCGTTTGACATAGCTTATGCGCTCAGCTTTGTCATAGTTGGCAAACAGACACATACCGACCAGCATATATAAAAACTGCGGGCTTTCATAAACGGTCTTGGTGACGCGATCTTGCACGAGGTATTTGCCTGCCATTTGCTCAACGGCTGCGTAGGCCAAGTTCATATCGCGCCAATGATCGAGGTATTCTTCCAATTCATCAAACTCGCTACGACTATAATCGGCTAGGATATGCTCATCGTATTTGCCAGAATCTGTAAGAGTTTTAACGTGGTCATATAGGTGCGGCGGTGTAAATTTGTTATAAGCAATCTTACGCAGATGAAAGATTGCCAAACGCGCGGCCAAATATTGATAGTCAGGAGTATCTTCAGAGATAAGGTCGGCCGCTGACTTGATGATGGTCTCATGAATGTCACGAGTCTTGATCCCTTCATAAAACTGAATGTGCGACTTAAGCTCAACTTGTGAGACTGACACATTATCCAAATCATGAGCTGCCCATGCGATAACCTTATGAATTTTATCTAAATCAATAGGTTCTAAACGTCCGTCGCGTTTGGTCACTTGAATCTTATCGATATGTGTCATGTTGCCCTCTATTATTGATTGCTGATATGTACTTTACGTCGATTAAATCTCGCAAAGTTTTTTATTCTGCTATAACAAGGTGTTACGACAGCTGAAGGTTTTTGGACAACAGTTTGCCGTAGCACATAGTGATGAATAAAATCACCGAGCACTAGATATAGCGTTTGTATTAGTAAGTAGGCACAATATAGCGGGAAAATTTTGAAAATGCTATATTGATTTTAGGAGAAAACTATGTTGCTACAAGGTAGTAGCATGTCCAAAATTTGGCAAAGGACGATGGGATAAGGGTTAGACGCGATTGTCTCAAATAATAAAATTTTTTGTAAAAAAGTGGTTATGACTTTATTTTTATTAGTCGACAATTTCTTGATTATTTAGAGATAGAATCGAGTCAATCATCGCGGTGCTGATTGTACAGTAGACCCAAAAAAATCGCCACCCATATGAGTGACGATTACGATATTAAAATGCTAAATTTGGTTTTAAATATTTTATACGACCATGCGCACAGTTTTAGCGTTATCAAGTGCGGCATATAAGCGATTGACTTGCTCAACTGTCGTCAGGTATAAGTTGACACGCACTGAATGAAAGCGGCCTGTCTTTGAGGGCTTGACATCTATAGAGGCCAAGTCAAACTCAGGGAACTGACTGCCAAGGATCAGCTTGACTTCGTTAAGCAAAGTCTCGTGTTCGCCTTCGTGACCGATAATGCTCATAGGGTAGTCCATCGGGAATTCCCAAAGCTCAGGGTTTTGTACGTCTGTTTTTTTGCCTTTTAAGATACCGTCATTAGCGACTAACTCAGTGACTTTGACATCTTTTTTAGACGCATGGTCTTGCTCGCTATGGTTTTGATTGCTGGTGTCTTTTGGGTCATCACTCATGATGGGATCCTTATTTTTTATGGAAATATTGGCTTGCATAGTGTTTTCATCACATAAAAAACCTGAGACGCGCTCAGCTCTTTAGTTGATGTCATTTTTAAATGAGTACATTTTTTATGGGCGGTCGCTGTATTCACTATTTATAGTGGCATTTGGATATTATTCAAGTGCTGTGCTGATTATGACAAGGCATTATGAAATGATAGATGGTATGAGCGATTTAAAATCTTTTCATCAGATATTAGCTATACTATGATGCAGTACATTAACTGCGTCTTAGTACGTAAGAATTAGTACTTGAGGATTAGTGCTCAAGAATTAGTACTTAAGAATTGATATTTAAGCCGCAGTACAGTTTTATTTTTACAGTATTTACAGATAACCTCGCTAGGAAGCTGACATGATTGTCCGGCAAACACCCAATGCTCTCAAGATATTTTTTACCCTTCGCGGTTCAATCATTCCAAAGATCTATCCGCAAATTTTGTTGGTTACTTTACTAAGTACGCTTATAACCGTTATTCAGCATGAGTTTTCACGCTCTTTTCCCTCCTACACCATGGCGCCTTTTACGGTGTTTGGGATTGCTTTATCGTTGTTTCTTGGCTTTCGTAATAATGCAAGCTATCAGCGTTGGTGGGAAGCACGAGGATTATGGGGGCAGCTGGTCTATGAGGCTCGCAGCTTTAGCCGTCAAGTGCTCTCGTTTATAGATGAAAAAGATGAGCAAGGGCGAGACTCCCAGCGCTATATGATTTATCTTACGATTGCTTTTACCCATGCTGTGCGCCATCGACTACGTGGTACGGCGCCTTGGCAGGATGTTGAGCGTTTTGTGGCGCCTGCACATCATGCCGGCATGCGTCAGTCGCAAAACCTGCCTGATTATTTGATGCGATTGCTGGGTCAGCGACTTGGTGATAGTCGGCGTCAGCGCTTATCATCGGAGCAGATGATACAAAACATGGACGAGCGCCTTACCTCCATGACTATCGTCTTAGCCGCCTGTGAGCGCATCCATAATACGCCCTTACCATTTGCCTATATGCTTTTGGTACATCGTACGACTTATCTATACTGCTTTATGTTGCCTTTTGGCTTGGTTTCCTCACTGGGCTGGTTGACTCCTTTTACCTGTGCTGTGATTGCTTATACCTTCTTTGGTTTAGACGCGCTTAGTGAAGAGTTAGAAGAGCCGTTTGGTTTTGCAGCCAATCAGTTACCTCTGACGGCTTTGTCACGCACTATCGAAATCAATTTGTTAGAGGCACTGGGAGAAACCGATCTCCCACCTGATATCGCCCCTAAAAATGGCTATCTACCATAGCCAAGTACTTAAAAGCCAAATACTTAAAAACTGGATAATTAAAAGTTAGATGCTAAAAAACTAGGTGCTCGAAATCTTAAATGCCGTTTAGAAATGACAGTAATATATTTTTTTGCTCAACAGACAACTGCTCAAAACGTGTTTTTGCACCTTCTGCTTCACCGCCGTGCCACAGTATCGCCTCAGTCAGACTGCTGGCGCGACCATCGTGCAAAAAACGCGCGTCCGAGTCTTGTGCTACGATTCCAATACCCCATAATGGCGGTGTACGCCATTCAAAACTTTCAGCATTCTTTTCTTTTACGCCATCATCAAGTCCTGCGCCCATATCATGAAGTAATAAATCGGTATAAGGGTAGATGGTTTGTTGCGATAACAATGGAAAACGGTCACTATCGCCAGTCTTTTGCTTGGGCGTATGACAGCCAGCACAGCCGACTTGGGTGAAAAGATTGGCACCTTTATTAAAAGTTGATAAATTGCTCACCCGCCGCTCAGGAACTGCAAGCGCGGTCATAAAGTCAGTCACAGCATCCAAACTGCTGTCTGAGACCTCTGGCGTACCGCCATTGGCGGCTGTCCAACAAATTGGCTGATTAGCGGTACAGTTAGGGTCCATAAATATCGAAGTGGTTAAGCCCATATCTTGCGACATGGCGTTGGCGTTTTGGGTACGCAGACTTGAATTAATCGCTTTCCAACCAAAGCGGCCAATTCGCTCATGAGCACCTTCGTTAACCCAGTGCACACGGCCACTGATTTCATCTTTATTGTCATCGTTAGCATCGGCGGCAGCGATAATACTGGCTTCAGGGATGAGATTAAGTAAGCCCATACCGACCAGTTGCGGCGAGATACGTCCACTAATAGCGGTATCTCCTAAAGGTTGGTTGGAGTCCGTTGGGGTAAATTCGAATCTGATACTTTTAGAATTTTTATCGTCTTCAACAGTAGCGATATAGCGCATTTTACCTTCGGTAGCGATACTGGCGTCGATACTTTGATGCTGCATTTGCTCACCATAATAAGCATGAGCCAGTCCTTGTTTATCGCCTAGTCTAAATAAAATAGCGTCGCTTAGCTCACCGTCGCTAGCATAGATAGGTTTGCGTCCCTCTGCGCTATGGCACTGAGTACAGGCATTGGCATTAAACAGTGGCCCGACACCATCAAATAACACGCGGCCTTGATTGGCGGGCGTCCATTCGGTGATAAATAACTCACGCCCAGGCGAAACGCCGCCTAAGGCACTACTCGGTAAATTGGGCATGATCTGCAAAAACGGCTGCGAGATATCAGCTGTGATAGTGGCGCTGCCGCCTGCTGGTAGCCAATCGGTATCGGCTTCTGTCTCATCAGGTGTATTTGATGAGGGAGGGTTGCTAGGCAAGCTGGGGCTGCTAACTGTATTATCCTTATTATCGTCTGAGCCACCGCAAGCGCTCAGTACCAGGGTCGTCGCTAAGCAGAGCAGGGCATTACGCATAGCGGGTAGTGCTGATCTGGGTAAAATGGTTGGTCGATGGAGGCAATAAGACATGGAATTACCTAAAATAGTCATAAATCAGTACAATCAAGTAATGAATAAAAATGAGTAAGCTTGATCGTTAATTAAAAAGGGCGACATAAAATATGCAGCCCCTTTTTTTACTTAACGATTATGTTTTTTTAGCTCTTTATAAGTGTTAATCAGCAAGTTTGAAGGACATAAGCCATCGTTGCTTATAGCTGACTTGGCAAGTTCACAGGGATAGGGGTGTTATACATCCAGGCATGCGTGGTGTCTTTATTACCCAATGAACCCTCAAAGCTCCAGCCCCACGTAAATAAAAAACCATACTGAAGAGATGGACTGTTATCTGGGTTGAGCGACTTTTCATGAGCAACAAGATGCATAGCGCCCATTGCCATATTGTCGATGTTGTTTAGATTGGGCAGTTTGTCAGTTGGCTCATCTAGGTCATTATAGATGGTTTTACCTGCACCATTTGTTTCGCCAAACATGCCCCAAGGGTATACCTTGCCATCATCTAGTAAGGCGTAGCTGGCATTGCCATTAGCATAAATACGGCGAATATCTTTACCCTTGAACCATGGTAGTTTGGTAGGTGTTGCAACGATATCGTCCCAAGCTTTTTCGGTATCACCAAATAGCTCACCGTTGTAGCCTATTTGGCTTGTGGCATTGAGTCCCCAACCATAAACCGACTCTTTATTGGTCAAAGCCAATACATGGTCACGGCCAGCGGCAAGTTGAGTGACTTTTTCTACCTCTTTAGCAACACTATCATCAGCGATTTGAGTATCATCACTTTGACTGTTTTTAATGATATTTATAAGGACAGGGGTTGCATTGATATTGACGCAATCATTGGCACTGGTACAGGCTTCACCTTTTCCAAAATTGGCATAAGCGTCGCTACCCCAGCCCCAAACTTGTCCTTTATTATCTAAAGCGTAGGAGCTATTGGCACTGGCAACTACTTGCACGATATGTCCAATGTCAGTTGCTGCTGAGAAGTCTACTTTGACCGGTATGCTACTACCGTCTGTACTAGGAGCAGAGTCATTACCAAGCTGTCCTACATCGTTAGCACCAAATGCCCATATACTGCCATCTTTGGTCAGTACTAGATTGTGCTTGTAACCGGCTGCCACCATGATTGCATCCTCGATACCTTGAACAGCACTGATATCAAGGCGACAGTCTTCAACTTGACTACAGCTATTACGACCTGTTTCGCCGCGTCCCAATTGCCCATATTTATCTTCACCCCAGCTGTAAACTTGTCCGTTTTGGTCAATAGAGAGCGAATGGTTTTGATTAAAACTAACAGATATTAGGTTTTGTGGCGCATTGTTTATGAGCATTGGCGTATCTGGATGTCCCATGACGTCTGTTATTTTTGTTGTCAGTCCAAGACCAGTTTGACCATAATTATTGCGCCCCCAACCGTAAAGCTGACCATCACGAAGGGCAGCGGTATGTGCACCACCTGCCGCTATGGTATCGCCCAGATAGATGGCTTTAGTAGAGCGCATCGTATTACCAGCATTATCCGTCGCTTCTAGGGTTATTTTATTGTGGCCCAACGCTAAAAAAATAGACTCATTAAAATAGCCTTCAGCATCGATCTTTAGCGTACGTACCGGTTCGTCATTGAGTTGATAAGTAAATGACTTGATACCGCTGTTATCTTGTACTCGTCCTGAGACAGATACGGCGGCAACGGCACTATAACCATCAGAAAAATTGCTGTCGGTCGTCAGTAATGGCGGTGTCCCATCAACAATAGGAGTTGTCACTTTTTGGTCATCGCCACAAGCAGTTAAAGCCAGTGCAGTGGTAATAATGGCTAGTGCTCGAGCTAAATGGGATAGACGCATAAAACCTCAATAAGTGCAAATATATGCAAAATAATATAAAAAATAGGAAGGATGTAGAGATATTAAATGCGAATAATATTACAAATAAGAATCATTATCAATGTAAAAGTAAAAATGATGATAGATATTGTGGATTGACTATTACTTTGCGCTAAGTCATAAGTATCTGATAGACACAAAAAAGCTGAGACATGCTCAGCTTTTTGGTTTAATTCTAAGAACGTTTTTATGCGTTTAACAACTTCTAAGTGAATCAGTCGTTTTCTAAGAAAGAGCGCAAATGCTCAGAGCGTGAAGGATGACGCAGTTTACGCAAGGCTTTTGCCTCAATCTGACGAATACGCTCACGCGTCACATCAAACTGTTTACCGACTTCCTCTAAAGTATGGTCTGTTGGCATATCAATACCAAAACGCATTTTTAGCACACGAGCTTCACGCTCAGTCAAGTTACCAAGCACATCACGAGTGGCTTCTTGCAGACCAGCGGCTGTTGCATCATCAACTGGGCTTGAGATAGTACCATCTTCGATAAAGTCACCTAGGTGCGAGTCTTCATCGTCACCAATAGGGGTTTCCATAGAGATAGGCTCTTTGGCGATTTTTAGTACTTTACGGACTTTAATCTCGTCCATCTCTAAGCGTTCGCCCAATTCTTCAGGCGTTGGCTCGCGGCCCATTTCTTGTAGTAGCTGACGTGAGACGCGGTTTATTTTATTGATGGTCTCAATCATATGTACAGGAATACGAATGGTACGTGCTTGGTCAGCGATAGAGCGGGTAATGGCCTGACGAATCCACCATGTGGCATAGGTTGAGAACTTATAACCGCGGCGGTATTCAAACTTATCCACCGCTTTCATCAGACCAATATTACCTTCTTGAATCAAATCCAAGAACTGTAGGCCACGATTGGTATATTTTTTGGCAATAGAGATGACCAAACGCAGGTTGGCCTCGACCATCTCTTTTTTGGCACGGCGGGCTTTGGCTTCACCAATCGCCATACCGCGTGCCACATCTTTCATATCGTTGATTTCCATGTCGAGCTTTTGCTCGTAATCACGGATTTTACGTTGTAGCAAAATGACATCATCGATGACTTTTTCTAAGTTTTCAGCAAAAGCAGGCTTGCCTTTTAGGCGCTCAGTGAGCCAATCTACGTTGGTTTCGTTACTTGGGAAAGTCTTACGAAATTCAGAGCGCGGCATACGACCACGGCGGATTACTAAACGCATGATCTGACGCTCATGCTTGCGCACGTCATCATACACATCATGCATGATAGCCATGACTTGATCTGACATACGGTTATTAAGCTTCAACATCATAAAGCGGCTGGCAAGCTGCTCATAGGCTTCGTCAGCTTGTACGCTACCGCGGCCGTAATCAAGCAATGCTTGTTTGGCTTTGATAAATAAATGCTCAATCTCTTCTAAACGTAGGCGTACTTCTTCTGGATCGATACCGCCCGTTTCTTCTTCAGCCTCATCGCTGTCATCAACCTCTAAATCATCGCTGTCTTCATCATCGTCGTCGTCATCTTTTTCCGCCTCAGCTTTTGCATTGGCTTTCGTTTTCATGACTAAGATTTTTTCTTTTTCTCGCTCTTTTTCTTCTTTAGCTGCGGCGATGTCTTCGTCTGTTTCAGGATCTAAAAAACCAGTGATAACGTCAGAGAGTTTCTTTTCGCCGTCATGTACTTTTTGATATTCATCAAGAACGAATTGTACCGTACCTGGCCAGTAAGCCATCGCATGCTGTACATCACGAATACCTTCTTCAATACGCTTGGCGATAGCAATCTCGCCTTCACGGGTCAACAGATCAACTGTACCCATCTCGCGCATATACATACGAACAGGATCGGTAGTACGGCCGGGCTCAGTTTCAACAGAGGCCAATACTGCCGCTGCTTCATCAGCTGCCATATCATCATCGCTTGAATCATCGTTCATCAAAATATCATCAGCGTCAGGCGCAGCCTCAAATATTTTGATGCCGACGTCAGTGAGCATTTGGACGATGTCTTCGATCTGATCGCTTTCTGTAATAGAGTCAGGCAGCTGGTCATTCACCTCAGCATAGGTAAGATACCCTTGCTCTTTGCCCATTTGGATTAAGGTGGCCAGTTGAGACGTGGAATTGGAAACTGACTTGTCGCTCATAAATACTCACTTGCTTGCGTCGGGCATTTTCGTAAAATAACAGACTATCGCTTGTAGGGTGCGTTGATCTAATCAGTAGATTGATCATATGAAAAGCGTAGAAAATGTCAATAATAACGAAAATGAGTTGATATGAATAAAGGCTCAAAAAACTACAATATAACGGCTAAATAAAAACTTGCTAAAAATACTACTCAAAAATAAAGCAATATGGCTATCTTTAAAAACAACGGTATTTAAAAATAGTGTGACTCAAAACAACAGCCAATATTGACAACGGCATAGTTTAACACAGACCACCGCTTTCAAGCACAAGACAGCCAATCAGTTGCTGCATATATTATAGTCCATGTGTGCTTGCCATAATCATAGATGATGGGGGCAATAATCTATGTTTTAAAGGGCAAATATTTTATCTGCTATTGAATCACCTAAAATGGTCTTAAATTAAGACTAAACGCTGATCATTGATGCAGATTGCTCTGCTTGCTGTGCTCGCATCCAATCATTTAGAAGTTGCGTCTGTTTGCGTACGATCGCAAGTCTAACATGATCCGGATTCTTGATAAGATCTTGCATCTTTCTTTGCATATTAAGCTTGAGTAGCTGCATCACTAGGTTTTCGATCAACTCATCAACGCTTAAAATATTTCTTGTGGTCAAGGTCTTATAAAAAGCGCCCCAACTACGGCTTAATGTTTCTTGAGTGATAGGCTGTAGGTTTGACATAATAAAATGCGCAGCAGCGTTGGCATCTGTTGGTAAATAAAACAAGCAGCGTTTGATTGTATTGACAACATCGAGCAAAGCGGTATCCTGCAAGTCCTCCCATGCTAGCGGACGAAAAGCATCTAAAGGTGCTTTTTGCTTGATATGGGCAGGGAAGTCTAAACGATTGATACCTGCTTTTTGCCAGATTGACTCAATGGTGTCTTCTTGCAGTACGCGGGGCTGAAACAAAAAACACAGCTGCAGCTGTTGGCTGATGGTCATGTCACCATCAAAATCAAGCAGCGCGTCTTTGGCTTCGACATTTTGGCTGCGCTTACCACCCAGCTTTTGATATATATCGTTATTTAGCAAATACCGAAAACTACTGCCTTTCGGTAACGCAGTGGTCAAGCTGCGCACTTGTGACATTAGCTTGGCTTTGCCTTCTGCCAATGCCAAATCGTAACGCTCACTCAAATAGGCAAAAATGTATTGTGACAAGGGTTTGGCATTGGCGATTTGTTCACGCATGGCCTCACTGCCGTTTGCTTTTATAAAAGTATCAGGATCATGACCGTTGGCCAAGGTCAAAAACCGTAGTTCCTTATCATCAGCGAGTACTGGTAGAGCAACCTCAAGTGTGCGCCAAGCCGCTTTTTGTCCTGCGCTATCACCATCAAAACTGAGCGTTAGTGTGGGGTTTAGGGTCAGTAAACGTGAGATCTGGCTTTCATTGATGGCGGTACCCATAGAGGCTACTGCGCCATAAATACCTGCTTGGTAAAGGGCGATCACATCCATATAGCCTTCGACCACTAGCCAGTGCTCTGCACGCTGCTGGCGTGATTCGTAATAGCCATATAGTACATGTTGTTTATGAAAGACAGGCGAGTCAGACGAGTTGATGTATTTGGGCTTCACGTCATCGTCTAAAGCGCGACCACCAAACCCAATCGTGCGTCCTTGATTGTCTCGAATCGGAAAGATAACCCGATCACGGAGCAAATCATAATCACGTCCAGACTCTGACTGCCGTACTAAACCCAAGGCTTTAAGCCCTTCGATATCTTGCGGGAACTGATGCTCAAGATGCTGCCAACCAAATGGCGCATAGCCCAGCCCAAAAGTCTCAAAAGTTTCTTGGGTAATACCGCGGGTCATAAAATAATGCTTGGCATGGGGATGCGTGGTTAGATTGTGCTGATAAAACTGTTGAATCTGATTTAATAATTCATATAAGTTACCATCTTGCTCAGCATGGCTACTGCTGTCGCCAGACAGCCCCATTGCTGTCTCTGTTAACCACGCCGGTGGATAGCCATTTTCGGTATCGTTTTGATACTCTGCGCCATAAGTGTCTATTGGGTAAGGAGTTGAGTCGTAAGGATCTAACGGTGGATAATCATCGTACCCATTGCTGTCATCGTAAGCGGGTTGGTCGTTATACCCGAGTTGACTTGCGCCTTGATTACTTAAGTTAGATACGACAGAAGGAGTATGTGCGGTCTGTGCTGCGCTGTGACGGTCCACAGTCGGACTGGGCACTGATGGTGGAATAGGCTTAGATGCTCGGCGTTGATAACTGACGTTACGTTGTTCATCTTTTGGCACTTCAATGCCAGTTTGTTTTGATAACTCATTGACCGCTTCGATAAAGGTTAAGCTTTCATAATCGCGCAAAAAGCTAATGGCGTTACCGCCGACATTACAGCCAAAACAGTGATAAATGTTTTTTTGTGGATTGACATAAAACGAAGGCGACTTTTCGCCGTGGAACGGACAGCACCCTTTATATTCACTGCCAGCACGTTTAAGCGTGGTGTGACGACCAATGATACTGATCAAGTCAGCTTGGCTGTTTAATTGTTCAAGAATATGATTGGGGATACTCATGAGAAAGGACAGTTTATCATAGAATAATACAAAAGTTATTTTAACACTTTTATTCTTTGCAATAAGTACTTATAGATTATTAATGTATATGTAACACACAATGAGTGCTACTTTACATGAAGAAATAGCCTAAGTAGCTAAAAAATTGAACTTATGACTCATAGTCTAAATTTTATGTATTAATACACAAAAGACAAAGCTCAGCTAATGACAAAATAATGATAAATGAGGTTTGTTAAACCAACAAGCAAATAAGACCAACTATATAGTTGATCTTATTTTTAATAGCTCATAGACGAGTATAAGAATAGCAGAACAAGTGTAGCGAGCGTTTAGTTATTATCATCCAAGTCTACCGTATTGCTATCATTTGGTAGTGTGGTACGGCGCATGGGGTTCATGTTTTGTGGGTCGACACTTGCTTCTCTAGCGGTAGAACCTGTGCTGGCCTGATTGGTCACGCGCTCAGTTGCGCTTTCAGGTAGACCCAAACCTACATTTACACCGCTGTTGCTGCGGGTTGGTGCGCCGTTAGCGGCGGGGGCAGCAGCATTATCAGCTGGCAATCTGAGCTGAGTGGCCGCTCGAACGGTTTGAGTTTTGGTGGCGCCAGTATATTCACCGTTGTTCATGGGCACATCTTTTAAGCTTGCACGACCAAGCTGACCAAAGGTTAGCTTATTCAACCATGAGCGGTCAGTTTTGGTAGAGAGTCTGACACGGCCATCATTCGTGAGCCATTCAGGGTAGTTGATTTGCAGTAAAGTTTTATACTCTTGTGCCAAATCAGTTAATCCTAACTGCTGATGACTATAAGCAAGAATAGCAACCGCCTCTGGTACCGCTTCACTAAGTGGGTAGTATTGAAATACCCATTTGGCACGGTTAACCGCGGCGACGTGTGCTTCACGTTCGATATACCAGTTGGCTGCGGTCAGCTCACTACGGGCAAACTGATTGTAAATAAAAGTCATACGCTGCGCTGCGTCTGGCGCATATGGGCTGTTAGGGTATTTATTAATCAACTCTTGAAAATTGGCAAAGGCAATACGTAAATAGGCAGTATCGCGCTCAGATTGATCCATTTTGAACAGCTTAATACCCTCAGATGAGCCTTGCATATTGGCCACACCGCGTACGTAATATGCGTAGCTTACTTGCGGGTTAGCAGGATAGAGATTGATGAAACGATCTGCACTTGCTGCCGCTGTCTCAAAGCTACCACTTGCATATTGAGCATACATAATATCAAGGAGTGCTTGTTCAGCATATTGTCCCGTCGGGTAAAAAGTACGTAAACTGGTCAGATCCTCAATCGCCTGTATGTAGCGGCCTTTATCAATCTGAGTAATAGCATCGTTATAGTAATCTTGCTCTGATTTTTCAGCGGTTTCGACCGCGTCACTGTCTGTATTCGTCAGATTTTTAAAAGTCTGACAGCCAACCAAGTTTACACTTAGAGCAAGCAAGGTTACTGACGAGATTTTGATAAAGGTGTTGCCAATAGGGCGCATACTTCTTCTCCGGCACAAGGCGCACAATAGCGGTGACGCTATCGTACTAATAACAAAGTTAATGATAAAAGGCTAATTATTAAATTATAAGGTAATAACGTCCAAAACAGCAAAGCAACGAGACATAAAGTAACTAGTGGCTTATAGTTGAACATAGCATACAGCAAAATCACGTTTACTTTATAGAATAACGTCTGCTTCGTCTATTCTTCTGTGCGCTATTTTGTAGCCAGATAGCACAGCAAAGTCTGACACAACAAATTTTGGACAGTTTAGCATGAGCGTCTTTTATGGGCGATGACAATTGTGGCTATTCCACTATAATATACAGTAAATTACGGCAACGTTATATTATAGAGAGTTACTATTATGGCTATTTATTTGGCAAATTTTTAGTAGTAAAGAAGAGATAACTGTCTGTAAGCATAGGGGGAAAAGCGCTTAGCATGGTACACTATGACGATGTTTAACCAGCTTTTTATTGAGAGTCTGAAAGTTCTTACTTAAGCATCTAATGAATTGCGGCTTTATCGCTTTATAAAGTTAATCCTTATGACCTGCTCATTTGTGAATTAGGTCACCTACGAATCTGCTATGAATAATAATGCTATGACCACAAATATAACACCGAAACAAACGTCTGATACCGAATTGGTGGCGCAACAGTCATCTATAGAGGATGGATTGACCACCAATGGCTCAAGCCTTGATGTTGACTCGCTTGATGAGAATTTGTCTGATGATGAGCAAGCATCTGATTATGAAGAAATCAACGACGATGAAGATCAAGATGAATACGCCAGCTCTATAGCTGGGCAAGTCTTACCGCAAGTGATTGACATAACGCATACGGTAACTGAGAAGGAAGCGGGTCTACGTATAGATAAGCTTGCCTCACAGGTTTTTACTGACTTTTCACGAGTGCAGTTACAAGGCTGGGTTGGTGATGGTAGTTTGTTATATAACGGTAGCGTACAAAAGCCCAAACAACGTGTCAAAGCGGGAGATGTGATACATCTATCTACGACATTGCAGCAGCATAGTGAAGATCAGCCAGAAAATATCGCCATCGATGTCGTTTATGAAGATGATGACGTACTGGTGATTGATAAGCCTGTCGGCATGGTGGTTCATCCAGGGGCGGGCAATCAGACAGGCACTTTGGTCAATGCTTTGCTATACCATTATCCTCAGCAGCATCACTTGCCACGCGCAGGCCTTGTACATCGAATTGATAAAGATACCTCAGGGCTCTTACTGATTGGTAAAACCAAGCCTGCGCAAATGGCTTTGATGGAGCAGCTCAAAGACAAATCTGTTTATCGTCACTATCAGTGTGTCGTAGCAGGGGATGCAGCAAGCTTACTGCGTCATCGCCGTATCGATGCACCAATTGGTCGTCATCGCAATCAGCGCACAAAGATGACGGTGATGACCGCTGGACGTGAGGCCGTAACGCACTTGTTAAATGTCACACCGCTTAATGATAATTACTGTTTACTGGACGTCGGACTTGAGACGGGTCGTACCCATCAGATTCGTGTACACCTAAGCCATATCACTTATCCAATAGTTGGAGATCGTGTCTATGGAGGACGTCGTCAATTGCGGGCAGGGTTGACAGAAGAGCAGCGCCAAGCGATTGGTAATTTCCCAAGACAAGCGTTGCACGCATATACTTTGGGGTTTGTCCACCCAACGACGGGTGAAGATATCGAAGTGACCACTCCTATTCCTGAAGATATGCAAAAACTCATATCAGTGCTAACTGATGGTTATGATGACGAATAAAATATGACAGATAAACTTCCCCTGACAATGCTGGCACAGCTCAATGAAGTGACAGTATTCCAAACAGCCGCCTATCATACCGCTGGTTTTGTGCATGCTGATATTAAGCATAAAACGCTTGAAGATCAAAAACATCAACCAATGCTGCAATCAAAACAAGCAAGCTATGGTGAGTTAAATCTTGGACTGCACGTTGCTGATGATCCTGTACAGGTATTGGATAATCGTATGCGTTTGCTAGCGACTATCAATCAGCAACTGACAATCCAACGGCGTGCGCCTATCAGTAGTGTGTACTGGGTAAATCAAGTTCATGGTAAACAAATCTATGATGTAGACGCAAGCCCGCTTAGTATGCGTCCAGTAGATGCTGATGCAATGGTCAGTAAGCGAGATGGTTTGGGACTTGCTATTATGACAGCCGATTGCGTGCCAATCGTATTATATCAGCCAGCAAGCGGCCAGATTGCAGCGATTCATGCAGGCTGGCAAGGACTTGCCTGCGGAGTCATTCCAACGACGATAAAGCGTTTTACAGAGTCTGGCGACATCAAAGCGTGGATAGGCGTTTGTATCAGTCAAGAAAACTACGAGGTTGATAGTCAGGTTCGAGATAAGCTGCTAGCAGGTTGCATCGAAAATCAGTCGTTGTCAGTACAAAGTATAAGTAGTACTGAGCGCTTCGATCAGTTATATGCGGTAGATTCCGACGTTCATAGCTCGACTAATACGGACTTGTATACAGATAAAATTAAGCTTGATTTACCAAAGATAGCTGCCGATCAGATAAGCAATGCTAGCGTGACATTAGCAAATGAAACCTCGATAAGCTGTAGTTACGCTGATTCTAGCTATTATTCGTATCGGCGCCAGACGCATTTGCAGCAGCCAGCAACGGGGCGTATGGCATTAATTATTGTGCGTAGTTAAGCTAAAGCACTAACAAAAAGTGTTTAGGCAGTAATAAAAAGAGCAGGCTAAAACCTGCTCTTTTTATTGCCGTTTCAACAGACTCATTTATATTAGCATACAGAATCATTGGACTTTGGTACCGAAAGCCCGAATAGCGGACGTAAGTATAAGGCTAAAAAAGTACCGGCCATAGCAAGTATGCCCCAAATGTAGCCATGCAAGCTAAAAGATGCGATGCCGCCGAAGTAAGCGCCAATGTTACAGCCAAATGCTAAACGTGCACCGTAACCCATCATCAGACCACCAATGACTGACGCTGCAAAATTACCCACAGTAATCTGAGTAAACTTGAACAGACCGCCCGCCGCTGACGCAATAAACGCACCGATGATAATACCGATATTCAATACAGTCGTTGAGTCTGCAAAAATAGACGCATCAAGCGCCGCTGCATTCGCCCCTTGCCAATAGCCCCAGCTAGCGACATCAACGCCCAAGCCGCTCGCTATCTTGGAGCCCCATAAAGTAAATGCTGAGGTAATGCCCCAAGGCTGACCGCGCGTCAGTAACGTCAAGGCATTGAGTAGAGCAAGAACAATCGCTGCTGCAAATAGAGGCCAAGAACCACGAAAGATGCGCTTCCAGCCAGACTCAGATGGTACAGGTGCCATCTTAGGTGCGGCTCTTTTTTTCTCAACGACCAACGTAACCCAAGCGATTAAACCAAATAACGCAAGCGACACCAGCCAGGCGCCTGTATAACCAAGACCTGTAGAAGTGGCTAATGAATAGGGGGCATAAGCTGGCATCTCCTCTGTCCAAAATGGCAGATGATAAGCGCCAATCGTAGCCCCTATTATAAAAAAGATAAAAGTGATGAACATAACCGAACGTCCACCGCCTATCGCATAGAGTGTGCCAGAAGCACAGCCGCCACCAAGTTGCATGCCGACACCAAAAACAAAAGACCCAACTAAGAGGCTGACACCCAATGGCGCCACATAACCTGCGACTGGGCCGCCAAATATTGTGGTGCCATAAGCAAGAATAGGAGCAAACAATGTCACTGCGACTGCTAGCATCAGCATATGGGAACGCATCGCCTGTCCATTACCGACAGCCATGATACGTCTAAATGCTGAGGTAAAACCAAAACGTGCATGAAAGAGGGTATAGCCCAGCAAAAGACCAATACCCAGAAGTAAAGATTGAGAGATATGCTGGGTATCAAGTAAATGAATGAGTAGTAGCAGGCCTGCTATTACGCCGCCGGCTATTAATACTTTTTGCGGTGCATTGAGTGCTAGACTACCTCTTACAATGGGGTCTTTTGCATCATTTACAGGCTGAACTCTAGTGGTGGTATTTAACGTATTCAAGGCAATGACATCCTTCTCCGATGCATGTGATCGAATGTGATTTGTATAAGTATTTATATAAGAATAGGAAGTAGGGTTATGAGACTCGTTTGATGCTTTTAATAGTGTATAAGTAAGCGCTCCATCATAATCTTATTGTCATCAAAGTAAATATTAGCGCATTAGAAGAATAAGAATAATTATATGACAATATGGAATAGGCTGTTTATTACTGACTATTTAACATTAATAGAGGGTGACACTGCTTGTTAATTCTTGCTTGCTGATGGATAAAGCATAGTATCTATTACACAAGGATAATTGATAATGTGTAAAATCTCGCTACAGTGTGCACTAATAAATGACGAGCAGTAATAAGCTGGTACTCATTAAAACATGCCTGTTACAATATGCTTGAATTTACCGAAGTCTACCGCATATCAGGTAACAAGCATCTGCACCAGCTATGTTGGTAACGTTTCCCATCATATTTTGAGGGATTTAGAGCAACAGTACCCTACCGCTGAATCAATTACTTATTATCCATTATTAGAGTTTGTATGAATACATCAACCAAAGCATCTTTATCTACCAAAAACGCGCCTAATGTATCGATTGCTGTTATTTTTCATAGTAACTATGGGCATACCAAGCGCGTCGCAGAAGCGATCGTACAAGGCGCACATAAACAACTGCCAAAAGCTCAAGCAAAAGCGATCGATATCCATGATGTTGATTGGGATTTTGTGGATCAAGCTGATTTGCTGGTATTTGGTAGCGCGGTATATATGGGCAGTGTTACCGCTGAATTTAAGACCTTTATGGATGAGACCTCAAAGCGTTGGTATCATCGCAAATGGGAAGGCAAGTGGGCGGCGGCTTTTGCCAATTCAGGTGGACTAAGTGGGGATAAGCTTGCAGTATTGCAGCAAATTTCATTGTACGCTATGCAACATGGAATGAACTGGATCGGTCTGCCATTGATGCCGACAGGTCATGAGGCTCATGATTTAAACCGACTATCGAGCTTTTTAGGTTTGATGACTCAGTCGCTTGATGGCCCACCTGAAGAAACCCCAGGTAAGGGTGATATTGATACCGCTATTTGGTTCGGCGATCACTTAGCAAAGACAATTATCAAGCATCAGCCAGTTAACGAAACCTCATAGATTAAAGTTTCGTATTTATAAGTGAGCAACCATTAAAACAAAAAAGCAGACGTCAATATTGATGTCTGCTTTTTTGTGAGCTCAGTTAATAATGATCTATATCAGTGGTGGATAAATTAAGGTTGGAAGTCACAGGGATAGGGCTATCAAAAAGTAGCAAGGACTGACAGCCAGTAAAAAGCAGCATCGGTATCAACATGCAAAAAAGGTTAAAGGGTTTCATAGTAGTTTTTGGCATACCTTTCATAAAATTTGAATTAAAGCTTGAATAAAGACCTGAATAATCGTACCGAAATGACAGTTTTAAATTATGACTGAAGCTACAGCGTCTGGTGAGCTTCCATCATAATCCAAACATAAGAATATGCAACCATCTACTTTCACTCAAGAATTTTTTGCTAAAAGTAGCTAAATTAATTTAAAACAGCATTTTTTGTCTTTTTAGATTGTATAAGTTGATGACTTGTGATTGTGAGTTTTTCTTTGGAGAACTGACTACAGCCTTTGTATGTATTGTGTGTCTGCTATTGTTACTATAATTCGTATAGATGAATGAATACGTGAGATTTTATATGGTTGTTAAATGTTCGTTGTACAAATTATCGGGTAATTATTTTTCTTAGTTTATGTTTTTAAAGACTTTTTCATCTAAATTTTGAATACTATGTATTTTATTAACTTGAGATCGAAATTTACTTAGTATTTCGGCATGATTTTTTAACTTTTGTAAAAAAATGAGATAAATAGGTTAATATTCAAGCAATGTTAGCGAAATAGTTTTACCTTTATATGAGTAAACAGAAGCTAATTGTCATACTAACGTAATAATTAACAAAAGCTAGCTCTTTATGGATAAGCAGCCGGCACTTAAAGCAACATAAGCTTTCACCATGTTTACCTTATATTTATTAAATAATTAGAACATTAATAAGCTATTCACTGTTAAAGATTGCTGGGTGTTTTGCTACTGTTTTTATTTGACAATATTGTTGTATAACGAATTGTTGTCTAACGACCTTAGTTCTGCCAGCCACTATGTGCCAGCTATATGAGGATATTATGAAGCCACTTTCTATGATGTTATCGGTGCTTGTTATTGGTTTCACTTCCAGTACGGTAATGGCTGAAGGTGCTAGTCTATCAAGCGCCAGCCTACCCAACGTAAGCCCTGCCAATAGCGATTTGGTCAATCAAGGAGCGTATATCGCGCGTGCAGCTGACTGTATGGCTTGTCACCGCGAAGACTATACTGGCGGTGTCGCACTTGAGACCCCAATGGGTAAGATTTATGCAACCAACATTACGCCATCGAAACGTTATGGTATCGGTAACTATACCGAAGCCGATCTAAAAAAAGCCCTCAAAGAAGGTCGTGCGCCCAATCATATGCTTTATCCAGCCATGCCGTACCCTTCTTATAATGGTATGAAGGATGAAGATATCAGCGCACTATTTGCCTATCTACAAACGGTTCCTGTCGTAGATGAAGCGCCTGATTATGAAACCGATCTACCGTTTCCGTTTAACTTTCGCAGTCTGATGTTAGGCTGGAACATGCTCAATGTCCCTTCTACAGAGAGCCGTGAAGGATTGACACAGACGCAGCAGCATGGTGAGTATTTGGTTAATAACCTTGCTCATTGCGGGACTTGCCATACCCCGCGTAACAGTACGATGGGTTTTGATAACGACAATTATTTGTCAGGAGCGCAGCTTGGGACATGGTATGCGCCCAATATCACTCCTGATAAATCAAGCGGTATAGGCAATTGGAGTGAGCAAGACATCGTCACTTACTTGCGTACAGGTGAGCTGGATCAACGAGTCTTTGCTGGTGGACCTATGGGAGAGGTGGTATCGCACAGTACTCGCTATTTAAAAGACACAGATCTAAACGCAATTGCCTCTTATCTTAAGACCGTACCTGTCGTACAAACAGATGATAAGGTTCATCCGGTCAATGCATCCCGTCTGACAGCCCCACTCAATGAATCAATCACTCATGACCTGCTTGCCCAAAAGGACTACTTAGCGCAGGCGAAAGCTGAGGTTCAAGGTGGTAGTAATTCGCCAGAAGCATTATACCTTGCTGCTTGTGGTAGCTGTCACGGTGTTGATGGTTATGGCCAACCGGATGCTCGTTATGCACCTATTGTGGGTCTAAGCAGTATCCGCCGTGAAAAGCCGGATGGTTTAATCAATGTTATTCTTCATGGTGTTGATGGCGCAACCAATACCAGTCCTAAGATGCCAGGCTTTTCAGAAGAGTTAAGTAGTGAGCAGATCGCTGGTATTAGCAATTATGTACGTGTCAAATTTGGTAGTTTAAATAGCAGTGATGTCAATGCTGCTGATGTCGAGCGCGTGGCAACGACTGGTGCCGATCAGCCTTTTTTGATTAGGTACGCAGGTCTGCTTGCGATACTAGGTATTATCGTAGCTATCGTCATTATCATATTTATTGTACGAGCGATCATACGTTCTAGGCGTCATAGTTAGTTGAATCAATGAATTTAACTAGCAATACAGACAACTTAATAAACGCGTGTTAGGCGCTTATTATAAGACATAGATTCAGTGTAGGTCGGTAGAGTATTAAAGCTTAGCATCATAGATAAATTATATGAGCTGAACCAATAATAAAAGTGAGTACCTACCGCCATACACGAAAGTCTACTTTAAGGATATTACTATGAAAGACATGCTTCAATCACCAACGCGGCGCCAACTGCTCTCGATGATCGGTAAGACGGCTGGTGCAACTGCGATGTATCAAGCAATGACTACCTTAGGATTTGCATCTGAGTCTAGCTTTAAAGAATCGATGGACCTAAAAGGAGCGCCTCCAGGAGCGAGTATTGTCATTCTTGGTGCAGGTCTTGGTGGTCTCACTGCAGCTTATGAGCTACGTAAAGCCGGTTATGATGTTAAAGTGCTTGAGTTTCAAAATCGCGGTGGTGGACGTAGCTGGACGCTCAACAGTGGTGACAAATATACTGAGCTTGGCGGTGAGGAAGTTACCTGTGATTTTGAAGAAGGTAACTATTTTAATGGCGGGCCTTGGCGCTTACCAAGTCATCATTATGCTGTATTTCACTACTGCAAGAAGTTTGGTGTTGAGATGCAACCTTTTATTCAGACTAACGACCGAGCTTATCTGCATCGCTCTACGCACTTTGGCGGGGTGCCGCAGCGTTTAGGAGATGTAAAAAACGACATACAAGGCAATGTGGCTGAGCTGCTATCAAAGGCCGTCAACGTTGGTGGTCTTGATCGTTCAGTGAATACTGAGGATAAAGAAAAGTTGCTTGAGGGCTTAAAAGGCTGGGGCGTACTAGACAAAGACTATCGCTACAGAGCCAGTAATGAGACTACCAAGCATCGCGGTTTTAGCGTCTTTCCTGGTGGTGGCCTGATGCCCAACGAAAAACCCTCGAAGCCTCTACCTATCGGTGAGATATTGGACTCTGGCATGTGGTCAGATATTTATGCCAATCACATGACTTATGGCCATCAACCAACGATGTTTCAGCCAGTAGGCGGTATGGGCAAAATCGGTGATGCGTTCACTCGTGAGTGCCGCGATATGATTGAGTTTAATGCCAAAGTCACTAAGATTCATCAAGACGAAAGTGGTGTAACTGTCAATTATGTCGATAGCAATAGTCCAGATGGTGCGACCAAGACCATACGTGCTGACTGGTGTGTCTGCAATATTCCGCTAACGGTATTGACTCAAATTGATATCAATGTCTCAAAGCCGATGAAAAAAGCAATGGCAGCCGTACCTTATGATACCTCTTATAAGGTGGGCCTCGAGTTCAACCGCCGCTTTTGGGAAGAAGATGAGTGGATCTATGGCGGCTTGACCTATACTAATATGCCCATTACGCAAATCGCTTATCCTTCAGAAGACATGTTTAAAACAGGTACTGGAGTGTTATTAGGTGCTTATGGTTTTGGCCCGACCTCTTATAAGTTTAATACATTAACACCAAAGGAGCGTATTAACGTCGCCCTTGCTTATGGCAAATACATCCATCCACAGTATCCAAAAGAGTTCCGTGCAGGTACGTCAGTGGTATGGCACCGCATTCCGTGGACCTTAGGGTGTTATGGTATTTGGAGCGAGTCAAGCCGTGAGCAGTATTATGATCAGCTGTGTAGTATCGACAACCGTATTGTATTAACGGGCGAACATTGTTCACATATTCCTGCATGGCAAGAGGGCGCTATTTTATCCGGCATTGATGCAGCAAATCGTCTGCACAAAAAGGCAAAAATGCTTGGGTAACGTTGATAACCATAATAAATTCAGAGGCTGTCATGGATAATATAAGCATGAAGAAAACAACATTTAAGATGCTGACTGTGATATCACTTAGTATGATAAGCAGTGTAGCATTGTTAGGCTGTAGCCAAAAATCAGAGGATGTAGAGACAATAGCGAGCAAGCAAGACGCTGTACTGCCAGTTAATAATCAAGCCAGTCGTAATACTGGCGCTTGGGGCGGCGTCTATATGACTCGCGATGAGCTAAGAGCGCCTGATATCAATATCGTTGATGATAGCTCATTACCGAGCATGGAAAACGATCCCAGTCTTGCAAAGTGGGAAGCTAAGTTTGAAGGTCAAAATGCCTTTATTACTACTAATGGTAAAAAGCTATATCATGACTCATGTGCAGGCTGTCATATGCATGAAGGTGAGGGTGCTCAAGGTGCAGGTTATTACCCACCATTAGCCAATAACAGCAAAATGCAGTCGAAATACTACATTATTGATATATTGATTAATGGCTTTCGCGGTATGCCGTCATTTCATATGATGATGGATGATGAGCAAATGGCAGCTGTCACGCAATATGTCGTCAATGATTTAAATGGTTTTAAACAGACGGTCACTGCCGAAGATGTGGCGCAGCTAAGGCATGCCAATCCACCGGGTTATGATCCAAGCGAATAAGTGCCTTACACTCAGTCTTAAACGACAGCTAACAGCTAATATTAGTCATGTAAAAAAAGCGCTCGATAATATTATCGAGCGCTTTTTTATGGATACAAAATAAGAAATAAGCCTATATTAAGGTGACAATTTTAGAGAGTTAAAGCCTTATTCGGGACTTGATGACCATACTGGGGAGCGGATAATGCCTTGACCAGACTTACCAAATGACTCGCCACCATTTAGTGACTTAATGGTCAGCACGCCTTTACCGCCTTGGGTTGATGCATACACCACACGCTTACCATTAGGAGAGAAGCTTGGGGCTTCATCGATACCTGTGCTACCAAGGTTGGCAGTTACTGCACCGTTGCTGTTCATAATCGCGGCTGATCGCCCACTTAAAAACGCAATCTGTGTGCCATCACTACTAAACTGAGGACTGGTTGCATAACCGCTATTAGAGACCTTGGTCGTTCGACCTGAGCCAAATTCATAGCGATATATCTGCGGTTTATTAAAGCCTGCTCTATCAGAGACAAACACAAAAGACTTGCCGTCTGGTGCATAGTTTGGTTGGACTTCACTACTTGGCCAGTTTGTCAGTTTTTTAAGGTTACCACCGCCTGCACTCATCTCATAAATATCAGCACTACCTTCAAAGCTGCTAGAGAAGAGTATCTTGCTACCATCAGGGGAGAAAGAAGGACTTAGGTTGCTGCCTTTATAAGGGGTAACGACGGTTGCTGCACCGCCGCTGACATTTTGCACATAAATCAATGGATAAGATTTATCGCGCTGTACGGTATAGGCGATACGCGAAGCATCGGGCGACCATGTAGGCGAAAATATGGAGCCTGTGACTTCAGTAATCGTTCTAGCGTTTTCACCATCAGCATCCATAACTTTTAGGCGAGATATTTTGTCTTTTCCGCGTCCTGTCTCCTCGATGTAAGCAATACGACCTGAAAAGTCACCCGGCGTACCAGTAATCAGCTCATACACTTTGTCAGCGATGACGTGCGCAGCATAACGTAAGCTTTCTTGATTATTATCAGCGCTCAAGCTTTGCTTTCCTTGGAGTACACGACCAGATTTGACATCAATCACCTCATAAGTGGTCTCAATCTTACCGCGATTGGTACGGGTGCTACCGACTACTAAATACGGAATTCCTAAACTTTGCCACACTGGTAATGTCTCTGTCAGCTCACTACTGCTGCGCGGTTGCTGCGGTAGATTCTTGCTAGTCACATTCAGCTCAGTTCTACTCAAATCATTTAAGATGATGGGTGAGAGTACAGAATCGCCAGCGAAAGGCACAAAGGCGACTTGGTTTTGTTGTACTGGAATCTCGTAGTCCAACTCTAATACGACGGGAGCCGCGTATACGCTAGAAGCGATAAGTAGACTTGAGGTGCTAGCAAGTAAGCTAAGCAGCAGCTTTTTGTGAGTACGCATGACTGGATTTGGCTCCTAAAATGATATGGTAATCGTTTTTTATATACTTTAATTGAGTATTACGGTAAGACAATATTGCTACTGGTGCAAGTTTTTTAAGATAAAACCAACAATAAATCAGCCGTCTATCCTCTTATTAATTGCTGCCTTTAAACCTTATGGTAAAGGTGGGGTATTTAGGATCGTCAGTATCAATCGGTAAATGACGAGTATTTAATACCGCTTGCTTGGCCGCTTCATTGACAGCTGAATCGGGCCCTGAGACAGAGACATTAACCACATCTCCATTACTATTGACCGTTATGGTCAAGGTTGCCTGCTGAGTTGAGCCTTTAGCTGCTACCGGTGGATTATAGTTGCGCTTAATCAAGCTTACAATCTCACTATTGCTTGCCCCGCGACTACTTGCTGATGCACTACTACTGTTCGTTGATTGCCCAGAAGTGATGGGGCTTCCAGTGACTGTCGATTTTCCATCTGCTTCTAGGCTAAAGGTTTTGTTAGCATTATTTGTACTACCCGTTTCTATCTCCAAATTGGCCTGTGTGTTATTCGGTCGTTTGATTTTAGGCGGATTATTCTCTGTATGACGAAAAGACTTTAAACGCGCGCGCTCAGCATCAAGCTGGTTTTGTTTGTCTTGTTCTACTTGGTTCAGCTCTTCTAGGGCGGTCTCATCTAGCCGCGCTGCCAGCTCGGCCATATTACGCTCATACTCTTGCATCTGCTCAATACGCCGCTGATGCTGCTCTTGACTCATTAATACTGGTTGGTCCGCTGGAGCATCGGAGCGCGTAAATACAGACTCTCTTTGCAGGCTTGATGAGGCGTTTGTTTGACTGACATTATCGTTGTTATCTGCAGTTATAGGCTCACTGGTCTCTGTATTACTACTAGCTGCCTGCGCTTGCATCGCTGCACGGTTGGCCAATATTTGTCCTTGCATCTCAGCCAACTCTTGCGGCGTGACCATAGTGGTTTCAATATTGCCAACGGTTTCTAATTCGGGTTGTTGGTAGGTATAAATCAGCAAGCCAAGTACGATGCCATGAGCCAATAGACTTAATAGCATAGGTAGGGTCAGCCCATCACCTTCAGGCGCAGTTGGAATATAGACGGCAGGAGCATTATTCATGGTTGTGATACTCATTGACGTGTGTCATCAGGTTGTCTACTTATTCAAATCAAGTTGTAAAAGTAACTGTTTTTGATTTAAGCTCATTATAACGTAGGCGCAGGTAGAGGAGCACCTGTTAATAGCCCGACCTTCTGAATACCTGCTTGTTGCAAATTGGCCATCAAAGCCATGATGGCACCGTATTGATTATTTTGATCGGCGTTAATCATCACCTGCAGAGGGGGCACACCAGCGTTACTATTTTGCGATTGCAAGTTGGATAAGGTGTTAATCAATTCAGGCTCACTAATAGGCATGTCTATGTTGTTTTCATAGCTGATAAAAATCTCACCGCTACTTGTCAATGACACGATGACAGGCAGCTGGTTTTGGCTCATCGTATTGGTCTGCTCTTTTGGTAAATCGACATCGACCCCTGTGGTCAGCATTGGTGCTGTCACCATAAATATCACCAGTAGCACCAGCATAACATCGATATAAGGTACGACATTCATCTCAGCATTGAGTGCTTTTTTCTTGCGGCTATAGGGGTTTGGTTTCATAGCCCTGCCACCTGACCTGCACCAGCTCTGCTCTCATTATTTTTCTGCGCTTTATTTAGTGCATTTTGAGTATTGGTCTCACGCTGTAGCATACCTGTCATCTCATCACAAAATAGAGCACGCGACTCATATAGCTGGCCTGACTTTGCTGTAAAGTGGTTATACGCTAGTACGGCTGGAATAGCTGCAAACAGTCCCATCGCCGTGGCGATAAGTGCTTCAGCGATACCAGGTGCCACTGAGGCAAGGGTCGCTTGCTCTGTCTGTGAGAGACCCAAAAAGGCATTCATGATGCCCCAAACCGTGCCAAATAGACCCACATAAGGCGCTACCGAACCAATGCTGGCAAGGGTAGTAATACCGGACTCAAGTAGCTGCTGCTGACGACCAAGCCCAACGCGTAGCTTACGCTCGACGCCATCGATAATGTCATCTTTGGGTTGGCGTTTTTTGTGCATTCTCAAATATTCAGAAAAACCAATATAAAAAATCTGCTCAAGCCCTTGACGCTCAGGCGAGCCTTGGACGCCCTGATAAAGTTTGGCCAAATCCTCACCTGACCAAAACCACGTTTCGAACTGTTCATCGAAGTTTTTGGCAGTACCAAGGCGTGCACTTAGACGAAAGATAATAACCCAACTAACCAAAGAGGCTAGTAATAGCAACCCCATCACCATCTGCACGAGCAGACTTGCTTGAGTAATAAGATCGATAATGTTTAATGATTCAGGCATGTAACAGGCTCACTGATGATTAACAACAATTGACTAAAACTAAAAGACTCAAGTCAAATAATCCTAAAAGATACGATTAATACTTATTTGTTAGTAGTTAACAAATATATTTTATTATTGATTTCAACAACTTAATAAGAAGACCGCGTTTGAATGATAGTATCTTCTTTATGACAATAATATCTCAACCCCTTAGTTTACTGTTAAATAGACAAAAGGTCATTATTAATATGTTCAATGAGCAGTAGACAGTTTTTAGATTAATGGTTTGATAATGTGTTTTTACCGTGTACTATTGTTTATAGATAACAGTTAATATAGTTTTTAGGCGTGTAAGGCATGGGTAATGATTGAATTTGTGCACAGGTTTCTCTAGAATGTTGCGCTTTGTTACCGCTGTCTTTTGTTTTATGACGTCACCATGGTTTTGTTGACGTCATCTTTATTTTAGACACATATAAACTTGTTCTTTTCACTGGCCTGTTGGGATTGACCCTTATGAATGCAATTGAGCGCTATTTTGGAATTAATGGTGACAATACCACGATAAAAACGGAAATTGTTGCTGGTATAACGACATTTTTGACGATGGCTTATATCATTTTTGTCAACCCCAATATATTAGCAGAAGCGGGCATGGATAAAGGGGCAGTGTTTGTTGCTACCTGTCTTGCTGCTGCGATAGGCTGTTTTATAATGGGGCTTTATGCCCGTTTGCCCGTAGCGTTGGCACCTGGCATGGGTCTTAACGCCTTTTTCACCTATGGGGTGGTGTTAGGAATGGGCTATGCATGGCAGACAGCACTCGGTGCTGTTTTTTTGTCGGGGTGCATATTCATACTATTAAGCTTATTTAAAATTCGTGAATGGATTATTAATTCTATTCCGATTGCTCTTAAACAAGGGGTTATCGCAGGTATCGGTGCATTTTTAGCATTTATTGCACTGCAAAGCTCTGGCGTTATCGTTGGGCAAGACGCAACGCTAGTGACGCTTGGTGATATGACATCGTTTGGTCCTATGATGGCATCCATAGGCTTCTTTGTCATTATTGGTCTGTCGTATAAAAAAATCCCCGGTGCTGTGACAATTGGCATTTTATTGGTTGCTCTAATCAGTCTATTGGCAGGACATACTGAGTTTGCTGGGATTATATCTACGCCACCATCCGTCGCTCCAACCTTGATGCAACTTGATATTGCCGGTGCGTTTGATGTCACGATGATTAGTGTCATTTTTGCTTTTTTGTTTGTCGATTTATTTGATACCGCAGGTACGCTAGTGGCAACGACAAGCCAGGCGAAATTGATTGATAAAGACGGTAACATACCTAATATGGGCAAAGCACTACTAGCAGATTCGACAGCGACGGTGACAGGTGCGATGCTCGGTACCTCATCGACCACCAGTTATGTTGAGAGTGTTGCAGGTATTGCAGCAGGTGGACGTACTGGACTTGTGGCAGTCACGGTCGGGGTGTTGTTCTTATTAAGTACTTTTTTTGCCCCATTGGCTGGTATGATTCCAGCGTATGCTACCGCCGGCGCTATCTTTTACGTCGCCGTACTGATGCTAGGTACGCTAAAAGACATCAATTGGGCAGATTTGACAGATGCTGCGCCCGTTGTCGTCGTGCTGTTATTTACGCCGCTGACATACTCTATCGCCGATGGTATTGCCCTTGGTTTTATTACCTTTACCGCGGTCAAGCTGATGTCTGGTAAAGTCAATGAAGTGACTCTGCCAGTGTGGGTGCTGACAATCATTTTACTTGTTAAGATCATATGGCTATAGCTTATTTATGCTATGTATACCGATATATCGACTAGGGCCTATTGAATTTGGTATGAATACAAACTACTAATATGCATGAATGGCCACTAGTTTTTAACCCTCTTTATCTTGCACTGATAAGGAGGGTTTTTTAGCATAAGGCTCAAGCGTTTATGACCAAAGAATTAACAGTATGGCTGCAAAAAACGTTATTAAATAACCAATAATCAACAAAAGACCATAAATTAGAACCTATCTATAATTTTATGCCGCTAACTATTTGTTTTTAAATAACATATTTATTAATATAAATGAGCGATATAGTTAGTTTGAAAAATTATTTCATGATAATATGACGGGGTTAAGCGCATCACCTCAATCAACGCCGTAGAGGTTTTTCTTACAGTGAATTAGCGTCATACAAGATCATAGTTTTGGTTCAATCAGTTATATAAAAGCCATATCTGTTGATCGCACTCCTTTCACTACAAACAAGAAGAAGGCACTAATGCCGCTTAACTGTTCGTTGTTGCCTTTGAATTGTTAACGTAGCACTTTTTTTAACAATCGAACGACCTACTTAACCCTCTCCAGCTTATGCTGGATTTGCTCGTTTTGTGATGGTGTCGTTTGGTCTCCTATAGACAGCTGTTATTGGTTGTTGATCGTGGATATTTGACCAAGTGTATAATTGCTTTATTCTAAATATTTGCGACGTTAAGAGTCCACGCGTACCATTTATGATGGTTTTTTTAACGATAGTTATGGAGTTGGTATGAACCCAATAGACCAGTTTAGCCCCAAAGAGCCTATTTTATTTGATCCTATCGATTTGCTTGCACCTGAGTATATCACTCAGTCAGCAGATGACCTTTATGCGCGTATATCACCATTGTATAGTGTCGATGAAGACCGCTGGTTGAGAAATTTGCTACCCCTAGCTAAGCCTAGTGATAAAGAGCGCGATGATGCTAGCGAGCAGACACGTAAGCTGGTTGAATATGTACGTAATGATGGCAAAGCGATCAAGATGGTAGATTCATTGCTTCTTGAATACAGCCTTGATACTCAAGAAGGTATCTTGCTAATGAGCTTGGCTGAAGCGTTGATTCGAGTACCTGATAGTTATACGGCTGATGCACTAATCCGTGACAAGATGAGTGTGGCGGACTGGAAAAAACATCTAAAAGATGACAATGGTTTTATGGTCAATGCGTCAACGTGGGGCATGATGATGACCGGCCGTGTGGTCAGTATTGACAGCAGTACCACAGCCTCTGGATTTTTGGATCGCATGACCAAAAAAATGGGCGAGCCAATGATTCGCGGTGCGATGCAAAAAGCCATGCGTATTATGGGGCATCAGTTTGTATTGGGTGAAACCATTGAAGAGGCCAATAAAAACAGCCAACCTTACCGCAATAAAGGCTATACCTACTCGTTTGATATGCTAGGCGAGGCGGCCATCACTAATAAAGACGCTGAAAAGTACTTCAATGACTACCTACATGCAATCAAAGCAACTGCCAATGTTAAAGTCAAAGAAGGCATGCCTAAGCCCTCTGTATCTATCAAGTTGTCAGCGCTACATCCGCGCTATGAAGCAACGCAGGAAGCGCAGGTCTTAGGGCTACTACGTCAGCGCTGTTTGCTACTTATTGAAGCGGCACGCGAAGTCGATGTCGATATCAGTATCGATGCAGAAGAAGCGGATCGTCTTGAGATTTCCTTAAAGTTATTTGAATCACTATATCGTGACCCATTGACCGCAGGCTGGGATGGCCTAGGACTAGTCGTTCAGGGCTACTCAAAACGTGCGATTGCGATATTTGCATGGCTTGCTCGTTTGGCCAAAGAAGTGGGCGACCGTATTCCCCTACGTTTGGTCAAAGGCGCGTACTGGGACTTTGAGATTAAGCTTGCGCAGCAAAAAGGTCTGTCAGGCTATCCAGTTTGGACCCGTAAAGAGGGCACAGATACCGCCTATCTTGCTTGCGCACGGTTTTTATTGTCAGAACACTTACGTGGTTTAATTTGGCCACAGTTTGCAACTCACAACGCGCATACTTTGGCATCTGTCATGACCATGAGTACGCACAGAGACTTTGAGTTTCAGCGTCTACATGGGATGGGAGACGCGCTTTACGATCATATTCTACAGTCATACAGTATTCCTGTACGTATCTATGCTCCTGTTGGCGCTCATCAAGACTTGTTGCCATACTTAGTGCGCCGCTTACTTGAAAATGGCGCGAACAGCTCATTTGTGCATCAGCTATTAGATAAGTCGTATCCGATTGATAAGCTAACAGTACATCCGTATGACAAGCTACTGGCCAATGAAACGCTGCATAATATTGAGATACCGTTACCACTCGATATCTATGGCAAGCGCCGTGCTAGTTTTGGGCCCAATATATTTGTAGAGTCGCAATGGCAGCCGTTCAAAACAGCGATTGACAGTCACTTAGACAATACATGGTCAGCAGCACCTGTTATTAACGGCCAAGCAGTCAATACATTTGAGCAAGATGGCGCAAATCAGCCCCTTGATAGTCATACGGTACGTGCGCCTTGGAACCATAATGTTGTCGCTGGCAAAGTGCAATATGCCAATGCAGAGTTGGCTCGTCAAGCCATCGACGCTGCTGTGGCAGGACAAGCAAAATGGCAAGCAGTGCCAGCCTCTGAGCGTGCCGCTATCTTACGCAAAACTGCCGATTTGTATGAAGAAAACTACGCTGAGCTAATGGCACTATGCCAAATCGAGGCGGGTAAAACGACGCAAGACAGTATTGATGAGATCAAAGAAGCGGTCGATTTTTGTCGTTTTTATGCTGATGAAGCGGAGCGCCTAAATGATATCACGCATGAATTTACAGACTTAGCTGGTAAGCAGTCACGTCAAGTTTATAAGGCACGTGGCACCTTTGTCTGTATTAGCCCATGGAACTTCCCATTAGCAATTTATACAGGCCAAATCGTTGCGGCATTAGCAGCGGGCAATACGGTGGTAGCAAAGCCAGCAGAACAAACCAGCTTGATCGCACATTTTGGTGCCAAGTTGATGTATCAAGCTGGCGTGCCAAGTGAGGCGCTACAGTTTGTCACTGGTGCAGGTGAAGTAGGCGGCGCGCTGACAGCAGCAGACAACTTATCTGGCGTGATATTTACAGGCTCAACGCAAACCGCGCAGCGTATCAACCAAAGCTTAAATGATCATGCACAAGCAAATGGCGAGCTACCAATTTTGATCGCCGAAACTGGTGGACAAAACGCCATGATCGTTGACTCCACAGCATTGCCAGAACAAGTGGTCAAGGATGCCGTGCTATCAGCATTTGGTTCGGCAGGACAGCGCTGTTCTGCCTGTCGTATCTTGTGTGTACAAGAAGATGTGGCAGATGGACTGATTGAATTGCTACAAGGTCATATGGCAGAGCTAGTCGTAGGTAATCCAACTTACGTTGCAACAGATGTTGGCCCAGTGATTGATGCTGATGCTAAGCAGGGTCTTGAGAGTCATATTGAACGTATGAAATCTGAGCCGACAGCCAACATTTTGGCACAGACGCCTATGAGTGCCAGCTCAGTAGTCAGTGAAGAGCAATCTACCTTTGTATTGCCGACAGCGATCGAAGTGCAAACCATTGACGTTATTGGTGGCGAGCATTTCGGCCCGATATTGCACGTACTGCGTTATAAGGCTCGTGAGTTGGATCAGCTTATCGATGCGATTAATGCGACAGGGTTTGGTTTAACCTTAGGTATCCATAGCCGTATTGAAAACATCGCTGAGCATATCGAGCGCCGCGCTGTCGTGGGTAACACTTATGTCAACCGTAACCAAATCGGTGCTGTAGTCAATGTTCAACCTTTCGGCGGCTGCGGCTTATCAGGTACGGGCCCAAAAGCTGGTGGCCCGCATTATGTGCCGCGTTTGATGAAGCTAAGCTCTGAGTCTTTTAGCTCAGCAAAACCAAACGCTACAAAACTGGCTACCGAAGCATCTAGTACTGTAAACAATACGACATCAACCACTCAAACAGAGCTTGCATAAGGAGTAGCAACATGACGAACGAATTCAAAAAAAATCATGCTCAAGTTTGTGAAGCTTGGCGATTACTTGGTGCCGTACAGCGTGCCACTTATCTAGAAGCTGCTGTTCCTAAGCTTGCATTGTTCACGGGAGACGCCAATAAAGCGCGTCGCTTGTTCAATCATCTGCTGAGTGCAGCGCCCAGCCTAGATGAGGTACATCGTATGACGGGTGCTACAGGCGAGTCTAACGATCTTTATGTGACTGCTCGTGGTAAAACAATGGTTGTCGGCGGCGAATCAGCCAAAACAATGGCGGTACTCGGTCAGCTTATCGCAGCACTATTGACAGGAAATGAAGTCATTTTGCATTGTCCAAGCCAAGAAGAGATGTGCGTAGAAGCCGCCAAAGTACTTTATGACACTGGTATCAGTGATGATGTGCTAAGTGTGGCAAACGACTCACAAACGATTACTTTGCTACATATCGACCGCCTTGCTCAAGTAGTGGTTGCAGGTAGCGCTGCTGAAGTACAAGAAGTCAGTCAAACATTGGCCGATACTGATGGTATCTTAACCCAAGTAATCGCAGTGACAGATATGGAGGGCTTATCAGACATGCTAACGCCAGATTATCTGCATCGTTTTGTAACTGAGCGAGTGATAACTATCAATACGACAGCTATTGGTGGTAATGCAAGCTTGCTTGAGCTTGGAACATAGCAAAACTTAAAAAATTAATAATTAAGTCATTAGATAGAACTTAGTGTCATATAAGTAACGGTTAGTGTTTGTTTACGAGGTTTTAAACTGCCTGTAAATAATCGCTAACCGTTTTTTTTGGAAATTTTAAAGTATTTTATAACTTATCAGATGGGTTTTAAAAGTTTGGATAAACGATATTTAATTGCTTGTAGGCAAGCAATAGGGGTGATAATATAAATAAAACCTGACTGAATAGTCACGTTTATAAAGGTGTCAGGCTTATGTTCTATTGAACTTTTAATTTGTTGAAGTTCAGAATATCGTCCTATAACTATATTTTATAAAGCTCAATTTGTTAGCCGAGTCCTGCTATGATTAGTTTTTATCTAAACGAAAAGCGCCACGAGATAACCCAACTCAATCCAAACACGACGGTACTTGAGTATCTGCGCTCGTATGAACGTCAAACTGACACTAAAGAAGGCTGTGGTAGTGGAGATTGCGGTGCATGTACAATCATGGCGCAGCGTCTCCCCAGTCATGCAACCAGCGAGTCTAGTGACAGTACTCCTTTTTATACCTTCAATTCCTGTATTACTCTATTGTCGCTCATGGATGGTCATCATCTGATGACCGCATCTTATCTAGCGGATAATCCAACACATCACCCAGAGCGTGCGCTATTACATCCTGCACAGCAGGCAATGGTTGATTGCCATGGCTCGCAGTGTGGGTTTTGTACCCCTGGTTTTGTGATGTCGCTTGCAAATGTATATGAAAACCATCGCATGCAGCATAACCATGTTAAGCCAGTCACTGCCAAGCAAGACATTATAAACGGTGAACAAGGCGACAATGATTTAAGCTATGATGATATCGTCGCCTCAATATCAGGGAATCTATGCCGATGTACTGGCTATCGACCCATCATTGAAGCGGGTCTAATGATGGGTAAAATCGGCCAACAAAGAGACGCTGATCAGACAGTCGCAAAGGACTTGACCATAAGTCTAGCCACCGACGTCATGGCAAACGACAAAAAACCGCTACCCAAAAGCACAGCGACAAATATAGTAGATCAGGCGTCAACTAATACGCTGGCATTAGCTGAAGGTATACGGCAGCTATTTATTCCAAAATCAATGGACGAGCTCGATGAGCTATTAGCCTTATACCCAACGGCGACTATTTGGGCGGGTGGTACGGATTTAGGATTGAGTATCACTCAGCACTTAGTTGACCATGAAACAATCATTCAGCTATCGGCCATTGACGAGCTAAAATCTTGGTCACTGTCTGATTTAGAGCCTCAATCTACATCAGATAGTGCTAATAATACCAGTGTAGAAGCGAAAACTTTGAGACTTGGTGCAGGTATGACCTATCAGCAAATGCTGCCGATACTTGAACAGTACTTTCCTGCCTTTGCTGCGCTATTTGCCAGAATTGCGTCACCGCAAATACGTAATATGGGTACGCTTGGCGGTAATATTGCTAATGCCTCGCCTATTGGAGATCTGCCTCCCATTTTGCTCGCGTTAGATGCTCGCGTTCATTTGCGTCATTGTGGTCCTGATAATAAAAATGACAGTGCAAAAAAGATGAGTGATAAAGATACAGTCAATAAAAATGAATATGATAAAAAGTCTTATATTGACGAGATAATATCTTTAACGGAATTTTTTGTAGATTATAAAAAGACCAAGCTGCGGGCAGGCAGTTATATTGTCGCTATTGATATACCGCTTATGCAGGATAATCAGCACCTGTTTATTCATAAAATCAGCAAGCGTTATGAAGATGATATTTCTGCTTGTTTGGTTGCTATCAGTGTCGCTCTATCAGCAGATGGTAAAAGTGTCGATCATGCAAAGATTGGTCTAGGCGGTATGGCTGCAATACCTTTATTAGCAAAAAATTGTCAGCAAGCACTTTTAGGGCAGCCTCTTGAGGTCGCAAGTTTTGAGAGCGCTGCAAAAGCATTACCGATGGATGTCTCGCCGTTAACAGATGTTCGAGCCAGCCGTGAGTATCGCTTGCATGTAGTGCAACGATTATTGATTAAATGTGGTAAGCAGCTGATAACAGAGACGCAAACTGAGAGAGAGTCATCATGAGCCATCAATCATCCTTATTTGACAGCTACAGTATTCGCCGTGTACGTCCGCCTAAAAACAAAATCGGCACTTCTGCCAAGCATGATAGTGCGATAAGCCATGTCATGGGTACGGCTACTTATGTGGATGATATCTTAAAGCCACAGGGTACGCTACATCTGGCTGTTGGTAAAAGCAGTCACGCTCATGCTCGGGTAACCAGTATGGATCTTAGCGCAGTCAAAGCAGCTGATGGGGTGATTGATGTTCTAAGCTTTAAAGATTTGCCTGCCCAAACGGACATCGGAGCGGTATTTGATGGTGAACCATTGATGGTGGATGAGATCACACAATACGTGGGTCAGACGCTGTTTTTGGTCGTGGCAACCACTCACCGTGCCGCAAAAAAAGCCGTACTTAAAGCCATGATAGAATATGAACCATTGTCAGCAATATTAAGTGTTGATGAAGCTTTAGAGCAAGAGCAATTTGTACGTCCAAGCCATTTTATGCAGCGCGGTGATACCGATGCAGCACTTGCGAATGCGCCCAAGCGTATTGCAGGCCATATTCACATGCTCGGACAAGAGCATTTTTATCTTGAAGGGCAGGTGTCGTATGTGGTGCCTTGCGATGATGGTGGGCTTGAAGTTTATACGTCATCGCAGCACCCAAGTGAGGTGCAGCAGCTGGTCGCTGAGGTGACAGATCTGCCATTTCATGCAGTCAATACAGTTGTGCGTAGAATGGGCGGCGGTTTTGGGGGCAAAGAAACCCAAGCAGCTGCTTGGGCCTGCTTTTGCGGTATCATTGCCAAGCGTCACAATGTCCCTGTCAGTATGCGCTTAGATCGCCAAGATGATATGGTTGTGACCGGTAAACGCCACGAATTTGTCAATCGTTATGAGGTCGGTGTTGATGACTCAGGGCAAATCCTAGGTGTCGATATGCAGCTGGCTGGTCTATGCGGTTATGCACCAGACTTGTCCGATGCTATCGTTGATCGAGCGATGTTCCACTGTGACAACGCTTATTATTATCCAGCTGCGCAAGTGGCAGGACATCGCTGCAAAACGCATACGGTATCGAACACGGCCTATCGTGGTTTTGGCGGGCCTCAAGGTCTGATGACTGCCGAATATATGATGGATCAAATTGCTTATACATTGGGCAAAGACCCTCTGCAAGTACGCTTGACGAACCTCTACCAAAATGGCCAAAGTACTCATTATGGTCAGCCAATCGAGCATTTTGATCTGGCAACGATTATGGATACGCTGGCATCAGACTGTGATTATGATAAGCGCCGCCAGCAGATCATAAAAGTCAATGAGCAAGCCGAAGCTGCAGGCAGTGACAAACGTCTTGGTATTGCCCTAACACCTGTGAAGTTTGGCATCTCGTTTACCGTACAGACGCTCAATCAAGCAGGTGCTCTGGTACATATTTATACCGATGGCAGCATCCATCTCAATCATGGCGGTACAGAGATGGGGCAAGGGCTATTTGTCAAAATCGCTCAAATCGTCGCCAATGAGTTTGCCGTGGATTTGGATACCGTAAAAGTATCCGCAACGCGTACTGATAAAGTGCCTAATACGTCACCGACAGCGGCTTCATCAGGCACCGATATCAACGGTAAAGCCGCGCAAAACGCTTGCTTAACTATTAAGGCACGCATTGTCGAGTTTGCCGCTGAGCATTTTGCAGTGGCGCAAGAAGATATACGCTTTGAGCGCAATCATGTCTACATTGGCGATAAGGAAGACTTCACTTTTGCGGAAATGGTGCAGTTGGCTTATCAGCACCGCGTTAGCCTATCTTCTACGGGTTATTATAAAACGCCCAAGATATTTTATGACCGCTCTAAAGCGTGGGGTCGACCTTTCTTTTATTTTGCTCTAGGTGCTGCATGTACTGAGGTTGAAATAGATACGTTAACTGGTGAGTACCGAGTTCTACGCTGCGATATCTTACACGATGCTGGACAATCAATTAACCCAGCTATTGATATTGGTCAGATTGAAGGCGGCTTTGTGCAAGGTATGGGATGGCTCACAACAGAGGAGTTGACTTGGGATAAAAAGGGCACACTCGCGTCTAATAGCCCCGCCAATTATAAGATTCCAACGTCGCACGATTTGCCAAAACAATTCAACGTTAAGCTATATGATCGTAAAAATGAAGAGCAAACCATTTATAATTCTAAAGCAGTTGGTGAGCCGCCTTTTATGCTGGCAGCGAGTGTTTGGTGTGCTATTAATAATGCAATCGCAAGCTTGAGTGATTATAAAAAGAACCCGGATCTTACGATGCCTGCGACTCCAGAGGCAGTATTAAAAGCGGTGATGCGTATGCAAGGTGAGGCGTGGGAGATCGACACAAACGTAAACTTTGATGCGCTTGATAGTTTGACCGAAGATGAGGACAACTGCGGTATTGACGACGATAAAGTGAAGCCACAACTAGTGCCACACGCTACAGATATCAATCCACCGGAGGTTGAAGGTCAGACAGTCGACGATCAGCCAGAAGCGATAGAGCATCCTAACGTAGCGGGTTCAAGAGGCCCTGCACATAGTGAACCTACGCACAGTGAGTGAGTTATTAGCAGCTCCCACGCGCTGGTATGACGGTCTAGCACAGTATCAGCATCAAGGTTTGGCACACGTGTTAGCGACTGTCGTTGCGGTTAATGGCTCAGCACCGCGAGCACTACAGGCGAAAATGGTAGTCACACAGGATGGCTACTGCGATACGCTTGGTGGCGGCGGTCTTGAGCATGATGTTATCACGACGGCAAGGCAACTGCTAAATGACGAGATAGACATAACTGTACCAAAGGTATCCAAAAGAGACAAAAACGCTAATGATGATATTGATAATGATAACATTCGTGAGTCAAAGCCAACGAAAGCAGTCAGACGCGATGCTGTCTATACCAAGCATTATCCGCTAGGTGCGAAGCTAGCGCAGTGCTGCGGTGGTAGTGTCACGGTTATGTTTGAATGTTTCAATGTGACGCCACCGATGTCGATATTGGTATTTGGAGCAGGGAATGTGGCGGCAGCATTAATGACGATACTGGCAGAGCTGCCTTGCCAAGTGGATTGGGTAGACAGTCGTCCTGAAATGTTTGAGCGTTATTTATTAGACAATTCTAATTTGCCAAATAAGTCTATTCAAACCGAAGATTTGCCTCAACGATTAAACGCTCAGCCTAATTTAAATCAGCCTAAGCTTTATAAGCTTCCGGCCCATATCCGTCCGCATATTGATGATGATCCTGTTGATTTTATTCGCCCGTTTATTGAGCCATTTAGCCACCAAAGCGCTTATCGTTTTATTTTGGTTATGACTCATGATCATAGTCTTGACTTTGAGTTAGTACGTGCCGCGTTGGATGCTGCTTCAGAGGCAAACAGTTTAGCAACTAATCCTAATAATAGTTCAGAAGTATCACTGCCTTATATTGGTTGTATTGGCTCGGTAACTAAAGCTGAGCGTTTTAAAGGTCGTCTGCTGCAGCGTGGCTATGATGAGCCGATAGTCGATAAACTAACCATGCCAATTGGATTGCCGATTGGTGGTAAAGAGCCTATGGCCGTCGCTGTATCTATTGCCACACAAATTTTGCAGCATTATCATCAGCCGTAATTACAAATTTTCTACTTTTGACTGTTTAACTTTATGAATACATTGCAAAAGTAAAATGCTGGGCTAAAAGCGCCAGCCTACGAAAGTTTATACTAATTGGCTATATAATTGATTTATTCTAGAAGTGTTACAGTGCTGCTGGTATAGATTTGATGCAGCCTCTGTCTGCTAAGGCATAGCACGCAAGTAAAATCTATACCAGTCGCACGTTGATATTAATTTACTTCTTGATTAGAAGCATTCTGCCCCACGAGACCCTCAAATGACCCTACATATCTACCAAGCGCAGCTCCTACACTATCTTACCGAAGATGATCTGAATCAAAGGGCTGAGCGTGCGCACACTGAAAACTCTCACTCAACATCTTCTAATTATCCAAATACAGCAACAGTTGCAACTGTTGATAAAAATATAACGCTATTACCAGTCATCGCGGGCATGAACGTTTATCCTGAGTATATTGCTAATGGTGCGCTGGTTGTCGACGATGTGACAGGTCACGTTGTGGATTATGGTAGTAACGAAGCTATGCTGGCAAGCTATGCTCAAACGAATGATCAAGCACCGGTAAATATTCATAACTATCAAGATAAACTGATTATGCCAGGTTTTATCGATACCCATGTGCACTATCCGCAGATAGATATGATGGCAGCTTATGGTGAGCAGCTACTCGATTGGCTTAATAACTATACCTTTGTCACTGAAGCCAATTTTGCCGATCCAAAGATTGCATATGATACCGCCAAGTTTTTTTTAGAGCAGTTGCTCGCTAACGGTACAACCAGCGCCATGGTGTTTTCTACGAGCCATCCTGAGTCTGCAGAAGCCTTTTTCACTGAAAGTCATAGGCTTAATACTCGCATGATTACGGGTAATGTGTTGATGGACCAAAACGCGCCGGAGCATCTGTGCGTGCCGGCTGAACAGAGCATTCAAGACACGCAAAACATTATTAATAACTGGCATGGACATGGACGTCAACATGTAGCGATTACCCCAAGGTTTGCGATTACCTCAACGCCAAAGCAGCTACAAATGGCAGGTGAGTTATATGCAAGTTACGACACTGTTTATCTGCAAACACATCTGGCAGAAAACCGTGATGAAGTGGCTTTTGTACGTAAGCTTTATCCCAATCATAAAGGCTATCTCGATGTCTATGCAGATATGGGGCTACTGGGTCGGTACACTACCTTGGCACATGGTATCTACCTTGAGACGTCAGAATACGAAAGCCTACGCGAGACTGGTACACAGATAGCGCATTGTCCAACGTCCAATCTATTTTTGGGTAGCGGATTATTTGATTTACCTAAGACGCTGAGCTATACCGGTGTCAGTATCGCCACCGATGTAGGGGCGGGGACCAGTTTATCGATGCTGACGACTTTAAATGAGGCATATAAAGTTCAGCAATTACAAAACAATCAATTGTCCGCCCATCAAGGGTTGTATCAGATTACTTTGGGTAACGCACAATCATTAGTGTTAGATGATAAAATCGGTAACTTTATGCCTAATAAAGAAGCGGATTTTGTAGTCATAGACATGGCAGCAACGCCATTATTAAAAAGACGTATGGCACAGACTAAAACACTTGATGAGCAATTATTTGTATTGATGATGCTTGGTGATGATAGAGTGATTGAGGAGACAGTTATTGCTGGAGTGAGTCGTTATAAATCTCGGTCATTGTAGATTCAAAGCAACTTAATGTTTATCAAGTAGCAGCTAACACTCATGATGATAAAGTATACGTCGGTTATCTCAGTATCAGAAAATTAAGGAAGGGACTTTAATATGGCTTTAGATATGTACTTTAAGAACGGCATGATTCGCAAAACGCGCTGCCACATTCCTAATGACCTGTTTACCACCCTGTATCAGGTTCATAATAATGGCAATTTTCCACAATTAACATGGTTGATTGACAATCTCTATGATGATCCGCAGATTGGGCCAGACATTGCGAAGGCCTTTGCTGACGAAATAGTCGCGTTTGAGAGGTTAATACTTTCCTTGCACCTACCTTTCCCTCGAGTACCTTTACAAAAGTTGCATACCTTCTTTATGGAGGCTGCTACTAACCAACAGGTTATCTATACTAAGAGTGATTAGCTCTATTGTTTTAGTCGTTTTTATAATTCTAAAACGTAACTATTACTGTGCAGATAAGGACTGCTAACTAAGCTTAAGCTTATAGACAATGAGTTTGAAAACTTCCAATGTAATATTTTATACCATGGTAATAGTCTACATAGTTACCAACCAAACACCACAACTATCTTGAATCACGCCTAAAACATCCCCATAATCTAGACACTTTCTTATAATAAATAGCCTAAGCAGATATGCCGAATCAAATTAAAGAATTGCAAAACATAGAAACACAGACAAACACTAATCTTAAAGCTGATTTTGACAATAAAGTACCGCGGTTAAACACTCATACTGTGAATAGTGCCAGTGCTTTTGATTTACCAGTCCTTGCTAAAGATGAGTATTATCTTAGTCGCCTTGAGCGAGAGCTGGCGCGCACTGCCGTGGCTAAAAACAAAAAAGCTAATAAAGAGTCTGATAATGAAAAGCAGAATAAAGCAGATAAAGAGTTAGCTAAAAAACGTGCGCAGTACGACAAAATTAAAACCCGCTCACAGCAAGCGGTACAAGCACGTATCGATAGTATTCCAGACAATTTGCCTACGACCTTAAACCTAGATCTGCCGGTAAGCCAACGTGCTGAGGATTTAGTACAAGCTATTATCGATAACCAAGTTATCATTGTCGCAGGTGAGACGGGTTCTGGTAAGACCACGCAATTACCAAAGCTGGCTATGCTGGCAGGTCGTGGTATTACTGGGCAGATAGGGCATACCCAGCCGCGCAGGCTCGCAGCACGTAGCGTAGCCAACCGTATCGCTGAAGAATTGGGTGAGCAGCTCGGTAATACGGTCAGTTTTAAAATTCGCTTTAATGAGCAAGGGTCGGCGCAATCAGTGGTGAAGCTGATGACCGATGGTATCTTATTGGCTGAACTCGGTCATGACCGGTTTTTAAGTAAATATGACACCATCATCATTGATGAGGCGCATGAGCGTAGCCTAAACATTGACTTTATCATGGGCTATCTGAAAAAATTACTACCCAAACGCCCCGATTTAAAAGTCATTATTACCTCAGCCACTCTAGATACCAAGCGTTTTAGCGAATACTTTAGCCGTTATGATAATAAGCTAAAGCGTAGTGTCCCTGCGCCCATCTTCAATGTCGAAGGGCGTAGCTATCCTGTCGAGGTACGCTACCGTCCGCTCACTGATGAGCCAGTAGGTAGCTCTGATGATGATAGCTACGATGACTTTGAGGAGAATTTGCCGCGTGCGGTGGTTGCCGCCGTTGAAGAATGTTTCAGCGATGCACAGAATAAGGGCCACGCTGATCAAGCAGATATTTTGATATTTGCGGCGACGGAGGCGGAGATTCGTGAATTACAAGACGTGCTCGTGCGTCATGGACCAAAGCATACCGAAGTATTGCCATTATTTGCACGGCAGACCTATGAAGAGCAGCAACGTATCTTTCAGCCGTCAGGTCGTGGTCGACGTATTGTTATCGCCACTAACGTTGCTGAGACTGCGTTGACTGTACCCGGCATTCGCTACGTGATCGATTTGGGTTTTGCGCGAATATCACGCTATTCTTATCGCTCGCGCGTACAGCGTTTGCCGATTGAAGCAATATCACAAGCTGCCGCTAACCAGCGTAAAGGGCGCTGTGGCCGTGTCGCGCCGGGTGTTTGTATCCGTCTGTATTCTGAGGAGGATTTTAGCGGTCGTCCTGAATTTACCGAGCCTGAGATACTGCGGACCAATCTTGCCTCCGTTATTTTGCAAATGGCCAATCTGCGTTTGGGTAGTGTCGATGATTTTGCTTTTATTGAGCCGCCTGATAGCCGCTTAGTCACAGATGGACATAAATTGCTCGATGAGCTAGGCGCTATTACTACTAAGGCTGATACTGCTTATAAAAACAGCAAAAACAAACGCCAAAAAGGGCTTGATCATCTGCGTCTCACGTCTACTGGGCAGAAGATGGCGCGCATGCCCATTGATCCAAGACTGGCACGTATGTTGGTTGCCGGTAGCGACTTTGATTGTATCCGCGAAATGCTAATCGTTGTCGCAGCCCTTGCTGTCCAAGACCCGCGTGAGCGCCCAGTCAATAAGCGCCAGCAAGCGGATCAAAAACACGCAGAGTTTCGTCAAGATGATTCTGACTTCTTGTTTTATCTTAGCCTGTGGAAAGCCTTGTTTGAAAAGGATGCAGACGGCAATAAGCTGTCTGGTAATCAGCGTAAGCAGTTTACTAAGAAGAACTATTTGAGCTTTCCAAGAGTGCGCGAATGGAGCCAAACCCATCGTCAGTTGGTGCAGATGGTTACAGATCTTAAGCTGACAGATGATAAAGACAGCAAAAAAGAGGCGAATAATAGTGACCCTACCAGTATAGAAGACGAAGAAGTAAAGGCGGTCAAATATGCCAATTTGCATCGTGCATTACTAACGGGCTTATTGTCTACGATTGCTCACAAAACCGAAAATCGCGGAGAGTATCTCGCTGCTCGCCAGCAAAAGGCCAAAATCTTTCCAGCCAGTACGGTGTTTAAACAGGTGCCACCTTGGGTCATAGCCTTTGAGGTAGTCGAGACATCCCAAGTCTTTATGCGTACCGTTGCCAAGATTGAACCAGAATGGATCATCTCAGCGGCAGGTAACTTATTAAAGTATCATTATTTTGAGCCGCATTGGTCCAAGAAAACAGGCCGCGTGAAAGCTTACGCGCAGATTAGCTTGTTTGGGCTTATTATCATCAGTAAGCAGCTAACCAACTACGAGCAAGTCAATCTAAGTGAGTCGCGCGAGATATTTATCCGTGACGGTTTAGTTACAGGTAACTTGGGTCGTCAGGCACCATTCTTACAGCACAATATGGACAAAATCGCCCATGTTGAGCGTATTGAAGATAAGTTACGCCGCCGTGATTTACTTGTCGATGAAGAGACGCTGTATCAGTTTTATGATAGAAAGATTCCTGAGCATGTCGCCAGCCGTAAAGCTTTTGAAGATTGGCGTGCAGAGGTAGAAAAAAACGATAGCAAATATCTATTCTTTACTGATGATGATGTGCTCAATAGCCAAGCACCGACCACAGGTGACTTCCCAGAAGTGTGGAAGCTGGGCGATTTGAAACTGCCGCTACGCTACATTTTTGATCCTGCCAGTGATGATGATGGCGTGACCATTCGCGTGCCACTTGTTGCGCTGCCGCAGCTTGATGCTATTGAGTTATTGTGGGGCGTACCCGGTTGGCGTTATGAGCTGGTATTGCAGTTACTTAAATCTCTGCCCAAAGACATCCGTCGACAAATCGTCCCGATTCCTGATACTGCTGATAGCTTATTTGATGAATTGCAACCCGCTGGTGGACAGGGACTGCTCAAGCAGCTATGCCAAGCGCTAAATCGTCGCGGCATTATGTCGGTGACTGAGGAGAGCTTTAATCCGGCCAGCATTGATCGCTATTTGCAACCACAAATCTGCGTGGTCGATGATAAGAACCGCATTATCGAAAAAGGCCGCGATCTACAGACGCTACAGATTCGTCATGCTCAAGAGACCCGTCAAGCGGTCAATGAGCAACAAGGCGCGCACACTGATTTCCCTGAGCACTTTGCTTTTAGTAAAAACCACCATAGCGCAGGCGTAGTGATGAAGCAATTTGCTGCATTGGTCGCAGATGAGGCGGGCGAAGCGGTATCGATTCATCAATACACCGATGTAAACGCGGCACTACAGGCGCATCGCATTGGCGTTTTAACCTTGATCAAAGGTAAGCTCGGTGCCAAAAGAAAGCAGCTGACCAGTCAAGTCGATAAGATATTTAAATTAGCCTTTGCCCCGCTTGGTGATATGGAAAAGCTAAAAACCATCGTCATCGATGCCACACTTGATGCGACGCTTGAGGAGCATTATGTCTTATTTGATCATAGTGAGGACCTGCCTGAGAGTGCAGATGATGTCGCGATTGGACTGAGCGAGGAGCTGCCATTTACCCCAGAGGAGTATGCAAAGACGCTTGAGACCGTGGTTAGTAACTTTTTATTAACGGGTCAAAGTGTCATCAAAACCCTAAAAAATGTCTATACTCGCTGGCAGCGTATTCGTCAAAGCTTACTTATGCTGGATCGTGAAGTGTTTGGCGAGTCTATCGATGATATCGAAGACCAGTTAGAGGATTTGCGTCTGTCTGACTTTGTTTATCGGATGGATTATAGTCATTGGCAGCAGTATCCGCGCTATTTAGAGGCGCTAGAGATTCGTATCGAACGCCTTGAGCACAACCTTGATGCTGATCTCGATGGCGTTTATGCGCTCGATGTGCATATGGAGCGATTGGCTAATCGTGCCAGCGATACGGCCATCAGTGAGTATCGCTGGATGGTAGAAGAGTATCGTATCCAGCTATTTGCTCAACCCATGAAAACGCGTATGGCAGTATCACCAAAACGGCTGAATAAGGTGTGGGATAAGATGCGTTAAAAAATTGCATATTAGAAAATGATAAATTTTCTCTTACGCCACAATGGAGGCTACTTTTATATAAAATAACTTCCATTATATAAATAGAAAAGGCTGGACTAGCAAGCGCTAATTCAGCTTTTTTATTGATGAACAACCCCTAATAATGCTAATCCTGACTTTGTACAGATCCTATAAGTAACGAGTAACACCATTCTCACGAACTTTGGTTGTTGTCTCATGTAGCTATAAAGATAGGTGATCTCCTCTTTGATATTGTGGTTCCTATTGCGCCTTACCCACGGTACTATAACTGTAATAATTAGCAGGCTAAATAAAATACAAAAGGAAAATGACATGTGGGATGAACGCTATAGCGAACCAGGGTTTGCTTTTGGTAAAGAACCAAATGATTTTTTGAAAGAGCAGTTCCAGCACATACTAGCAGGGGGACGCGTGCTGTGTTTGGCAGAAGGCGAAGGCAGAAACGCGGTCTTTTTAGCTGAGCAAGGCTATCGAGTCACTGCCATGGACTTATCTGATGTGGGCTTGAACAAAGCGTTAAAACTGGCTATGGATAAAGATGTTACCATTACCACTCAAGTGGCTGACCTAGCGGATTATCAATTCGGTGAAAATGAATGGGATGGTATAGTGTCCATTTGGGCGCATATGCCTACTGATGTTCGTCGGTATATTCATACACAGATTGTCCCAGCGCTGAGACCAAATGGGGTCTTTATCCTTGAAGCTTATACCGAGCAGCAACTGTCCATGGAAGCTGTTGGCGGACCACCTGCTGCGCAAAAAAAGCGTTTTAACTCCCTTAAAAATATGCAGAACGAGCTTACAGAATTACAAGAAATCATTGGCGTTGAAAAACAGCGTATGGTTTTAGAAGGCAAGTATCATCAAGGTCTTAGTGCAGTGGTGCAATTCGTGGGTAAGAAAAATAAATAAGTGAGCAGTCTTTTTGCTACTGTTTAAGATAGAGCACAAAAAACCCCACGTAATATATAACGTGGGGTTTTTTACTGACTAATTGCAATGACTATAAAAGCATTCTATTAAATATTACAGTTAACGCTATATTGTTGACCATTGTCTGAGCTGATCGTCATAATGCCAAAGTCAGCTTTGGTTTGCCAGTCATAAGTCGTTTTAGGGTTAACGTCATTAATGTAGCGAGCACCAGAACCTGATACTGCTTGTTTCATCTCGATGTCTGCGTTATTTAAACCAATCTTTGGCAGGGTAACGTTAAGTTTGGCTGCTTGACCGTCAGCTGCATACGCGGCAGTCACCACGCCATCATCTTCACAAGTAAATGACTGTACCACTTGTTGCGTATTGGTAGTAGGGGCTGTCGTAGTGGTTGGTGCGTTAGTTGCACATGCTCCTAGTAGTACAGCAAAAGGCGCAACGGCTAATAATTTTTTCATAATAGTCCTCAAGATTTTTGTTGTTTGAGATGTAAAGCAGTATGTTACAAGTAATAGATTTATCTAACGTTATTGTTTGGCGTTAATATAGTACCTAAAGTGTTTCTGAGTGTTACAGGTTTGGTAATTTAAAAACATTTATCTAACTGTCTCAATATGGGCAGAGGGTTTAGGCGTTTGTTTGGTTAAGACAAATACTGAAACAGCAACTAAAATCACTATGGTTGCGATGATGAATCGCAGAGATAGTTGTTCAGACAAAAACAACACACCTGCGATAGCTGCCAATACTGGCACACAAAACTGTACAACCGCGGCTTGAGTGCTTTTTAACAATGGCATGGCCACATACCATAGGCTATAGCCAACGCCAGAAGTAATGGCTCCTGACACGCTTGCTAATATGACACCTTCTGTACTGATACCTGTCAAATAATTTATTCCTATCAAAAACAACAAAGGAATAGCGACAAGGCTTCTAATAAAGTTAAAACCTGTAGCGCGAAGCGGGGATACGCAAGCTTTGCCGCGTATACTATAAACGCCCCATGCGATACCGCTTATTGCCATAATCATCGCGTCAATCAGTGAGGGTACTGCTGCTGAAGGGAGCATTAAATAGACGAAACCTGCGAATGCTACAAAAAGAGCTACCCATTGTATGGTACTTACTTGCTCTTTTTGATAAATACCCCAACCGATCATAGTAAGTTGAACGGCGGCAAACAAAATAAGCGCGCCAGTACCAGTATCAAGTGCCACGTAAGCGAGTGAAAAGCAAAGCGCATAAATCACCAAGCTGAGACTGCTTAACCAGCTGCCTTTATCTTTTAAGATAGTTTCTCTTAAAACATCTGTATCTTGATGAGGCGTACTTGGCTGCTGTAGACGACGCTGATGCACACTCATGATTATTGCAAGGCAGATAGCACCACCTAACAGGCGAATAATAGTAAAGTTCCAAGGATCAATATAACCCTCAGCGAGCGCCATTCTACAAAGCAGAGAGTTTGCAGCAAAGGCTATCAAAGCAATTATCGTGTATAGCGTGGCTTTCAAGAAAATTCCTAATAAAAGGGCGTTTGAGAGTGGAAATGAAGGACGAACGATTATTGGCTGAATCAATGGAGAAAAAAATAGCCTAAGCAGAAGTAAAAATCACTCTAAATAACTAATCACTTGTCGAACTCGCTCCTCTCTATTACCGCCAATACGTCTAAAACATTTGTTATATTTATTTAATTGGCTCTCAAAATAAGCGCTAATCTCTTCACGCTCATATGGACTATCTCGCAAGTCATCCGCAACCCAAGGAATATCAACGTCTGTTAGCAGTATCAAATCATAATGATGCGCCAGTGCGGCTTGTTTTAGCGCAAGAGGACAGTCGCCATAATACCAATTTGAATAAACCATTAGCTCAAACAAACTGGTATCACAAAATAGATATTTTTGAGTGTCAGTAACAGTATCAATGTCTAGGCGAGATAAAAAATCTTGAGCCGCTTGCTGGGCCAGTTTATTCTCAAGCTTGATTTGACCTTGGGCAATGGGTAATAGATCGTCCCAAGTGCAAGTCATCTGCTCGTTATCCCATTTTTCTTGCAAATAAATACGCATATACTCTGGTACCCAAGGGCTACTAAAATGCGTTGCCAAATCACGACATAAGGTGGTTTTGCCCGTGCTTTCTGCCCCCAAAATAGCAATCTTAATTACCGTTTTAGGCGTATGCTGCGTGAGATTGAATGCGGTAGCGTCGTTGCCATTCATAATAAGCCCAAACTGCGATGAGAGTGAACACTACGTATTGTAATGCGGTAAAGGTAAGGCCCTTGTAAAAATATAATGGCACTGAGATTGCGTCGGCGACTATCCATAGTAACCAATGCTCAATCTTACGGCTTGCCATGAGCCACATCGCCATTAAGAACAGCGCGGTGGTTAGCATATCGGTATAATCGACCCAAGTAAACAAATGCATTCCTAGCACTGCACCATCAAAGCTAAAGTTGTTGTTGATGACGGGGCGGAAATAATAAACCAATGCCACAAAGGCAGCTGTCCCAGTCGCCAATAGTGCCATCATGGGTATGTCGCTTGATTGGATATGCTCGATATCGATATCATCTTGGTTAGAATTTTTACCACTACTTTTGATTGCTTTTGAGTTTTTTGACCAGTTAAACCAGCCATATAAACCCATTACTGTGTAATAAGCGTTAATAAACATGTCACCGAACAATTGCCATTTCCATAGCAAATACACAAAGATAGCAGTACTAACCAGACCAATGGGAAAGACTAGTACATTGAGCTTGCGCGCGAGTAATACACTGGCAACGCCAAAGATCACGCCGATGATTTCTAGTATAATAAAGAGTGTAGAATAGTCAGCATATTGTCCGAATAACCAAATAAAAAGACCTTCCATTATGTTCCCTAGCTATTATCTTGCCAAAATTGAGTGCGTTTAAATGAGGTTAATTATATAGTAGGTAGGCGTCAATAGCGTAGGCCTTTGCCGATTATTGACATGAAATTGATTATTTGTAACAAAGTATTAGAAAAATAATAATATTCAGGCATAATAAAGACATTGATTTTAAGTTTACAGTTATTCACCGAAATTAGACTTGCGCTATTTTCTCCCTTTTTATGCTTATTAATAAGCCAAATAGTAGTAGACAAGGAAGCTTATCATGACGACTTGTATCACCGGTACTGGCCTGTATGTCCCTCCCTTTAGCATTAGCAATGAAGAGCTGGTAGAGTCATTTAACCAGTACGTTGACAATTATAACGAAGCACATGCTGACGAGATAGCCAATGATACTATCCCTGCACTCCAGCATTCATCCGCTGAGTTTATCGAAAAAGTATCAGGCATTAAATCACGCTACGTAATGGAAAAAGACGGTATTTTGAACCCTGAAATCATGGCGCCAGTGATTGCCTATCGTAACTTGGGCGAAGAGTTGTCTGTCATGGCGGAGATGGGAGCAGCAGCGCTCAAAGACGCACTTGCCGATGCAGGGCTTGAAGCCAACGACTTAGACGGTATCATATTGGCTTGCTCAAACTTTCAGCGTACTTATCCTGCCGTTGCCATCGAGATTCAAAAAGAAATCGGCATGGTTGGTGGTTACGCTTATGATATGAACGTTGCCTGTAGTGCGGCAACTTTTGGTCTATCACAAGCACATGGCTCTATCGTATCAGGCCTTGCCAAACGTGTGGCTGTGGTCAATGTCGAGATTACCTCCGCGCATTTAAACTGGCGTAACCGTGACAGTCACTTTATCTTTGGCGATGTCGCAACCGCTTGTATCGTAGAAGAGCTGGATACACCAAAAGGCTATGAGATTTTAAACAGTAAGCTGTTTACTGAGTTTTCAACCAATATTAAAAATGAATACGGTTTTATGGATCGCTCGGAGTTTTTGGCAGCCGAAACACAAATGTATCCTGATATTAAGGAGCCAGTGACGGACAAGCTATTTTTACAAAATGGTCGTAAAGTCTTCCGTGAAGTCTGTCCAAAGGTGTCTGAAGTCATTCTTGAACATTTACAAGAAAATGATTTGGAACCCCAAGAAGTCAAGATGATGTGGTTACACCAAGCCAATGCCAATATGCTGGATCTTATTTTACGTACAGTAATGGGCAAAGAGGCGGATAAAGCTATCGTACCAAGCGTTATCGCTGAGTTTGCTAATACTAGCTCATCTAGCCCTATGGTAGTCTTCCATCGTTATAAAGATAATCTTAAGTCTGGTGATTTGGGCGTAATTTGCTCATTTGGTGCCGGTTACTCTATCGGATCAGTGCTAGTACGTAAGGTTTAAAAGTCGTCTTTTTTGATGGTTAAAGCTTATAATAAATCATATAGCCAAGAGCAGTCTTGGCTATTTTTTATGGTTCAAGTTTTATCTTTTAAGCGAATTTAAAGTTATTTATCACTATAAAGCCTAAGTTTAAGCAGTGATTTTAATTTCAGTGCAAAAATTTGCTATAATCGCATTCTTATTTCCCTTATTTATAAAAAGCCCTTTTATGAAAGAATCCTTGCGCTTGCGCTTAGACCAGATGGTAGACCGCTATGAAGAGGTTACCGCCTTATTGTCCGATCCTAGTGTTATTAGTGATAATAATAAATTCCGTGAGCTGTCGGTTGAGCACAGTGATTTGATGGACATCACCACCTTGTGGCAAAATTATCTGCGTGCAGAAGGCGATCAGGCCGATGCTGAGAGTATGCTAGCGGACGCATCAGACCCAGAAATGAAAGAGATGATGCAGGATGAGATCGACAGCGCCCGTGAAACCATCATCGAGATGGAAGAGGCGCTCAATGTCATGATGCTGCCAAAAGACCCCAATGATAAAGTTCCGGCATTTTTGGAGATTAGAGCGGGTACTGGCGGTGATGAAGCAGCAATATTCTCCGGCGACCTATTCCGTATGTACCAAAAGTACGCGCAGAATCAGGGCTGGACGGTAGAGGTGCTATCGGCTAATGAAGGTGAGCATGGCGGCTATAAAGAGATTATCACTCGTGTCTCTGGCAACAGTGTGTATGGTCGCTTAAAGTTTGAATCTGGGGCGCATCGTGTCCAGCGTGTGCCTGAGACAGAAAGCCAAGGACGCGTCCATACGTCAGCTTGTACAGTCGCTGTCATGCCTGAAGTTGAAATCGATGATAGCGTTGATCTTAACCCTGCTGATATCAAAATGGACACTTACCGCTCAAGCGGTGCAGGTGGTCAGCACGTCAACACCACAGACTCTGCTGTACGTTTAACCCATATCCCTACAGGTGTGGTGGCAGAATGTCAGCAAGAGCGTAGCCAACATAAAAACCGAGCAAAAGCGATGCAGATGCTCATCTCACGTATTCAACAAGCCAAAGTGCAAGAGCAGGTAGATACTGCAGATGAGATGCGCCGCGACTTGGTTGGTAGTGGTGATCGCTCAGAGCGTATTCGTACCTATAATTTCCCGCAGGGGCGTATGACTGATCATCGTATCAATCTGACTTTATATAAGCTTGATTCCATCATGGAAGGCGACTTAGATGAGTTGCTTGACTCGTTACTACGTGAGCATCAAGCGGACTTGATGGCTAGTATTGGCGGTGAGTAAGAAGGCCGCTTGATTAAAATGTAGCTAATGTACACTCTTAACTTCCATAAAAGGCTTATTAAATGATTGTTAGGATTGCTATATTCCCAAAATGGGAATATAATAAAGTCATATGAGAATCATAGCGAAAAGCACGTTACGTAAATTTTGGGAACAACCTAACTGTAATGATGCAAAAGGTCAGCTTGAGGCATGGCATGATTTCACTATAAAAGCAGACTGGAAGTCACCTCAAGATATCAAAGATGCTTTCAAGAATGCGAGCATATGTGCCAATAACAGAGTTGTTTTTAATATCGCTGGAAACAAGTATCGATTAGTCGTAGAGATACAATATCAAGTTGGTATTGTTTGGATAAAATTTATTGGTACTCATAGCGATTATGACAAAATAGATGTCGAGGTGGTCAATGAACATTAAACCAATCCGAAACGATCAGGATTTAAAACAAGCATTTAAGCAATTAGAAGCAGTGTTTCAAGCGCCTGAAGGCAGTATTGAAGCAGATACTCGTGATGTATTAGTGACTTTAATTGAAGCCTACGAAAATCAATACTATCTAATTGAACATGCAGAGCCAGTTGAGGCTATTAAGTTTCAGATGGAAAACCTTAACTTAAGTAGGCAAGACTTAGAGAGGTACTTAGGAGCACCGAGCAAAGTATCGGAGGTTTTAAATCGTAAGCGTCCATTAAGCTTGTCTATGATAAAAAAGCTCCATCAAGAGCTTCATATTCCGTATGAAAGTTTGATTCATTAGGGTCAGCAGACCCCAATACATAATGGCTATAACCAATGCTATGTTTATGCAGTTTTCACAAACTGCTTTTTTTGTTTTTATCTTTAAAAGACTACCCATAAATATCCAACCATTTTGAGAGTGTTATGTCAAAGCCCAATAATCAAAATCAGAACCAAGACCAAGCCCCAACCTTAGAAGAAGCCAACGAGCTTATCGCACAGCTGCAAGCTAAGCTCGATGATATTAGTGCTTCAGGCAAACAGCCGTATCCTAACCAGTTCAAACGTACAGATTATGCCAAAGATCTGCAAGCGGCTTTTGAGGGTGTGTCAAAGCAAGAAATTGAAGATAATGCGTCTAAGGGTGACAAAACACAGGTTCATGTGGCAGGGCGAGTAATGCTCAATCGTGGCTCATTTATTGTCATTCAAGACATGACGGGTCGCATTCAGCTCTACGTCGCTCGCAAAGAGCTAGATGAAGAAACACGCGCTAGCATCAAATCGCTAGATTTGGGTGATATCGTCGGTGTCTCAGGTTATATCGGTCGCTCAGGAAAAGGCGATCTTTATGTCCATATTGAAGAATTCCACTTATTGACCAAGTCACTACGTCCAATGCCAAATAAGTTTCATGGCTTAGCTGATGTAGAAGCGCGCTATCGTAATCGACATCTTGATTTGATGACCAATGAGACGACTCGTGATACGTTTGTGATTCGCAGCCAGGTGATTAGCGGCATTCGTCAGTTTATGTTGAATGAGCGCTTTATGGAAGTTGAGACCCCAATGATGCATCCTATCCCAGGTGGTGCTGTCGCGCGTCCATTTGTGACGCATCATAATGCATTGGACATGCCATTATATTTGCGTATCGCACCTGAGCTTTACCTAAAACGCTTGGTTGTGGGCGGTTTTGAAAAGGTATTTGAGATTAACCGCAGCTTTCGTAACGAAGGCGTATCCACGCGCCACAATCCTGAATTTACCATGATTGAATTTTATCAGGCCTATGCTGATTATCATGATTTGATGGATTTGACGGAGCGTTTGTTTAATAAGCTTGCAATGGATATTTTAGGCACGACCGAAATCACTTATCAAGAAGAAAGTATCAGTCTAAAAGCGCCGTTTGAGCGCATAACTATGACTGAAGCTATCGAAAAATATGCTGAAGACTTTGATATGGCACGTATCAATGATCGCGATTATCTAGCAGATTATGTAGCGAACACGCTTAAACAGCCAGTAAAAGATGTCTTTGGTATCGGTAAATTGATTACCATTATCTTTGAAGAGACGGCTGAGCATCAACTGCGTCAACCAACTTTTATCACAGAATATCCAGCTGAGACGTCACCACTGGCGCGCCGTAATGATGATAATCCCGAAATTACGGATCGTTTTGAGCTATTTATTGGTGGTCGTGAGTTGGCGAATGGTTTTAGCGAATTAAATGATCCAGCTGACCAAGCAGAACGCTTTCATGGCCAAGTGGCTGAAAAAGATGCTGGCGATGTAGAGGCGATGCATTTTGATGAAGAGTACATCGAAGCCTTGTCTTATGGTTTACCGCCGACAGCAGGTGAGGGTATCGGTATTGATCGCTTAGTGATGTTATTTACTGACTCTGCTAGTATTCGTGATGTGATTTTATTTCCGCATATGCGCCGAAAAGCGGATTAATGATTGAGTATTATTTGATCAATATTTTTTGACTAATGCTCTTGGCTAACGGCCACTGGCTAAGCGGATGTTAAGTCATTTTTGAACCGGTAAGAAGCCAGACGAATGCGCTGGCTTTTTGCTATAATAAACACTCAAAAAGCATACTCAAAATAAGAACTTTAACCACTTGGCACAATGGATAGCTATGTCGCAGCAATATCAAGTTCTAGCGCGTAAATACCGCCCAAAAAACTTCCACGAGTTGGTCGGCCAAACGCACGTCTCACAAGCGTTGATTAATGCGATTGATTATAATCGTCTGCATCATGCCTATCTATTTACTGGTACGCGCGGTGTTGGTAAGACGACGATTGCCCGTATTCTATCCAAATGTCTAAACTGTGAGACTGGCATTACCAGTACACCATGCGGCGTCTGTGACAACTGTGTCGCCATTGACCAAGGGCGTTTTATCGATCTGATTGAGATTGATGCGGCTTCGCGTACCAAGGTCGAAGACACACGCGAGCTACTTGATAATGTCCCTTATGCGCCAAGCCAAGGCCGCTATAAAGTATACCTTATCGATGAGGTGCATATGCTATCTACGCATAGCTTTAATGCGCTACTAAAGACACTAGAAGAACCCCCTGAACATGTTAAGTTCTTACTTGCGACCACTGATCCACAAAAGCTACCGATTACGATTATCTCGCGCTGTTTGCAATTTGTGCTACGCCCTTTACCGCAGACGTTACTCAGTGAGCATTTAGCAAACGTGTTGACGCAAGAGCAAGTTACTCATACCCAGCCTGCGCTTTGGCAGCTGGCAAGTGCAGCAAAAGGCTCTGTACGTGATGCGTTGTCATTAACTGATCAAGCCATTGCCTTTGGTCAAGGGTCACTTGATGATGTGACGGTCAATGCGATGCTAGGCTTGATTGACGCCGCTGATTTGGTCAGTCTAATTACAGATATTTATAATCATAACAAGTCAGCTGTTGCTGCTCATATTGAGCAAATGCGCGCGCAAATGGTCGATGCAACCAGTATGTTTGATGGACTCGCTGAGCTGCTGCATCAATTGGCATTAACACAGCTATTACCGGAAGTTGCTTTAAATGTAAATGAAGCGCAAGCACAAAATATTAATGCACTTGCCCAGCATATTAGTCCTGATGTATTGCAGTTATATTATGAAATTGTGGTACAAGCACGCGAAGGTATCAAACTTGCTAGCACGCCAATGCAAGCGCTTGAAATGTGTATCTTACGTCTATTAGCGTTTCGCCCATTACCCGTTGATGAAGTCTTAAAGTCTCATTCGATTGAATCAACTGGCTCAACAGATATATCAGAATCTATAGCTTCTGTAGGTCATGTTGCATCATCGCATGAATCACAAACTTATAACCTTGATAATGTTAATGATGTTCATCAGCAAGCTATTGTTAATGAGGAAGTTAATAATAGCGTTGAGCAAAGTGCTAATCAGATGACGGGCAATGAAGATCACTTCTCAGAAAGTACATCTTCAACAAATACAGCCGATATTAATCAGTTTGTAAACATGGCTGATACTAATACTGCTATAGATAATATTTCTGAGCCTGAGCCAATTTCTGAGCCTGAACCAATTTCTGAGCCTGAACCAATTTCTGAGCCTGAACCAATTTCTGAGCCTGAACCAAT